>JAKPFY010000299.1 GCA_029551185.1 Bacillota bacterium
TCGCCCAGCTCGCCATGGTGATCATATATGTCTCGCGAAATTCGGAGGATTTGGCGTCGCGCCTCCCAAAGCTCCTCGCGGCGAAGATCCCAAGTGGCCACAAGTTTGGAAGCAGCATACATGAAAACAGCAGAGCCAAGGGGTGCGTGATTAACGGATGGAAAGCTCCTTCCACCGCTCTGGCGATCTCCTATATACCGCTGCCATCTCCATCTAGCTTTTCCCGCGTCGTGAAGCAGACCGCCGAGAAAGTTGAGAGAAGTCAGGGTTTGACTAGACGGATCGCCCCAACCAAACGCTGTGGCCACCAGATGATCTGTAAGCATGTTCTTGGACCCATCTGCATTATCTGGCCTTGCAATGCACTTTTCAAAACGAATAAGTCTCATGACCATCCATCCCTACAGACTGACAACATCATACAAACACTTCTACGCACGCATCATACTCGCTAGTCACCAAAGAGTCACAACTCTCGACTCGTCAAGGGCAAGGATCATATATGGCTTCTCATCACGCTTTCTGGATTCAACACTCCTGAACACCACTGATCCACCATTGACCTCATAAATCACGTTGACCGTCCCTTCGAAACTCCTGTCTCCTATTCGCTGATATTGCATCCCACCGACTCTGCCGTATTCGGCGCCATCCGTAAATACAAGCTCTCGAATAGCCTGGGTTGGAACTACAGTGGCAGATTCAACAGCTGTATACGGATGAGGATCTATGCGTTCTAAGTCGCTGAGCCTAGCATTGTGAGGAAACGTAAGGCAATATGCGCTGCCAAGATAAGTATGAAATACACTTCTGCCAGTGGATATCATATCAAACAATTCTTGTAAATAGGGACCCGTATAGTAGATCCTGTAGTTTGGTGACACGACTAGTTCAATTGACGTAGGTCTATTAAATGTTCCGCTAGAGCTGCCTAACCAGCCCTTTCCAAGCATCGACATCTGTTGCACTACGGTCCTTGCCCTCGATAGCAGTTGAATGCCCATAAAGTTGTCTCCGTCCAGCGACTCTCGCCCGATAACAGAGGCGCAAAGCCCTGCGAGAACGGTCCGCGTAATAAACGGATATGTAGCGTGAGTTACGGTAGTATCAGGCCGACGGAAATGGCCAACATCACCCCGCAGGTCAAATGAAAGAACCTTCAACCTAACCTGCCCCCTTACATCCACTAAAAGTTGCAGACTTCCCCTGGAATATCCCCAATGATGTTCGCTCTTGTCCCAACCCAGCTCCGCACCCTGGCAATTCGGTTGCATCCATTAAGCACATCCGCAAGCTTTGTAACATCTAGCGACACATCCGTTAGAGCCGTCGGGGGATTACCTCCGAGCCATACATCCCTTTCAGGCTCCAGCTTGACATAATCCTCAAGGTAGCCGAGCCTGAAAAACGGATCATCGTATTCAACGTGCAACATAAAGACTGGCTGTTGTAGTCCGCGGCCTCTTGCCTGTCGGTGCAAAGTGCCCAGCCAGAGAGCTTCCAGAAGCAAATCCACATCAGACGCTGACAGTCCTGTGTCTTTGCCGATTGTTGCATTGATCACTCCAGGCATGATAAAGACCGCAAACGGCAAAGTATAGCTCGTCCATATCGTGCCTTGTCCTTTGCCGCCTTCTTCACCTGTCTCGGTCGCTTTGACGTCCTCGCTTGGCATCACGACGGTTCCCTGTACATATTTCGTTTCGACTGGATGAAGCGAATGTGCCCAGCCGAATTGCACAGGACCGGTCTGATTAAATGCCTCTTTTTTCACACTGTAGACGGCTCCAAATACCCGAACATCGAAAGCAGCCTTCATCAGCGCATCCTTAACGGTCGCCTTATCCTCAAGGTTGGCCCTTTCAATGATACTCCGAGCTAAGCTCTCTCGACCCATTAGCTTACCATCGTCGCGCCTCTCCTCGCGACAAAAAATGAAGTGCTGCTTGTCGTCGCCTCCGTCTGGATACTTCGCCTGAACGTAATCTCGAACATCTCGCTTCATACTCACATCGGAAAGAGATATCCTACCATCATCTTCACCGAAGATCCGTCTGGCATCGCTCTCATTCAGTGGATCCCTATTGGGGATGCCGTCCTTCACACACTTGACAAAAAGTATTTCGCCATTTCTTACTGACATAAGTCTTCTCTCCTCTCACGCTTTGCTCTCTATGTCAAGGATTCCGAAGCACTGCGCTTTTCCTGCGCCGCAACTGATGACAAGTTATAACCGGACCAGAAAGCTGCCATGAAGCCATGACGATCGCTGCTTACATCGTCTTCCATCCTGGCATACTCAGCAAGTACAATCCCCAACCTAATTCTGAAGTCTTCGGATAGATGCATATTTACCCTTCTGGCCACTTCTTCCATGCGACCAAGACCACGCTTGTGAAGAACATCCGGACTGAGATCTGTTCCAAATGTCATGACACGATGCTTTAGGTAGTCTTTCCCGCTGTCTCCGAATTTGGTTGCCGCCCAATACTGTCTTGCAAACACCCCCGTGAGGTACCCACATCCAAAACCAAGCTCTTCAACGTTTTTAAAGCACATATCCGTTGGCAATTCCTTGGACATCATATCCAAGAGCGTTCTCCAGTTTCGCATGCCGATGTACGCTCCCCCTCTCTCTGTTACCATGATTTTCTCCCGGTAAAGCCTGAGAAACTCGCGGAATGTAAGATAGAATATGACTTCGTCTTTAAAGACATCCCTACTATCAGGCAATTGACGTGCCAGTTGCCCCATCCTAATAGCACTGTTCGAAACAAATCTTGGATAGCTAAGATCGGCTCTGTGCAACGCAGAAGAAAGTGTATCCCAAAGGTAAGGGCCTCCATAAGCCATTGTAAGAAGGTATGGCAATGAGGAATACCTGGACTTAAGAAATGCCGATTCCTTATCGGATATGTCCCTAGATCGCACTGCCCGCGCAATGTCCAAGGAAATATCGCCTATTTCCCTCACCAGCCTGGTAAGCAGACGGGCTGTTGATGGCAATACATCTTCTATGGTAGCTCTGAGGTGCACATTCCCCTGGGACACGTTACCGCTGAAATACATGATGCTTATTCTAAAATCATCTTTGCTCAGTTGTTCGGGAATAAAAACTTCCAGACCGGCAATAGAACTCAAATGCATATCTGCTCCATGACCATCAGACTGTGTGAGCATGTAGGAGATTGCTTCAACAAATTCCTCGCGATCGTCTGGATCGTCGAAAGACATATCCAGAATCGGGAGGGCTATCGCGCTGCCGTAGATTGGCTCAACTTTTCCTCTCTCCCTTGAAGTCTCTCTCCCGCCTGCGCTTGTGACAGGCGAGAAGAGCTCTCGAGTAAGCCACGTATCCATCGGCGTAGACAACTTGAGGAAGATGCTTGCACCGTAAAACAACGCCTTGTAGCACTCCTCGCACAGAGCAATGCCCTCCACCATGTGATCAATGCCGGAGGATCTTGATCTTCTCGAAATCCACGATGCGGGAAATGGAAACTCCCAGGTTGGAGTCATCCAAGGCCAAGCCTTACAGTAGGCAGATATTGTCCTACCAACGTTGTCGCAGAAGAAGCATACAGCATCTGGCCCAACCCGTTCACCTCCTTCGACTCCCTCTTCTATCTTGGCCTCCCAAAACGGTTCAACACACCTGTCCAACCTAGATATGATATGTTTGCCTTCTTCCAAAACAGAAGGGCCAACATATGCAAGATGAGGATTTCCAGAAGGCAGGAAATCTTCTCGGCCAAAAGGGCCATTTTCCGTTGACTCTGCTAGAATGATAAGGCCCAGTGCCTTAACGTTGTCCTCCACACAAGTAGATCTGATCCCATCAGCCATCTGACAGCCAACCGCCGCTATTTCCGACTCCGAAAGCTCAAACCCCGAGGTTCTTTCGATGCGAGATGACAGAAATGACGAGCAAAGCTCAATAGCCTCATCACGCTCGGCGTCCATTATTTCCCTCACCGTCCGGTCGTATATGGGATACACTGGCAAGCCGTATCTCCCCTGAGGCAAGAGAGGGTTGCCACCCTTTGGGAGAACGAAAGGCGCACCAACCGCACGATCAAGATCTGGCTCGAAGACCTCCTTAGAGGATTTGCCACTTGCCTGATAGCTGCCCCATTCTTGCACATGAAGACGCCCCGTTCGGAATTGTCCGTCCCTGCGATCAATCTCCACCACCCAGACCCGTGAAAGGAAATTCCTTGCCGTGGGCTCCGCTACATCGGTAATCTGCTTGATAATCTCTCCTGGCGGCAACCCGCCCTGAACGAAGGGCCTTCCAATCCTAATTAGGTTCTCTATGAGCATGCAATCCCCCCTAATCGTTACAGAAAGTATGAATCATCTCACAGCCTCACTAGACGAGTTACACTTGTGGCAGTACCCATCAGCCCCAGAAGGTGCATCAGACTTGGATATGTCTTCAGATGGCCGACAACAACAAAAGCTGCGACATCATTGAAGCAAATCCATTATAGATGCTCTTAAACTCGACAAACGCTGTCACGGGTCGGCCTAGGCAATCGAATTTTCATCCCTCAAACCGGGCAATTCACACGGTTCCGGTTCAAGCTGCTTAATGCACCAGGTTGGTTAGCATGTCAAGTGTGAGAATGAGTGGAACCATTTTGTGTCGTCATAGTACGTGTTGGCAGGCTGTCTAATACCGGAAAGCGCATACCG
>JAKPFY010000300.1 GCA_029551185.1 Bacillota bacterium
ACAGCCAAGAGTCACCGAGTTTATTTTTACCCAATAAAAAGAGCAGTGCGACCTCGACCGTCACACTGCTCACAACACACAAGCCTAATAGGAGGCGAGTATGTCACGCACAATTTTACCACAGAGCAAATGCCCGCCAGTCAGCAAGCATTGGTTTTGAACTTTGACGATCAGGTGACGTGCAAGGCGTTGATGCTGCGCATGTTTGAAGAGTCCAGAGAGCTTGGCGAGCGGTCGATTCGAGGTTCAAGCGCACATCGAATAGCGGTCTACATGTTCAATCTTCTGGTGGCTATGAACGGTGTGTTGAATACGAGTGACGAAGTGTTGACGCCAGCACATGAATTGAAAACACAAATGCAGTGAGGAATAGATATGGGCAGAAGGTATGTTCGGGCAGAGATGGAACTTGAAGGGTTAGATGCACTTGAGCACGCTCTTCTTGTCGCGATTGCGGAGCACGCAGACGACGAGACGGGGATAGCCTGGCCCGGCAATCGTCTGCTCGCAAAGGAAAGCCGCATTTCTGAACGACACTTGCGGCGCGTCCTGGAACGCTTGGTCAATAAAAAGATTGTGGCAGTAACACAGGGTGTTGGCAAGGGGCATTACACCACCTACAAGCTGCTATTTAGTCCCGCTCAGCTATCAGGACAAAGCATGTCCCCTTTTGTCCCCCTTTCAACAAAAGAGGACACCACGCCCCCATTGTCCTCTTTTGTTGCCGTAATACAGTCCCTAAAAGAGGACATACAGTCCCTAAAAGAGGACATACAGTCATTAAAAGAGGACATGGCGTCCCTAAAAGAGGATGAAAAGGGGACAGAAAGGGGACAGAAAGGGGACACAGACATGCCCAAAAGGGGACAGAAAGGGGACAGCCTCTCCCGTAAATCCGTTCAACCAATAACCATAGAACCAATAACCATAGAACCATTAAAGACAACGACTACTACTACAGCGGAATCATCGTTGTCGTCGTCGTCTGAATCCTCATCTGATGTGTCTGTTGAGGAAAAAACACCAGAACCAATAACAGAACCAATCTCATCGATGGCTGATGTGTCGAAGCTCCGTAAGACAGACACGGGATTCGATGCCATGTGTGCCATTTACGAAAACGAGATTGAAAAGATCACGCCCCTTTTAGCCAAAGAGATATACGGGCTGCGCTCACATCCGCCTGGGTGGTGGCGAGATGCGATAGGGGTGGCGGCAAAGGCGGGGCGTGACAAGCGCAAGTTGAGCTACATCAAGGGGATTTTGAGCAATTGGCAGGCGGAAGGAAAAAACAATGGAACCAATCTCAGAAGCAGTGAAAATAGTTTCAGCAGTAAACAGCAGCTCGCTGGCTCCGTCAGCAACGACGAATACGCGCACCTCTCAGCATGAATGCCGAATGTGCGCAGATACCGGCTACCAGGGCTGGAAGACGCCACATGCTGGTTATTCCATGGAAGAATGTATTTTTTGTGAGTGCGCCACTGGTCAACGGGTGCTTGAGTACTGGAAACGAAAATCGGTAGCAAAGAAACAGGCAGATATGGAAAAGCTTTTTGTGGGCGCCTGTATTCCTGCCCATTTTCGTAGTTTTACGCTTGATAGCATCAGGCAGCGCGCTATTAATGAGCCAGAGAAAAAAGCGGCAATCGATGCAGTTGAGCAGTGGATAACTGTTGGGTATGTCGAGGACCCTGTAACCAAGCGTTACAAGTCAGGGCTTGTTCTCGCTGGCGACTATGGCCGCGGAAAGACTGGCACGATGACCCCGGCAATTCGCCACAGCCTGGAGCAGGGGAAAAGCGGTTTGTGGATTGAGGTTACAGACTTCGTGGGCGCAATCCAGAGCGGTTACAGAGATGGCACAAGCCTGGAACGCCTAGAGGCGGCGCAAAAGGTTGATGTAATCCTGTTGGACGATCTTGGCGACAAGAGTCGGGATGGCGCAGAAACCGATGACCGCCGCCGAATCATCTACCAGTTAGTCAATTATCGCCACAACAATGGGCTGCCAATGCTCATTACAACCAACCTGAATGGTCAACAGATGGCTGCACAATTCGGGGGGCGAACTGTAGAGCGAATCATGGAATCGTGCGCCTGGGTGAGTATGGGGGGGCGCAATTTGCGCCGGGAGTAAGCCAATGATTCCACTCAAGCTGATCAAGGGCAGTAAGCCGATGGTAGTCGGCGATGAGGTTGTCGAGTTTTGGAAGCATCGAAAGAATCCCCGAGTTCGCTGGACCGATGAAAGCGCAGAGGAGTTTATCTGCAAATACTTGCGGCGGTGTGAAGAGCATGGCGAGTCGGCATTCGTGAAGAACTACTTGGATCGGCAACCGTTGGATTTCTGCTTGAAGTATCGGAGGGCATATGGCGTGGTCGGCTGAGGAATTCACAAAGTTAATCAATCGGGGCAGCGTCTCAGTTGCAAATGGAATTGACCTGTCACCGGCCCCCAGCAACACAGCAGCGGCGAGGATCGAGAACCTTGAACATTGTATGCAGACAGTGGTTTTCGAGCGCTGTACGATGCTGGCGGCGCTTTATCCTGAGTATTCGTTGGTCTTCGCGGTGCCGAATGGTCAGTTTCGGCCCGGTCAGCGGATGGAAGCGGGGTTGAAGGCTGGGGTGCCAGATATCTTCTGGCCTGTGGCGCGCGGTGGATACCATGGGATGTTTATCGAATTGAAAGTGGGGCGCAATCCATTGCAGCAGAAACAACAGCAATGGATTGACAGGTTAGAGATGGAAGGTTTTTTTTGTGTGGTTGTGCGTAATGATCCAGAAGCGGTCATTGCAGAGATGGAAAGCTACCGCAAGCTAAATGCGTAAAACGTCTGCTGGCTGAAATTTCATGGGGGATTTCGGCAGCGGGCTGCACTCTGGTCTATTTGTGCTTATCTGTGAAAAACGTCGATTCTAGGGCGATTTAGGAGGTTTTACAATCATGGGAAAGTTCAGAAAAGCGAGTGATGAGGTGGTGAAGATTGCCGAGCATGTGATTGACCTTTACCACGAGGAATTGAAGGAAGCGCGGATTGGTTTTT
>JAKPFY010000303.1 GCA_029551185.1 Bacillota bacterium
GTACTCAGATGAAGGAGCCTATCTCATATGACTACGCGATGAACCTGAAGGCCATTCAATAGTATGCTGGGCTCACAATGCGACCGGTTAAGCCAAGAGGATATGCCGGCGGTTCGGAGGCAACACCTTCGGACTGCTGGCATTTTTACTGGAGATGGATTGATGGCGCTGCCTAGAACAGACATTGAACTCGCTCCAGGCATTGTGAGCAACTGGTAGAGGTTCGGTTATTGCCTCATAGGTTCTGTTTGTCAAGTAGAAAGTGCATAGTTCGGCGGCCAAAATGTGCATGGGCTAACTGCCGCGCCTGGGGTTGGGTCTTCGTACCCTTTTGGGCTAGTCCGTGGGGTTAGTGGTATTCTGTTGATAGCACATTCCTCCAGACTCTCTCAGCGCGTTCAGCTGTGAAGGAGCATTCCGTAGTCGGTAGCCCTCACTGGTGAACGCCAGTACATGTCCATGGTGGACGAGTGTTAATGGCCAAGTCAAAATGGACTTAAGGGGTGCGGACTTGTGACGGTATCAGTCAGTTTCAAGGTTTGAACTCGTCCGTTCCCCCGAAAAATCAATGCCTATATGCATCCATTCCTGCCGCGGTGTGCCCGCGGAGGCATGATCCGAAGTGCACGCCCGGGTATACCGCGGAACGCATACAGGAAATCGAGAAGCTGAAAGCAAGGATAATAAGCAAATTCAGAACGCCCCATGAAGGAAGTAGGCCGCCATTTTGCTAAAGTTACGCCGCGCCATAAACATGCGGATTGAGCCACACCCGTTCCTGGTATCTGATTTCACCGAAACCAATCCAGTGGCCCGAGAAATCATTCAGACAGGCATCCGGGTGGTATAGTCGGCCGCCCTATTATGGAATGCCGGAGACCTCTTTCATTTTGCGATAGACTCGGCCAGTATTCTACTCCTCAAACAGCTCCTTGTGTTTACATAGCCCTCGCCTTACAGGCGGTCCTTCAAGATGCAGTGAGGCGTGGCTGAGTTGATGTAGTACTGCAGGCCACCGGGTTCCGGCTTGCCAGGGGGAGGGTGTCCTAGGCGGGGGTTATCCTTCTTGTTTCTTGCCTTTGGACACGTCCGGAATCCTGCTTGATCCCGAGATGCCCGGGCACACAGTCCCTTGCCAAAGGAGGGCCCAGATCAATTTCCGGCAGCCTTTTCTTATTCTCTAGATCCCCATGCTGGCGTATTGCCATGGCATTGCAACCTCGGTCTTTTCCTGCTGGGTATGTAGCACGTTGCATGGTCTGTGCAGGAATGACGCCGCGGGTGTTGAACCCAGAATAGAAATAGGATGACCATGCTTAGGTAAGACCAATGAGTTTTTGCGTTATTGGTTAGCCTACATCCACAGGAAAGGGCAACTTCGGCCTGTCTTTAATGGGTACGTCTAATATTTAGTTGCTTTTCAAGCACGGGTGTTTGGCTCCGAAAACGCTTCATCCCTGCGACAAGCTTTGGTCGCCGCCCCGCAGTGTGCCCCCTGGGCTTTCGCCGAAAGCTATACAACCAAGGACTGGATGATTGTGTAGCAACTTATCGAAGGTTGCCCGGCGTGTAGGGGTAGGAACGCTTTTAGAAAAGCAGGTATCTGTTGCGGGCTATTGCGCTGGGACGACTCTGGCAGCATGCCGGGGGGCGTCTAAGTGTCCTTGTAGAATAATGGTGCATAATTGGAGTGACGCTTCTACGGAGGTGCTTTCGAATGGGTGGTCTGGATGCATCAGTGTCTTATTGGGTTGACATCGCTGAATACGACCTGAAGACCGCAGAAGCTATGCTTGCGACTGAGAGATACTTATATGTGGGGTTCATGTGTCATCAGACGATAGAGAAGTTTTTCAACGCGTACTACGTACGTACGATTAGGGATACACCGCCCTACACCCATAACCTGTCTCGACTGGCCGGCCTTTCTGGCATCTATGAAAGGTTGAATGAAACCCAAAGGGAGTTTCTAGACATCCTAGAACCCCTAAACATCGAAGCCCGATACCCTACGCACAAGGATGCGATACTGAAGTCCCTGACTAGGGAAAAATGCGAGCTTTTGGTTGGCGAGACAAAGGAGCTGTCAGAATGGATAAAGAGTCAGCTATAGACTTAGCCAAACAGTATTCTGAATTAGTCAGTCAACACATGTCAGCCAGGCTTGTGGTTCTATACGGTTCATATGCCAAAGGGACAGCAACGCCGGATTCAGACATTGATATTGCTGTTATTGTAGATAAGCTAGACGGTGACTATCTGGATGAACAGGCTAGGCTATTTAAACTTAGGCGCTCGGTTGATTTTCGTATTGAACCAGTGCTAATCGAATACGGACAGGACCCAAGTGGGTTTCTTAAGGAAATCATGGATACAGGGTATATAATATATCCACCGCCAGCTCAGCAACGAAATCTCTGAAGAGCCTATTGCCTTTGGACGTGCGCATTCCGATGAAATCGTTCGCCCATGACGGAGCCAAGAATCCAGTGGTTCCGGAGGACTTCGCTTGACCAAGTCGGAGCGAAGCGACGTGTGGCGTAAAGTCATGTCTTTAGTGATTCGCTATGATCTTTGTTCTGCCTTCATCATCGACTCCCCCTTAAAATGAATTCTATGTGAATTTTGAACCAGGCAATTTGCTATTTGCCCTTGCTGCAGCAACGTGCAGGGTCAGATCAGCAGGATCTGTCCGCTGGCGGCACTAATGAAATATTGTGCATCTTAATGCAACGACACATAGCAAGAATGCCGTACATATTGAACATGTTGCAACGATACGTTATGATTAGGGCGAAACAACTCATGGAGGGATGGGGGTGAATACCGATGGCAGTCTCCTATCAGGAGATTGGCCGACGCATCGCAAGTTATCGCAACGAACTCGGATTGTCACAGGAGGTTGTTGCGGAACGGATGGGGATATCCAGGGCGGTTCTGAGCAAGATCGAAAATGGACAGAAAGCGGTCAATGCAATGGAGCTTCAGGCAGCCTGTACTGCATTGGGCGTAGACCTCAATGACCTGATTGAAGAACGGCCACAAAGCCTGGTTTTGGCCTTTATGGGCAGCGCTAAGACTGAACCCGCCAGACAAGCGATTAAGTCAGTCGACAGACTCGTACAGGAGTACATATGGCAGCTTAGAATTGCTGAGGGGGAGTCTCCGTGCTAACAGCCAGTTCAGTCGAAGACATACGCCGAAAGGCGGAAGAGAGAAGGAGCACGCTTGGATTTGGGTTATCCGCTCCTATCGGCGCCAAAGCCTTCAATTGCCTGGATCATATGAAGATACTGACCATTCGATTTCCCGTCGACGATCGGAACTTCGACGCATTCATAGGTCGACGAAGCGATCAAGATGTTGTCTTCATAAACACCGCGCTGCCAAAAGGAAAGCAGCATTTTGCCGCCGCCCATGAACTGTACCATGCATGGTTCGATCGTGATGCCCTAAGTAGCTGGAGTACCATATGCGACATAGAAGATAGCGGAGGTTCAACATTAAGGGAGAAGTTGGCGAATCGCTTTGCAGCAGAGTTTATGGTGCCGCGATGGGGTATAAAGATGTATTGCGACTCTTTGCCGCGGCATTTCGACCTGACCGATACCATAGTTCTGTTAAGCGATTACTATGAAGTGCCAGTGAAGACGATAGTACTACGATTAGAGGAAGAAGCATACATTACAGCGAAAGAGAAAGAGGAACTTCTGTTGGATTCAGCTGCCGCTATCTATGATGAACGAAGAAAAGAACTTGGGCTCCACGCAACAATGGAGGAACCTACTTATGACAGAAATGTGTCACCGAGCTTCTATGCAATCCTGCGCAACAACCTTGACGGTGAACGCATCAGCCGCGGCAAATTTGACGAGCTCCACAAGCTGCTAGATTTCATGTAACATCGGTGCGAATGATAGCGGGCCCTCCAACGTAATGCCTGGGGGTGCCAGAATGGAACACGCATGTGTAGTGGACACATCCGTCATTCTAAGACTTGGCGATGAAGATGCCTTCCATGTCATTCCTCAACTCTTTGCCTGCACCATAGTGCCACAGAAAGTGCTTGATGAGATCATCAATCACCAGGAGCTCAAGAAAGAGATGGAGATGTATCAGCAAAAAGGCAAGGTGAAGATTGTAGGAAGCACCATGTTGAATCAGTTTCAGGAGGCCTCCTATAACTCTGTCATTACCTCGTTGCGCCCCTACCTCAGCTATGAGCCGGGTCCCCATTCTAACATCGGCGAAATGTCAGCGGTTGCAATGGCCGTTGCTCTGTCCGTTCCAATTGTGTTGATGGATGATTCAGAGGCTGAAAGAGTAATAGCGGGTATTTTAGGCATTAGGAATGAAATCAACATATTCAGGAGCGTTGCCGTGATTCGGGCTGCCAAAGCCCGCGACATTATTCTCCGCAGAACTGAACGGGCCCTGGAGAAGAAATGGGGAAGCAAGGGGCGGCCGCTTATGCGATCAGAGGATGGGGATTTGCTAATTGAGGCCCTAAAGCAAGCATAGCCAATGTGCTCATCTGCGATTAGCAGACTACAGCCTTGCGACTGCGAGTAAGGTTTTCTAGCATCCGTCTTACGTTTGCTCTCAGCAAGCAAGTTTGCAGGACCAAATACCTAAGAGAATTGCTGCATGGCCTTAAGGCCCAGTGCTATCACAGGCTGCATCTTGCGTCTTGCCGCGTCGCCAATGCTGAAACATGTCATCCTCAATAAGCACTTCTGACAGGGTATAATATAACTGCCGACTCAACATGTGCATGAGTATTTTCGGGGCTGTCGACGCGAGAGTCTATCTGGAAGGAGGGCGCGCTATGATCAGGGTTGAAGTGAGCACGGATGTCTTGAATTGGGCGCTTGCACGCTCCAACATTACAGAAGATCATCTTGTGGGCAAGTTTCCAAAGATCAATGAATGGGTTTCGGGCACAATTCAGCCGACCCTTAAGCAGCTAGAAGATTTTGCGAGGGCTACCCGGACACCGCTGGGGTACCTCTTCTTGGATAAGCCGCCCGAGGAGAGCTTGCCGATCCCCCACTTTCGAACTGTAGATGATGGGGCGCCGAGTCAACCCAGCCCTGACCTGATAGAGACCGTCTACATGATGCAGCGTCGCCAAGATTGGATGCGAGAGTCCTTAATAGATAGGGGCCAGGAGCCCCTGCCTTTCGTGGGTTCGGCTCATATGGATGAAGAGCCAAAAGCGATTGCTGCCAGCATGCGCTCTGAAATGGACCTCAAGTTGGCTTGGGCTGCATCTTATCGGAATTGGACTGAGGCCTCCAATGCCTTGCGAGAGGCGATAGGAGAAGCCGGAATCTTGGTCGTTGTGAATGGAGTTGTCGGGAACAACACCCATAGAACGTTAGCCACGGATGAGTTTCGTGGATTTGTCCTGGTAGATGAGTACTGTCCCTTGTTGTTTGTGAACGGCAGGGATAGCAAGGCGGCGCAGATGTTTACACTTGCCCATGAACTAGCCCATGTTTTCTTTGGAAGAAGTGCCGCTTTTGATCTGCGAAGAATGCAGCCGGCAGAAGACCCCATAGAGCAAGCCTGTAATCGTGTGGCCGCCGAGTTTCTCGTGCCAGAAAGCAAGTTGCGACAGATCTGGCCTTCTGTTCAAAGTGACCCAGAACCGTTTCAAGCGTTGGCTTATCACTTCAAAGTCAGTTCGTTGGTGGGAGCTCGTCGAGCTTTGGACTTGTCCCTGATCACCAAAGATCAGTGTTTCGATTTCTATGATTCGTATTTGAGCCATAAGCACGGAGCATCTGATGGCGAAAAGGGCGGTGGAGACTTCTACAATAATCAGAATTTGCGTGTGGGCCGAAGGTTTGCAATTGAAGTGGCGAATGCTGCTGCAGAGGGGCGGTTGCTTTACTCCGAAGCTTATGATCTGACAGGACTGTACGGAATCACTTTCCATAAGTATGTGAACTCGATTAGGACGGACGGAGTACGGTGATGGAGTGCAGAGTTTATGTTCTCGATGCTAACGTATTTATTCAGGCTGCAACTCAGTACTATGCATTTGATCGAGTACCTAGTTTTTGGGAAGGGCTAATTTGGCATGCTGACAATGGTAGAGTGCACAGCATTGATCGCGTCAGAGACGAACTAAAGAAAGGGAACGATGATCTCTGGAGCTGGGCACATGATCATTTCTGTAGGGGCTCACGCTAGATGACCGCGTAGATTCGGTTTTTGCTCAGATTAAATTTCATTAATGGAAATGGGTTGGGGTGGTGGTGTAGGAGGGGGAAACATCACATGAAAGGAGAGAGACGAACTTGATCCCTTTCTCTGCTATCAGATCCAGGTTGTCTTTGGTCACGGCTGCGGAATCGGCAACATAGACTAAGCTGTCTAGATCGGACGCAAGCTTGGATACCAGCTCTTCAATGATGTG
>JAKPFY010000003.1 GCA_029551185.1 Bacillota bacterium
GCCCGGCGTTGTGCAATTCAAACTCCGGATCTTGGCATAGGTTGCTGATGAAGAACCCGCCGAACAGACCCAAGTTTTTCCTTCCGCACTTTACCACTTCCCATACTTCCAGCCAGACTCTGCAGGCTTTTTTGACATTACTGTCAAGCAAATATCGATAGCCCTCATCAACCAGATCGGCAACTCGCTCCCTTCGGACACCCTAATGCCATGACCGCAAATACATATATCCCATTATGCAATGCTTGAGTCTGCTGTTTATCTCTTCCGGGCTTGGCTTGCTGCCCAAAGTCTCATGTTCGGGATCTGTTTCGTCTGCCATAATCCGCATGTACTCCATATATCCCCAGGATCCGCCCACGTCCTCGGAAGGCCTTTCGCCCCTTCCGTCCAGATAGGTCACCTCAAGTGTGTCAGAATTTACTGTCTTCTCAAGTGTTGTCGTGTGCTGCCACGAATCGCCAAAACCGTATTCGTACATGATTTCCCTATGTTACGGAAAGATGTCTCTGAGCGCAGAGAACCGTTCCAGCAGGATATCGCAGGAGTCAGGGTCCATGCATTCCAACGTTTCGGGGTCATCGTTCATCACAATCCGCTTCACATTCGACCCCCGCCCTCCGACTTCAAACATGTGCAGGTGATAGTTCTGCTAATCGAAGACTGTCTGGATAAGATTGTGTAGATGCCAGAAGGAGAAGGTCGACGGCACCAGGACCCTTCAAACCCCTCTATTTCGATCTTTATCTTCAGCTGATACAATTCTACGTCCAGAACTGACTGGCAGATTCCGTTCTCATCTTCGTCGAGGTAGATTTCAAGACACTCAAGCATCCTATCAATCGGAACAAAATACTCATCCTCCCCCGGCGAGGTCTGGGAATACCGTCCCATTGGAATGCTGATGTACCTTTGAATCAAGCTGCTTTTATCTAAACATTTCTGAGTGATGCGTAATTCATAGATGGTATGATTGAGTTTGGCGACCATGCTTCTGTTTGCGGTTTTTGAGAACTCAATCTCTCCTGCATCCGCCATGTATCGGTCAATAACGGTCTCAGAGACGCCTTCCATGCGCAGTGCTACAATGATGGCCTCCCGAATGAGGTCTTTCATTCTGGCAAAATCCCTTGGCTTCGGCTCCCGCCTTTGAGGGCTATATGACTGATGCATACCAGTTCACTTTACGTTCCTTGTCCACCCTAACCCGCACTCTCCCGGCTTTTTTTCATGCCGCAATACCCCATTCCCGAAAACCCTGACTGATTTGCGCAAGACAGTATCGTGGGAAGGTGAAACGTTGAGCTAAAGAGAAATCGTCTGTTGACAGTTAGAGAGAAGGGTGGTTAGGAAAGGATGAACGAGACTCTTGAAGTCATCAAAAGGAGACGAAGTATCCGGAATTACAGGCCGGATCAGATCACTGACTCGGAACTTGAAGCTATTCTTGAGGCTGCGATCTCAGCTCCTAGCGCCATGAACCAGCAGAAATGGCATTTTACTGTCATTCAGAACCAAGATGTGCTCAAAAGGATCACTGACTTGGCTAAGGAAGTCATGAAGTCAGGCCCTGAGCCCATGGCCAAAAGAGCAGCTGAACCCGACTTCAGTCCCTTTTTCCATGCGCCCACGGTGATAATCGTCACTGGCGATTCGGCAGGCCGGTTCGTTCAGATTGACTGCTCGCTTGCGGCGCAGAACATTGTTCTGGCCGCGGAATCTCTAGACATCGGTTCGTGCATAATGACATCCCCCGAGATCATCTTCAAATCGCAAGAGGGCCGGGAGTTAATGAAGGAGCTGGGCGTCCCTGAAGGCTATGCCCATGTATGCACAGTGGCTTTGGGATACAAGGACGGCGATAGCCCTCCGGCAAAGCCTAGACGCAAGGATGTCATTGACTACATAAGATAGGCCATTTCCATACGCTCCAGCGTTGCGGCATCCGATTCGCAACTCAGTGGACATCACATGGAAAATGGAATTGAGGATCGCAACCCTTATCCTTGCAGCTAAAGAGGATACACAAGGTGAGAAGGCGCATGAATGCCAGGTCATATTTGAAGGTATCCTGATTTCAGGTTGTCTACCTATAATTTGCAAACAATCAGCCAGCATCGGGCGGCCCTTCAGATCGCCGAAGAGCCTGCTCGATCTGGCGTTTGAGGCGACCGCATCCCTGGCTCACCTCTTCGAACCACCAGCGCGATCCTATTCACACGATCTCGGGTTAGGCTCGTTGGAACCCATTCGCTCTTCTTGAGTGCTGACGCTTCCTATGTATTGTCTGGTTTGCCTGGGGCTGGATGCTGTGACTGCCTATCCGCCCCAGGCAAACCATGAAACTGGTCAATCTCATCACAGATCAGCAGCTGATTGCACTCTGTTCCCTCCGCTTCTTTTGGCCACGTACATCGCTCTGTCAGCAATGCGGATCACATCGAATACTGTTTCGCCGTGTTCCGGCCATGATGCCACTCCAATGCTTATGCCAAAATCCACTTCTGCGCCATTAACCGAAAATGGTGCGCTGTCTGAAGCTTGCAGGATCCTCATGGCAGCAGCAGTAGACTGCGGGAGGCCTATACCGGGAAAGGCTATGACGAATTCATCTCCCCCATATCTTACAACCCGATCCTTGCTTCGGACGTTGGCAAGAAGGAGCCTCGCCACATGGATGAGAAGTTTGTTCCCTATTTCATGTCCATACTCATCATTTATAGTCTTCAGTCCATCAACGTCTGCGAATATGAAGGAACAGACGCCCTCAGCGCCGGTTGCCGCCTTACACTTGGTGTTGAGCCATTTTTGCAAGTAGCGAATGTTATAGACTCCGGTAAGCAGATCGGTCTCTGCCTCCTCGGTCTTTTCCAATAATTCTCTTTGGAATGCATTCTGAAACCTGAGAGATATTACACCTATGAACACGATGACAAATGCAATGTCTCCCATGTGGGATGAGAGCAGCATGGAAACAACAGTCAAGAAAGTACGTTGGGGCAATACAGCTTTCCTGTCTGTGTACAGCAACTTGATAAAGCATTTCTTCCAAGGTTCCTTGTTTTCTATGCTTCTTGATACGCTGACGAACAGGACGTTAAGAAGGTCAAATGTCAGCATCATCAAAGATATTGGTAAGAGATCCGTGGCTGTCGCGGGAGCACCTGGTTCCCAGCCCAAGTGGAAACCCACGGTTTCCGCAGCGCAGATGCACAAAGCGAATTGGCCTACATTGAAAAAGCAGTTAAAGAGTCCATGATTTCTGGTGAAAACGTGAAGCAGCGTCGAGGGCATTATCACGAGGTTTGCCGCGCCACAACCGTGGCAATAAAGCGCGCCCATGAGAAGGGGAAAGCCCGGGTGAAACTGGACGTTTGACGGAAATGTGACTGGGACGTGGTACGAGATAAGCCCAAGAACCAACAGCAACACGGAGGTTGCTGGTTCGGGCAAGGGCCTGGTCAGCATTGTATTGATACACAAAGGCACACCAATAGCCGCAAAGGACAGAAAGTAGACAGCCTGAGGCACTACGTCGATGCCCTCAAGTTTGGTTGTGATGAGAAGCTCAACATACTTGGGATTTTTCACGTTCTGAATATGGCCTGGATCATCCATGGCCCGCAGGAACGGGAACCGATGGGCCGAACGATTCAAACCTCTTGTCCCTCCTTTTTTATGCGAACATGCTATTGGTAAGCAAACTCTGACTCAGACTTGAGGCATCGATGAATCCCGCTTGAGGGGCTCACCTGTGACTAATAGATTTTACAGCAGGGTTTTGGTAAGCACTGTAGTGATCATCACGGCTGTGATTAAAGCAGTTTCGACCGACAACTAGCACGTCCGAACACAAACCAGTCCCCGCTAAGGGAGATGTTCAATCCGGTATTGCGTGCTTGCCTCAGGCCACTCGACATGCCAAACGCTCACTTTTTGCAGCAGATTGTTGTGTGTTGGCAAGAATAGTGTTTTTCTCCAATGATAGTGACTTTCGTTACGGTTATCGTATTACTATCATTGGAATATTTCAAGTGCTGACATGGGACCAATTGGCATGAGCGCACGGTTTGCATTGCCATTTTCGCAGTTTTGAGAGATGGCGCAGGACATTCGTCAGAAGCTGCACAGGCACGGCATTAAGTATTGTGCGCTTGCTCTGGCGTTGCAGGCAGCTTACGGCGTTTTCCATACTCGTCTTTGCATCGGCTCGTATACGTAGTTGGGGATAACATTCTGCAGACGACAGGCGCCTCGATATGGACCTCGTTCCGCAAAGGCACCGCACAGATTGGACAGACACACTGTGAGAAGAAGCACGCGCCACGCGCAGAATCATCCCTTAGAGCGAGACCTGAACAAACAAGTCTTGTTGCCTTGCATGATTCTCAAGATGAATGTGCCCCCGCGGCTACGTCCTTGATACACAGTGTCTGCAGCACCATCTCATCCCGTCTTCATGATCTGACATGTCTGCAACCGTTCTCAGGCACAACTGCGCACCGAAATCAACTCGCCGGCGCATTTCTCAATCTCAATCCCGCTGTGGACTGGCCAACGTCCCAAATGCTTCCTCATTGATGAGGGCGCTCCTTAGCCTCTTTTCGGCCCTTCTTCGTCTTTGGCTTGCGGCATATGTATAATAGAAGGTAGAAAGGCGCCTGCAATGGAACCTTGAAGCCCTAGAGGGAGGGACCACAAATGGATCGCAAGGATGTGCTCACCAGAATACTGGCCATCTTAGGGACGGTGCTCGTGTGGACCCCCATCTTGTTCACGGTCCTCACGTCCATAGTTGGAACGATATCTTCCCGCGTATTCCGGTTCGACTATCTGATGCCAGCCGAGCTTTTTCCCATTGCCTTCGTCGGCGCCCTGCTGCTGTTGTGGGCTGCGAGGCGGGCGAAGTCTCATCAGAAGCTGATCGGCTGGGGTTTAGGCGGCTCTGTGGCGTTTCTTGCCGGCGGCCAACTCTATGCCGTCATTACAGGGCTCGCCTCGGGCGTAACTGAGCCGGCGGGATTCGTTTGGGCAGTTGCCCTCGCTTCAATCGCCCTCTATTCGCTAGCGCTTGTTATGACAGGTATAGCCGGCATGTCTCTGGTGAGATGGCTGTATCTTTCCCAGTAGCATCCGAAGACAGGGTTATCTGCAACTACCGCTTGAGCCCAATTTCTTTCTAGGCTGCTTTTTTTCACCGCACTCCTGCTATATCTGTTTCTTGCCAGAATCCATCCCAAGCCAAACCACCTCCACCCGGTCAACTGAGCGGCCTTGGGCAACGTTCAAGTATTGTCCACAGGCGCAACAGATTATCCTATCACGCAGATGCCATATGAGAATTGTTCAGGGTGACGACCGGGGGATAGCCAAATGCTTCGGGTCAGATTGCTGAGCGCGTCAGAAAACCTACACGGCTCACAAAAACTCCCTCGGCTTCGTCAAGCATGGACTGCGGCAAATGCAAAGTAAATCAGGCGATTGCCCTGCATGTCCGGACTCTGCTACACTACAGTCAGAACATGAAGGGAGGCAGTTCATGCATGGCCAAACTGGAAATAGGACAACCCGCTCCAGACTTCGCGCTCCCAAACCAAGACGGAAAGATGGTCCGCCTCTCGGACTTTCGGGGCCGTAAACTCGTCGCATACTTCTATCCAAGAGACAATACACCCGGGTGCACCCGTGAAGCCGAGGGCTTCCGCGACCTTCACGACCAGATCGTCGCGGCCGGCGCTGAAGTTGTCGGGGGCAGCAAAGACTCGGTGTCATCCCATGCCAAATTCCACAGCAAGCTACAGCTGCCCTTCGATCTTCTAAGCGATCCAAATCACAGCGTTCTCGAAGCATACGGGGCCTGGGGCACGAGGACGATGTATGGGAAGACATCTGAGGGTACAATACGGTCCACTGTGATAGTAGACGAGGAAGGCCGCGTAGCCGCCGTCTTTCCCAAGGTGAAACCTGACGGCCACGCCCAAGAAGTGCTGGAGACTATCTGAGCAGCCACACGTTGCCTGCCCCTGTCCGAAACAGTGTCAAATCAGCTGTCCACGCCGTCGTCTGACAGAGAACTCTGTTTCAAAGCCAACGTAGACTACGGTGCTAACCCTAAACCATCGGCCACCAGGCCTATTACCGCGGCGGTCATGGTAAACGTGAATGAGCCCAGTCCAATTGAACATAAGATTAGAGTCCTTGAGATGTTAGCCTCCCCAAACAGCGCAAGTGCCAGCGTATACATGGCAAATACGACCACAAACAGGCTGATTTCGTCATATGTAAGCACAGCGCTGCTGATGATCACTCCTCAGCTGGCTATTTCAAGCCCAGATATTCTGGTGAGCCTCTCCAGCATAGTCCATTAATTGGCCGAAGATGGCACCGCGGCGTATCCAGTCATGTAGGCGTCCTCAACGCCTGTAGCAACGACAATGGGAACAGGAATGACCTGTCTAGGCTGGAAACATGAGCAGCACCAGAGAGATAATAATGCCCACCCGCAAATCTTCTTGAACAAATACGCCCTAGGTGGGCAAAGTTGTAGACTGCTAACCTATTTCCGCACCTTTTTGCTCCACTTCAACATGTCAAAGAGCATTTTATCCCTTGTCTTTATGGCCTCTGCCTGTTTGTCACCTGAGTAGTCCCAAAACCCCTTGTTTGACTTGACCCCCAATCGTCCCGCATCCATCATTGACTGAAGCATCGCCGGCGGTTTCTTCATGTCGCTCAATTCTTCAAAAAGGTAATCAGATATGTAATAGAAAGTATCTAGTCCTCCTAAATCCGCAGTCTGCAATGGCCCTATTACCGGATACCTGAAGCCCGGCCCATATTTCATGGCCTTATCAACGTCTTCGAAGGTGGCGATCCCTTCATCCACTATGTATAAAGCCTCTCTGAAGACTGCAAACTGGAGCCTATTCCCTATGAAACCGGGGGCGTCTTTTTGCACGACGACAGCTTCCTTTTCTATGGTCGCCATGAGTTTTTTCAGTTCCTCGACAGTCTCGTCAGATGTTTCATCTGCCTTGGTGAGTTCGACCAATGGGATTATGTGGGACGGGTTCCAAAAGTGCATGCCAATGAATCTTTCCTTGTTCTCAACCTTTTCGCATATACCGTTTATACTGAGCCCTGACGTATTCGTAGCAAAGAAAGCATCTTCTTTCGCAATCGCTTCTGTTTCATGCCAAAAGTCTTGCTTTATGTTCATCTTTTCAACGATGGCTTCGATAATGAGGTCCGCGTCGCTGAAATCCCGTTTATCTGTACTATAAGATATGAGTCCCTTAACTTTTTGCGCCTCTTCGGGAAGCATTATCCCTTCTTCGATAAGACTGCTGTTGAAAATGTCTACAAGTTTGGCCGACCTTCGCAGCTGTTCTTCGGCTATATCCGTTACGACTACCTCGTAGCCTTTACTAGCGAAAACTTGCGCTATTCCCGAGCCCATGGTGCCGGCTCCGGCAACGCCAATTTTCTCTATGTCTCCGACCTTCATTACAATCACTCTCCTCGTCGTCACATCTCTCGTTGAAGGCAAGCCTATAGCAGCCGATTCTGACGATAGCATTAGTCAAGAAGCTTTCTCCCGCATACCCCCATAAGCTGATCATCACATTCTCCATAGGTGCGATTTACTGTCCGGCAAAAGCTGAATCCTTGCATGAAATAGAAAATCGGCAACCCAATCAAGAGCAGTTATCGTCATTTGCAATCTTAATGAACAAGTCGTAATGGTCTCTATCGCGCGCTCTGAGGCTGTCCCGGAAAATCCACAGGCCATACTGAAGTGGGATTCACCGATGCTTTCAGTTTCAGCCTGAGGTTGCTTGCCTGTAACTATCGATACCGCGTATAGTAAGCACTCACAGCTCCTCGCCCGCTCGTTTCCATCCTTCGGACCATCGAGCCGCCCAATCAGATCCGAACCGCAACAAGCCAACTAGAGACGGGCAATAGCAGTGAACTCAACGGATAGCCCGGGATATGAGCTACGTACTTAGAGAAATTGACTATGCCAAAACGAGCTGTATGGCATGAATGCCGAGGCAAACAACGGCTACCCATATCGAGTAGGGTGGCGCCAGGTAATCAGCCTGGCGTCATCCCTCTCACAGAACCGTGCGTACGGGCCCCGTACACGGCTCCTGGCAAACCTTAGTCACTTCGCTTCATAGAAGAGATGCAAGACGCCGACCTCATACT
>JAKPFY010000013.1 GCA_029551185.1 Bacillota bacterium
GGCCCTTAAGCCCATCCCTGAAGGGAGACGGTTGCTCTATTACCTGATGCAAATGGATCCAAGTACCCCCGGATTCTGGAAGGTGATTGATAGGATCAAAGTGAAATATGGAGATGAGGTCTCGGGGATACTTTTGACCCAAAGGGCCTTGAGCCGTGGAGACTGGATGCGCGTCGGCGAAGCGGCCACGACGGCCCCTTGGAAGGAAGTCAAAAAACCTGGCCCCAAGGTATGGATGCCATTCCATGATGCGCCCGATACCATTGTACCACCGGAAGGCATCGAGATCAATGAAAAACAAGCCTTCTACATCGGCTTCAGGAATGATGAAAATGGAAAATATGTTCTCCGGTTCCTCCAAAGAAAGCCTGGCAGCCAAGACGTAGAAAGCCGTGAGATCTCCACCAATAGAGACTTTGTTACGTTTTCAAAAGCGTATGATATAATCAACAAGGTTGATATACATAAATCAGGGAGGTGGAAGCGGACGTATACGGTTAGTGATATTCCTCTTCTTAAGAGGGAGACGTACCTGAAAAACTTGGAGACATACGTCCCACGTGTATTCACCAAATATTGGGAGGATTTGCCCGCAGACGTACAAACCTTGTACCAACAGTTCCAGGGAGCAGCTACTATTCCACACAGGACCGAGTCGGCGAGGCTGTTGGGTGCATCAATATACCGGTTCATGAAAAAGCACGACCTGCCCGAGGATTTGGTGGAGGCTTTGGAACCGATCACAGACATGTGCGTCTTAGACTACCAGGAACTCCGTCGCGCGTGGAATGCCGTACACATATCCAGGACGTTTGATAGTATATCAAAGAGGCCGACGGTATGCATGACCGAGGAGGCGTTTGAGGCAGCCAAGTTGCAACAGGGCTTCAAGCTGACTGACTGGGTCAAGGTACCTGACATACCCGACAGGTATCTCAAACTAGCAGGAAAATACCTGCATCGTGATGTCGCCGAAGAACTCGAGACGCTGGTCCTGCCCGCGACGAACGCCGACGGCCTGGTCGATCGTGCCATCCTGAAATGGAAAGGCTGGAAGACCATTTGGAGCCCGAAACAGCATGTTCGCAACGCTGTGAGCAATGTGATATTGAATGCCACCGTTGGTGAACATGCAATGCCCCCGTGGGGCAAGGGCTTCAAGGCCTACAAGGACATGGCACGCATCCTATTGGAAAAGGACAAGCCGGAACACAAAGCCATATTGGATGAGATGAAGGCCAACAACTTGTTCATCGGGACGTTTAGGCACAGTGAGCTGGAGCACATCAAGCCTGTTATAGACGACAAAGTGGAAAGCGTTATTGATATGTTATGGATGCCGGTGAAGAAGGTAACCGGCAAGGTGGGTGAAAAGTTGGGGAGGATGTATTCGGCGAATGAGAATTGGGCCAAGGGGGCGAAGTATCTGTATCTTACGAGGCATTTGGGCATTGATAGCAAGGCCGCAGCTGAAGAGGCAATGAACTCCACCTTCAACTACAGTGACGTCCCGTTGTTCATCCGTGATCTGCGACGTAAATGGTGGGGCGTTCCCTTTGTGACCTTTACATACAAGGCGATCCCTGCAATGGTAGAATCGGCAATCAAATATCCATGGAGAATAGGAGCCATTGAATTGATGGTGTATACGTTTAACATGGCGGCCTATAATGCATTGGGTTTGAACGAAAAGGAGGCCGAGGAGCTTGAGAGGCAGTTGCCCGAATACATGGCAAGCGGCAAATATGCTCCCCTACCAGTGCGTGACAAAAAGAACCGGCTGCAATGGTTTGATACAACATTCCTCCTTCCTTGGGGAATCTATTATACATTATACGAGGCCGTCGGCGGTCCATCTGGGGCGACGCCTACTACCGATATTGTGAAGGTACTCTGGAACAATCCAATTGTAGCTACCGTAGCTGGGTTATGGACCAACACCAAATACAACGGTCAGCCTATTGTTCAGAGCTTCGATGATTACAAAACAGCCCTTGCAAGGCAGTTGGCTTATATCTGGGAGCAGGCAGTGCCATCACTGATGATCGGTGGTACGGAGTTTAAGTCTATAGTTGATACAATACGCTTCCCAGAGTCGGAGAAGACCCTCTCAATCCCCCAGCAAACCTTCCGGCAGATTGGGCTTGGT
This sequence comes from Bacillota bacterium, assembly GCA_029551185.1. Classification (GTDB taxonomy): domain Bacteria; phylum Bacillota; class SHA-98; order UBA4971; family UBA4971; genus UBA4971. The sequence goes on from JAKPFY010000013.1 coordinate 2,150, forward strand.
GTGAAGCCGATGTCAGAAAAGCAGATAAAATACCAGTATGCCGGACGTACATTGAAACGCATCCAGGATATACGGAGTGAATTGAGAAGGCGGGTCGAAGAGAATCCGAAATCAGCCGATGAGGAGATAAAAAAGGCTCAGGAGCGGCTGAGAAAGCTCCTGAGCAAATAGCAAGGGTTGGCGTGTGGTAGCTAGATCAGTTTTGTAAGGCCTTTCCACTGGATGTGGATATCGCCGCTGTGGTCTATATAGGCTGTCATGCTGAACCTGCCTGAGCTGATCGAGATGACATCCATTGGGTTGGCCCCGTTGAGGCGGACCAGGGCATCGAAGGCCATGTCGACCGTCTCGCGCCGGAAGGCTTCAGGGACGATGATACCCTTGAGCTTCGGAATGCGTGGGTCAGGCTCGTCGGGCTTCTCCTCTATCTTACCTTTGGTGCGGAGCTCGTGTTCCAAGGCCGCCGTTTCCTCTGCTACCATCTGTTCGAATTCATAGATCTCCTGTTCCTTTTCTTCCT
>JAKPFY010000131.1 GCA_029551185.1 Bacillota bacterium
TGGGGAGGTAACCTGATTGCAAAATTCTGAAAAAACGACAGAAAACAGTCTCAGTCAAGGCGCCGGCCCCTCTGAGGCGGTGGAAATCCATGTTTCAGAGGTCGTCCCTGAGATTCAAATCATTGAGACTCGCGAATTACACGTAGGTGAAGCTCCTATTCAATATCAAGAAGCTCCTGGATATGCATGGGACAGCCAATATGAGCTTCCTCAGAGATATGGCTCAACCCAAATAGTCCTTATGGTGCGGGATCCATATTGGATACACGCATACTGGGAAATCGCGGAAGACATTTCAGACATGGTAACCATGGCGTTGGGACCGGAAGGATGGCTGACTTCCAAAAAGGCTCTCCGGGTGCATGATGTGACTGATATCGAATTTGACGGAAGCAACGCACATAAGACTATGAGCATTGACATTGGCGAACATGCCAAAAACTGGTATATAAACGTTGATCGGCCTAACAGATCTTACTGTGCAGAGCTCGGACTTATTGGACAAGACGGCCGCTTCCTTTGCTTGTCAAAGTCAAACGTAGTCAAAACCCCCAGAGCCGGCATGTCTGAAGTCATTGATGAAGAATGGATGACACTTTCAGCAATAGAGAGGTACTATCCTCTGTCTACCGGCCTTCCGGCATCCCCTGAGATGGTTTCCGAAATATCCGAGCGGATGCACTTGGAAATAGGCTCTGAATTCGTAAGTGAGATATCCAGTCCTCAAATGGGGCAAAGAGCACAGCCTCAAAAGTTTTGGTTAAACGCATTTGTGGAAGTGATAATCCACGGCGCCACTTTACCTGACGCAGATCTTACCATTTCCGGGCGGCCTGTCAAACTTCGTCCGGACGGTACTTTTCATGTAAGGTACGCCCTGCCTGACGGGGAGCAAATCATAGATATTCAGGCAGTGTCAAAGGATGCCTCTATGCGCAGCTCCGTCACTACCAGACTTGCCCGTAGCACTTGGTAGCAAAAGGAGATGAGTTTTCGACATGGGAGATGAAAAAGGCTATCTTGCCCTTATCCTTCATGCGCACTTGCCGTATGTGAGACACCCTGAGCATTCTGATTTCTTTGAGGAAACCTGGCTTTATGAAGCCATTACAGAAACGTACATTCCTCTCATAAAAGTATTCAACCGCCTGGCTGATGAGGGAATAAAATTTCGAATAACAATGTCCCTCACCCCGCCCCTTTCGTCCATGCTTCAGGACTCCCTCCTCAAGGAGCGGTATCTCCGCCACATAGAACGCCTTATCGAGCTTGCGGAAAGAGAAGTTGAACGAACCCGCTGGCTCCCGGAATTCAATGAGAACGCCAAAATGTACCTGGAGAAGTTCCGTGAAGCAAGACGTATATTCCAAGATGAATACCAATGCGACCTAATCACTGCATTTACCGCGCTTCAGGACAAGGGATGCCTGGAAATTATTACTTCTTGCGCAACCCATGGATACCTTCCGCTTATGGAGATATCCCGCGAAGCGGTGCGTGCCCAGGTAAAGATAGCAGCCGACTACCACAGACAAACTTTTCACCGCAATTCTCAAGGCTTCTGGCTTGCTGAATGCGGTTTCAATCCGGGTGATGATGAATACTTGAAGCAGGAAGGTATAAGATATTTCATATTGGACGCTCACGGAGTGCTTTTCGCGTCGCCTCAACCTAAGTACGGAGTGTTCGCGCCGATATACTGCAAGTCAGGTGTGGCCTCCTTCGGTAGGGACATGGAATCATCCAAGCAAGTATGGAGCGCACGAGAGGGATATCCGGGGGATTACGATTACCGGGAATTCTATCGGGATATAGGTTATGACTTGGATTACGACTACATAAAACCATACATACACCCAAGCGGAACCCGTATCGGCACAGGGATAAAATACCACAGGATTACCGGGAAAACCCATGACAAACAACCTTATGACAGGGGACGTGCCTTAAGAAAAGCTGCAATCCACGCAGGGAACTTCATGTTCAACAGAGAGAGGCAAATCGAATACCTGGCATCTGTAATGGATAGAAAACCCATTGTAGTCGCACCTTACGATGCTGAGCTCTTTGGACATTGGTGGTTCGAAGGACCGGAGTGGCTTGATTACTTGATAAGAAAGGCGACTTACGACCAGAACGTGTTCAAGTTAGTTACACCAAGCGACTATCTAAACGTATACACTCGCAACCAAGTCTCTACACCGTCCCTTTCAAGTTGGGGATATAAAGGCTACAATGAGGTCTGGCTTGAAGGTTCCAACGACTGGATTTACCGTCATCTTCATAAAGCAGCGGAGAGAATGACGGAACTTGCCAAAGCCTACCCGGACTCAGACGGCCTGAGGAGACGAGCCTTAAATCAGGCAGCCCGCGAGTTGCTCCTAGCTCAGAGCAGCGACTGGGCATTCATCATGAAGACAGGGACCGTAGTCCCGTACGCAGTCAGGCGTACTAAAGAACACTTGTGGCGGTTCACGAAACTCTATGAGGATATCCGGCGGGAGTCTATTGACGAAAGCTGGCTTTCAGATATTGAAGCAAGGAACAACATTTTCCCTGAGATAGACTACCAAGTATATGCTAAGGCTTAGGATTTAGATCAGCCCGATTTCGCATATACGGCTCATGTAAGCCTCTCTTAACGCCTCAGCTTCATCCGGAGTCGAAGCCTCGCTGTAGATGTGAAAGAGAGGCTCCTCTGAATCAGGCAAAACCAAGGCCCACCCTGTCTCATGGTAGACTTTGATACCGTCTATGAGTTCCACTTTCTTTGTGCGGGTCTCATCGATCAAAGTGCGCATTACCTTGCCTTTCGCTTCCCAAGGGCATTTGACACTGCGCTTGCTGATATAGAACTGAGGAACCATAGAGACCAGCTCCGAGAGGCTGATGCCGTCCCTTGCCATAGTCTCGAGGATTTTCCCAAGAGAGAAGAGCGCGTCAAAAGGCGCTTGAAACCCGGGAAGGCCCTTTTCGCCTATGAAAATCTTCGCCTCAATGGCTTTTTCCATAACTGATCTGGGATTTGCCCGGGTGCGAATTACACGTCCACGGTAGCTTCCGGCCATATCCTCGATGATTCGTGAGGCTGTAACCGGCACTGCCACAGTGGCGCCTTCCTGCGATTTCAAAGCAACGAGAGACATGAGGGCTACAAATAGGTCGTCAGACACCCTGTTTCCCCTCTCATCGACAAGAAACAACCTTTCCGCGTTGCTGTCAACGATTATGCCAAGAGCAGCCTGCTTGGCAATTACCGACTTTGCCAGGAATGATAAGGAGTCCAGCATATCCAGGAGATGCCTGGGCCCATGATCCCCGGAATTATCCCTGTCTGATGCAGATACCCTGCAACCTAACGCAGAGAGAAAGGACGGCAGGATCAGGGATAGATTCCCGGGATCGTAGTCCACCACGACCGGAAATTGCTTTGCCCTTATCAAGTCCACAGATATTGTTTTGAGCAAACAATCTAAGTACTCTTCGACAAGGCGAGTAAGAAATGCCACCTCTCCAATATCATCCGGACATACTCTCGTAAAGTCTTCACTGAAAAACGCGTTTTCTATTTTCCGTTCTGTGGATTTATCGATATTCATACCCTTATCATCGAGGAATTCGATTAAGACGATATCCGGGTCATATGGCGAGAGTCTCACGTGAAGGCCTCCGCTCACTCCTAACGCTGTGACAGCGTAACGGGTTACAGAGGTGGTCATACGGCCCAAATCATAGACGCTTGCTCCACCGGAGAGGAGGCCTGATGTAAGCGCTCTCTTTACCATACGAGAAGGCTTGTATGCGTCTGAACTCACGACTACCTGTGGCCTTTCCCTGAAGCATGAGCTGTAAGCT
>JAKPFY010000047.1 GCA_029551185.1 Bacillota bacterium
CTACAACAGATTGAGCAGAAGATTGGTCAGGCGGTAGCACCAGTGCAACAGTTCATGATGCAGGAGTATTTCAATAGGCAAGCCCTGGAGCTTGCAGCGAAATACCCCGACTTCAAGGACTACGCACAAGACATGATGCAGATTTACCAGACTCAGCCGATGCTTGCAGCTATGCCGGATGGCATGGAAACGGCGTACCAGATGGCGAAAGCGAGGCATCTAGTAGCAGCCTCTCAGACAGCACAAACAGAGGCCGGCAAAGCAGCAGCGAGGCTGCCAGGTAGTAGCGGTGCAAGGACTGCCAAGCCACAGGATGCTGAGAAGGCGTTCCTAGAGGACATTTTCGGTAGCGGTGAACCAACAGGAATATTCGATGACTTATAGCGGTTAGGCAAAAGAGCCTACCGCTAATTCATTAGGAGGTGTATCAAATGGCGGTAGGGCCAGCAAGTATATATGATATTTCCGCAACTAGGAAGAGATTTGATGTTGACAAGCAAATAGCACAACTGATACCGGACGCTTCTCCGTTCGCTGTATTCATGATGAGGGCGCGGAAGAAGGTCGTAGACTCGGAGAAGTTTTACTGGTATGACGAGGAACCAGCGCCGTGGTGGACTACGTTCAGCACAGCAACGGCGGCACTCGCTGCAAATGATACTCAGATAGTCCTCGCTGATGTAGCACATATCAGTGCGAAAGACATACTAAAAATCACCGAAACAGGTGAGCAGCTGTTTGTTTCAGCCGTAAACCGAGGCACAAACACTGTTACCGTATCGCGGGGCTATGGCTCAACGAACGCTGTTGCTATTGCCCAAAGCGCCACTCCGCATTACATTCTCAAGCTCGGCAACGCAATGGAAGAGAACTCCCTTGCTCCTGAGACCAGGGTAGACCAGCCGACAGAGCGCTATAACGTCACTCAGGAGATTAGGACTCCGTTTAACGGCTCGCTAAGGGGCGAGAAGATTGCCCTCAGAACCAGCGAGAGTGAGCGCAAGAGGCTGAGGCGGAGGAAGGCGCTGGAGCACCGGTTGGAATTGGAAAGGACAATGCTATTCGGTGAGCTGAAGGACGACGTTGCAGCGCGACGGCGCACCACAAGGGGAATCATGTCCTTTGTGGAGGAGGGCGGTAACGTCTATGACTTCGAGGGGAACCGAAGCATCACCGAAGAAGAGTTTGAACTGGTGTGCGAGATGGCGTTCCAGTACGGCAGCGACAAGAAGCTGCTTGTAGCGTGTCCGCGCATCATCAGCCAGATAAACCAAATCAGCGCCGAGAAACTGACAACCGAGGTAGGACAGAAGACATACGGAGTTCGCATCCAGAAGTACTTGAGTGCTCATGGCGAACTCAACATAGTAGTGTCCAAGACCTTCTCACATGGGTATGATGGTATGGGATTGATAGTGGATATGGGCCATATCTACTACAGACCGCTTGTAGGATGCGATACCAAGCTGGACATCAACCTACAGGAAAACGACCGGCATGGTTGGCTCGATGAATACTGGACGGAGTTTGGCGTCGAAGTCCACCTGCCAAAGGCACATACTCTCATTAAGGGAGTAAAAAGAGACGAGATCGGTAGCTAGACTGAGGGGGAATCATCCCCCTCTTCTTATCATTTAGGAGGTGCAGAAATGATATTTAGGACTCCACATTACAACCTGGTAATGGTAATGGAGCCTATGACAAAGGGGTCTCCTGGCAGACGCATAAGGTTTCAGGATGGAGTCTATGTAACAAGCTCCAAAGAGGAGATAGATTTCATCAAGCAAAGCAGGTCGTTCGGTGTAACCATATTTGCCGATGAGGAGCAGCCTAAGCCTAAGCCTAAGCCTGAGGAACAGCCGAATCCGAAGCCTAAGCCGAAGCCTAAGCCGAAGCCGAAGAGGTCGGCAAGACTCCAAGAGATACTGGATAGTTAGGCAGGTGGTGATGATATGGATGCAAGGATAGTAGACGGTAGGAAAATAGCGAGGGTGACGGATGACGGCAAGCTAAAGGTCTTATTTATTGAGCAGAACAAATATGCAAAGGGAGTGACAATATGAACGTACAGATGTTTGATGGGAGGATAGCAACGCTGCTATGTTTGTGAGGTGATAGCATGACCGGAGTAGAGATAAAACGCGCTGCTGAAAACTACGTAGACGAAGCAATCGACGACTCGGAAGCGGTAGATGCTATTAATGCGGCCCTGTCCAAGATAGGCGACATAGCAATCATCTACGATACAGTCTCTATCACTGACGATGTGGGCAAACAGTGGATGGACTTGCCTGCTACAACCACCTATGTCGTGGAAGTGCTGGACTCGCAAGGAGAGCCGTATGACGCATGGCGTATACGTGACAGCATGATTCAGCTCAAAGACCCAGGCACGTATACTATCCACTACAGACGGCTGCCCGAGCCTATCGACGGTATCCTTGACACGCCTGAAGTGCACCCTGCCTATCACAACTGCCTTGTTACGTATGTCATTGGCTGGTGGAAGTTGAAGGACGACGATGAAAGCCCGGACGGTCTGAGGCATATGCAGCAGTTTGACGCTGAAGTCATGCGTGTGTTCAACACACTTAGGCGCAGACAAGGGCCTAGTGAAATCGTGGTGATTAGGTAATGGCAAAGCTACTGAAACCGTACTATGACTTCCGGGGCGGTTGGAACTGTGATGCTGCCCCGGACAACCTCGCCGATAACGAGCTATCTCAGGCAGACAATATCGACCTGGCCGAGCGTGGAGGCTTGTCGAAGCGGCGTGGGACTGTTGCGCTTAATGAGGAATCTTATGGCGCACAAGTAGAACAGTTGTTCGAGTGGTCACGCGATTCCGGCGAAAACATCCTGATGGCTGTCATTGGGAAAACGCTATGCACTATTGCAGATGACGGCACCAAGACTCCTGTGCAGGAGCTTGCTTCATCTCGTATAGGCTGGTTCTTCTTCAAGGATGCGTTGTATTTCGTGGATGGTGCTGAGTATCGCGTCTATGACGGGACTACTGTACAGGCTGTGCAAGCAGCTTCTCCGCCATCTGCGCCCACTCTAACCGGCAAAGCTGCTGACCCTGAGACGGAGCTGAAAGCTGGCACGTATAAGGGTTGCGTAGTGTTTGTTGATGAATTTGGTGTAGAGTCTGAAGCGTCGCAAGAATCCAGCGTGACTATCACCAAGGGGCAGAAGATTACCTGGAGCAGCATACCAAAAGGGCCTGAAGGCACTATGTACCGCAGGTTATACCGGACTATGGTAGGCGGAACAGTCCTACGCAGGCTTGCGACTATCGAGAACAATACTTCCACGTCTTACGACGACACAACCGCAGATTACGACCTTGGCTCTGCTATACGTAGCGAGAATGACCTTGCCCCTATTAAGCGATGCAAGTTCATAGTGCGTCACCCGAAGAGTTTTAGAATCTTTGCAGCAGGGGATTCTGAGAACCCCACTGCTCTTTATTTTAGTGAACCTAACGAGCCTGCATACTTCCCGAAAACATCAATGCTAGTCCCGACTACCGGCGACGGCCCAATCACTGGGCTTGCCCTATTCGGCGATGCGGTAATGGTGTTCTACCGGCAC
>JAKPFY010000083.1 GCA_029551185.1 Bacillota bacterium
AAAACCCGTTGTAGCGTTTATTTCCGGTCGCACTGCTCCTCCCGGCAAGCGAATGGGACATGCAGGCGCTATTGTGTCAGGCTCTATGGGGACAGCGGAATCTAAAGTCAAGGCGTTTCGGGAGGCAGGCGTTCCGGTGGCAGACACGGTAAATGGGATTGTAGATATTATCTCACGACTGCTTTAATCATTATTTTCTTCCCCGACTTCTGGAAAAAGGTATAAGCCTCGCGCCTGGGGGCCACGGCGAATAAGCCGTGGCCTCTTCTCTGTGCTTCGGGAGAGGCCACGTGCTAAGTCTTTTTCATATCCAACGTCAGGCCAAAGGCCAAATCACCCATTAAGAGTCTGTGGAATATCATTTATGCAGTGGCTTGCGCTATAGAAAGCAGACCCCGATAACTTTGATTTAGAAAAGGAGTGTCGCTGTCCATGGATGAAACCTTTGGCGTCCTTAAGGATGTTACCTGGCAGATTATGTCCATGGAAAACGTAGTAGGAGTAGGACGAGGTTATAAGACTACTGCAGGGGTTAGAACTTCCCGTGAGTGTATAGTCGTTATGGTGAAGAAGAAACTTCCTATTCCACACCTTAAAGCGGAAGATTTGGTACCCGGTGAGTTTCGCGGTGTGCCTACAGATGTCGTTGAAGTCGGTGAGCTGAGGTTTCTCAATGAAAGATTGTCCCGGATGAGACCTGCTCAGCCCGGGGTAAGTTGTGGGCATTACAAGACTACCGCAGGCACTTTCGGCGCGGTCGTTTGGGATGAGAAGACAGGTGAGCCGCTTATTCTGTCCAACAATCACGTGTTAGCCAATGCCACATCCGGGCGAGACGGTAAGGCTCGGCATGGAGATCCGATTCTTCAACCGGGTGCGGCTGACGGAGGCACAGTGGAAGAAGACACAATAGCCTGTCTTGACAGGTTCATCCCTATTAAGATGAGCAGGCGGGTTCCTGCGTGTCCGGTGGTAAGATATGTTGAATCGGCGATGAACAGGTGGCTGAGGGCAAGCAGGTCTCCTGTCAGAGCGGAAGTGGTCGCGCGACTGTTGGAAGGCTCCGCGAATCTGGTGGATGCTGCCCTTGCCCGGCCGTTGAATCCCCGGCTTATCTCTGCAGACATACTGGAGTTAGGCGAGGTAAGAGGATTGAAAGAGGCAGTCTTAGGGCTTTATGTAAGAAAGAGCGGACGAACGACGGGAGTAACCGAAGGAGAGATACAGGTAGTTGACGCTACAGTCAATGTCATTTATTCTGACGACTTGACAGCGACCTTCAGCGACCAGATTCTCACAGGCAAAATGGCCCAAGGAGGAGATTCCGGCTCTCTGCTTCTGGACGAGAAAATGAATGCGGTAGGCTTACTATTTGCAGGATCTGATAGGTTTACGATCTATAATAAGATAACTAATGTCATCAAAATGCTCGGTGTTTCGTTATAGAGAAAGCGGCTCATCTATTCGGTTTGGGTGAGAACTGTCTGTTAAGTTCAGGGAAATAGAGCTGATGGATTGAGGGGAATTGTCGATTAAACGAGGCTAAGAAGGAAACAGGCAAGCGAAGCGCGAAAACTAATAAGGTAACAGTAGCATATTTGACGCAAGAATAGGCACCGGGAGCAAAGCAAAGAGCGTATGCGCATAGCGAGGTGATTACCACATGACAGCAATTGCTGTTGCAGCTACAAGTTACTTCATGGGTTCAATTCCTTTTTCCTACATATGGGCTAAGGTGTTTAGTGGGATTGACATTAGGCGAGTAGGCTCCGGAAATGTAGGCACCACAAACGTATTCTTGTCATCAGGCATTATTCCCGGACTTCTGTCAGGCATAGGGGACTTGGGCAAAGGAGTCGCTGCGGTTTTCTTTGCTCAGGCAGTTGCCCCGGAATCCATTGTCATGCATTTTGTCGCTGCCCTTGCCGCGGTTATTGGCCATAATTGGCCGGTATGGCTGAATTTCCACGGCGGCGGCGGACTGGCGACATGTATAGGTGCCTTACTGGTGCTATCTGCAGGTTCTCTCATATATATGGGTATCTTTTGGGCTGTCGCCTACGTAGTAACGAGGCACAAGTATCTCAGCTCAGTTGCAAGTTGCTTGGCAGTGGCGGTATTTCTGGGCCTATACGAACACTCCTGGGATTATTTTTTCTTTGGTTTGGGCATGGGGTTTCTGCTCGGAGTAAAACAGGTGATTGCATGGCTTAAGTATGGGGTTAGACGAGAGGTTGCCGTATCAGGGAGTATGCATCCGGGGAAAAACTAAATCAGGAGATTAAGTGTGGGCGGATTTTGTGAGGGGGTAGGATAGTGCCGGGAATCTGGCTGACTTCGCGTCCTTTTGAGGAAATCATTTATGATCTCAGTTTCATCGTGCCAAGGATCGATTTGGAATGGTTTGCCGACGCAAGATGGCTTCAGCGAAAGGATGCTTCTATCAGTAGAGTATCTCTATATGACTGGGTTACGCTATCTGTAGATGCAGAATCTGTTGTCGGTATCGCTGTTGTTGCAGCGGACTTTGAGGGAGAAGATTCCTCTGGAGCTCAAGACGAGTTTCAAGAGAAGGCCGGAAGGGATTTCTACAATGTCCCGCTGCTTGTGACCAAATCACAAGACTTAATTCAGGGCGAACCCCTTGTTGTTGTCACAGGATCGGATTTTATTGGGTATGTCTATGACGCTACAGGCGCCCAGGCTTTCGTAGCTGCGCTCCTCGGCGCTGTCAAGACAGGGGCAGTAGTTCATTCTGAGCGCGGTTATTTCCAATTCGATCGTATAGGGTCCGGTGCTTTGGAATCCACGGCGCGCACAGTAATAACTGATGACAGGGATACCACAAATACTGTCATAATGGTAGACAACTCCCAGGTAATAAAGGTATATCGGAAACTGCAAGCCGGCTCGTCCCCGGATATCGAAATAAGTAAAGGCTTGGACAAAGTCGGCTTTCAGAGTATCCCACGCCCTTTGGGGTACGGTACCTATTCCGGATGGCAGGGGGTGATATGTCCTGCTTTCTTTGTCCAAGAATTCATAGAGAATGAAGGAGATGCATGGAGTATCCTGTGTCGGGAAGCATTGGAGTCGCTAAAGGCACAACTTTGGGATTCCCTGCCTCAAGAAGACGGGGATGGCTGTATCCATGATTATGGACGGAGTCCCGGTTTCCGCGAAAGCCGTCTCGGTACGGTTACCGCAGGGTTGCATTTGGCATCGTCAAGGATTGATGAGGATGGATTCACTCCTGAGGTCATGAGACCTTTAGATGTGGCCGGTCTCGTTGGCAACATAATCTCCGCCGTACCTATAACGATTGAGGAATTAAGGCGGGCAAATCTGGATTCAGAGACCCTCGCAAAAACCATCAGCATGTATGAGTCGTTAGGACGGAAGGAGGCTGTTTCCAAGTGTCTTCGGCAGGTGGAGGAGATTCTTCAGAATTCCTCTGACCTCGGCATGAAGATTCGGATTCACGGTGACCTCCATCTTGGCCAGTTTCTTCAAGTCAGAAAGAACGACACATGTGATTTTGTGATTATTGATTTTGAAGGAGAGCCCTTACGTCCTGTCTGTGAAAGGCTAAGGAAATCAAGCCCACTGAGGGACGTGGCAGGAATGCTAAGGTCTTTTGACTATTCAGGTTATTCTGCGGCTTTCCGTATGGACGAATGCCCTGATGAAAAGGAACACTTAATGGCAATTGCCAGGGAGTGGGGCAGCGAAACAGGGGAGAGGTTCCTAAAAGGGTACCTGGAAGCAATGCGCAGGTCTTGCCCTCACCTTTTGCCCAAGGATGCCCGTGACTTTCATTTGCTTCTACTGTGTTTCAAGTTGGAGAAGGCCCTTTATGAAATAAGATATGAGCTTCGTAATAGGCCAAGGTGGGTCAATATTGCGCTCCGAGGGACTTTGGATAGCATAAACGAGATCCAATCGAATCTTAATTGTGGAGAGTGGTAAAGAATGGCATCAGGGTTGAGGCGGAAAGAATTGGGCGTAACCATCATGAGTCGCGAATACCCACCAGATATTTACGGGGGCGCCGGGGTTCACGTAGATTATCTCTCCCGATCCCTCGCAAGAATAATGGATGTGGAGGTAAGGTGTTTCGGCAAGGCAAGACCCGGGCCGGAAGGAATAAGTGTAAAGGCATATGAATCGTGGGATTTGATGGATGAGGCGGAAGATAGGCGTTTAGCTAAGGCCTTGGCGCCTCTGTCAGTTAACTTGGCAATGATGAAAGATACGATAACCTCTGATATTGTCCATTGTCATACATGGTATACGTTCATGGCAGGCTTTTACGCGAAGAAACTCTATGGACAACCCCTTGTGACGACGATTCACAGCTTGGAACCCTTACGCCCGTGGAAAGAGGAACAGCTTGGAAATGCCTATAGGCTTAGTAGTTGGATGGAGCGGACAGGGGTGGAGGCTTCTGATTGTGTAATCGCAGTCTCTTGCGAAATGAAAAAGGACATCTTAAAGTGTTATAACATTGCTGAAGAGAAAGTCCGCATAATACACAACGGGATTGACCTTGACGAGTATAAGCGCGTAGAGACTGACACAGCAAGGCGCGAATACGGAATCTGGGAAGACTACATTCTGTTTGTCGGCAGAATGAGCAGGCAGAAAGGCATATTCCACTTACTTGACGCAGTCCGAAGTCTCCCTGAGGATGTGCAGATAGTGCTTTGCGCAGGCGCCCCTGACACGGAAGAGGTTGAGCGTGAGGTTGTCCGCGAGGCCGCAAAATGGCGAAACGTAAGACTCATAAGGGAAATGGTGCCCAAAGACAAGATTATTGAGCTGTACTCCCATGCGCGGGTCTTCTGCTGCCCGTCCATATATGAGCCGTTCGGCATTATTAATTTGGAAGCCATGGCGTGTGAGACTCCGGTGGTGGCGTCAGCAGTCGGGGGAATAACTGAAGTTGTGGTAGACGGCGAAACCGGGTTTTTAGTGGAGCCGGGCCGATCGGATGAACTTGCCCGAGCTCTCGTTAAGCTCCTTCGCGACGAGGAATTAGCGCGAACTATGGGAAAGGCAGGAAGACAGAGAGTTGAGCTCTTCTTTAGCTGGGATTCCATTGCCAGGCAGACTGCCCGACTTTATGAGGAACTTGTCAATCCTTGAGTTGCAAATTCTATTCTTCATCGTTATGATCTCCACTGACTTGGTACCCTGAGGATACCACTGTTTCTGCGATCTTTGTGATGAGTTCGACCTGTTCCGGTGTGGCTAAGGCGATAAGGGCCATAAGGTCGTCGATATGGTAATTGGACTTATCAGGCGCAAGCAGAAGAAACCCCGGATCTACTCCCAGGGCTTCTGCCAGCGCGTGAATTGCGTTTATTGACGGGGTGCGTTGACCTCTTTCCACCTGACCGATGTAATTAGGGTTTAGTCCTGCGAGCTCTCCTAATTGCTCCTGGGTTAGGCGTTTATGTTGTCTTAATATCCTAATTCGCTCACCTGCAGATGCAAAGGTTGCGCCCACAGTTACCACCTCTTCATAAATCTTACAAGCCGGCAACTTGTAAGTGAATAAGCACACAGCATGTAATGTCAGCACAAATATTAACTACAAGCTCACTAAGCCGGCTGTGTATCTCCGTGCAATGAGCTTTCTGAGACAGACTCTAAACGAAATAAAGAAATGCGTAACCTTTCCTGCTAATTGGAAGAGGAAAATGATGAACAGAGTCGAAACAGGATTTAGCAGCTAGCGAAGGTCTGGAGGTACATCTTTGCAATTCGCGATTTCTAAGACCGGAACTCATGTTTTTCTTGTCATTCTTCATGTCATTTTCTTCTCTGTGTGCCCATGGGCAGTCCGGGCAAGCGCATCAGGAGGAGAAGATATGATTTTGAAGCTTTCTCCGTGCGTCGCTCTGACTTCAGAGGCAGATGCAACCGGGCCCGGCGTAACCGAACATGTTACCTTGCTCCAAGTTGAGGCGTCAGAGAAGGACGGGCGCACTACAGTGGAAATCTCATTCAGCGGTAATGCCTCCTCCTATAAGTCATTTACTCTCCAAGACCCGTTGAGGCTGGTGCTGGACATAGAAGGCGCTATTCTTCTCGGTCGGCCTGATCCGATACCTGTTAATGACGGTATAATTGAAAGGGTAAGAGTAGGGCAGTTTAATCCCTCGGTAGTGAGGGTGGTTTTTGACCTATCCAGGTCTACGTCGTATACTGTAGTTCAAACGGAAGACAGGCCTGACGTTATCCGGGTTTCGTTCCCCAAGCGCGTGACAGGTGTGGAATTCTTTGACAGGGACGGGCGCGGGGAAGCCGTTATCTCAGGAACAGGTGCTTTGGAATATGAGACTTCAAGCCTTACCTGCCCTCATAGGATTGTTGTGGACTTGCCTGGGACTGTGTTGGTGGAAGACGCCATAAGTATGCCGGTTTCTCACCCTCAGGTAACTCAGGTTAGAGCAAGTCAGTTTACGTCTGATACAGTCCGAGTCGTACTGGACCTTGTAAAAGCGACGACTTACTCGGTCTTTACATCATCGGACAGGCCCGGGGAAGTAATTGTTGATTTGGGCTATCGAATTCTTGGGGTTGACTTCACGTCAAGTGAAAAGTCAACGATAGTCAATGTGATTTCCTCCGGTAACGCTGAAGTCAAATCCATGGTGCTAACCGCCCCTAACAGGATTGTCATGGACTTTGAGAATTCGACTTTGGATACGGCGGAAATAGTCATTCCTGTTGGGGACAGTGTTGTAGAGAGGATTCGCTTGGCGCAGCATAGGCCTATGACTGTCCGTGTGGTGCTGGATCTCAACTATTACATAGGGCATTCTGCACAAAGTGAAGAAAGCCGGAGAGGCGCGGAAGTCGAAGTTTTTAAGTCGCCCATGTGGAACAAAACTATAGTCATAGACCCCGGCCACGGCGGGACAGATCCGGGGGCTATTGGTTCAACAGGACTTCAGGAGAAGGCTGTGGTCCTTGATATTTCAAAAAGAGTCGCGACTCAGCTTCAGGCAATGGGGGCTGAGGTTATTCTGACGCGTTCGGATGATATCACGGTCAGCCTGCCTGAGCGTGTGAAAATTACGTCAAATGCGCGTGCTGACGCGTTTATCAGTATACACGCCAATGCTTCCAGAAGCGGTGGCCCTACAGGCACTGAGACTCTATTTGCCGACACAGTGCCTATGAGCAAAGTGCTGGCCGAACACATTCAGACTGCACTTGTAAGTCAAATCAGACAATTTGACCGAGGGGCGCGCGAGAGGAATGACCTCATGGTGATTCGGGAGGTTAAGTGTCCTGCGTGTCTTGTGGAAGTGGTCTTCATGTCCAATCTCGCGGAGGAATTGCTCCTTCTTGATCCTGCTTTCCGTGAGAAGGCTGCCAGAGGCATCGTAAACGGAACGGTGTCTTACTTCCAGTGGCGCAAAGATCGACAGAAAGAAGCTTCCGCGCCACCTGAGAAGCAAGCTCAGCCGGAAAAGGAGTTTCAACGGGAGCATCAGTCCCTGCCTGGCAGCATGTTGCAACAAGAGGACCGGTCCAAGGACAGGGCCATTCAGGCAGCCGCTCGAACGCAGCTTGTAGAGGCAAATTAGGAATTAGCGATAATGCAGCCTGCTCTGAAAAAGATGCGCTGTTTTTTGTACTATGGACTGAGGTATGACATATAATAACCATCGTAGCATCAGTTGCCGGAGGTGAAGCTCTTGAATTCACGACCCATCGGTGTTTATGACTCAGGAGTAGGAGGACTTACCGTTGTTCGGGAAATATCCGGAAAATTGCCTTGGGAGCGTGTTGTCTATTTTGGAGACACTGCCAGGGTTCCATATGGAGAGAAAACAGCCGGAGAACTTCTTAGGTTTTCGCGTGAGATTATCACGTTTTTGATAGACCAAGGTTCCAAGTTTATTATTGCCGGATGTAATACTACGTCATCGCAAGTGCTCGACGATGTAAAGTCAGAGTTTGATATTCCCATTATAGGAGTTTTACGTCCAGGGGCGTACGCTGCGTCAAGGGCTACGAAGACCGGGAGAATCGGTGTTATCGCAACAGTTGGGACAACCCGGAGCGGCGCCTATGAGAAGACAATAAGGGAGTATTTGCCTGAGGGACAAGTTTTTAGCGCAGCCTGTCCTGAGCTTGTCCCGCTCATTGAAAAAGGTGACCTCAGCTCTCAGGAGACCGTCCGCCTGCTTCACGATTATCTTGACCCCTTGATGGAGGAGGATATTGATGTTCTCGTTTTAGGGTGCACTCACTATCCTTACCTTATTGATCATATTAGGCGGATTGTCGGGCCACACGTGGAGATTGTGGATCCTGCGAAAGAGACGGTCACAGTGACGGCTGCAGCGCTTCATGAGTTGGGTCTCCAAAGCCATGAGAAGACAGGACCGCATGCATTCATTGTAAGCGGCGATCCTCTCCGGTTTGCTGCTGTAGGAAGGAAGCTGCTAGGCGATAACCTGACCCCCGTCAGGCAGGTCAACCTGTCTCTTGAAAGCAGAGAGCTGTCTTGTTATAACCAGGCTACCTGATTAGAGTTCTCGCATGGTTCGGATTGTTGCTGACCGGAGATGATAGGCTGATATAGGAGGCGAATTTTCGTGACACGACATGATGGAAGATCTTCAAGGGAAATGAGACCTGTGAAGATTAGCAGAGGATTCATAAAATACGCGGAAGGCTCGGTCTTGATTGAAGTCGGCGATACCAAGGTGGTATGCACAGCTTCAGTTGAGGATCGGGTGCCTCAGTTCCTGAAAGGCCATGATAAAGGGTGGATCACTGCCGAATACGGTATGCTTCCACGGGCGACCGGTGAACGAAACCCTCGGGAAGCGGCAAAGGGCAGGTCAGGACGGACATATGAAATCCAAAGACTGGTGGGACGGGCGCTGAGATCCGTAGTATCCCTTGAGTCGCTCGGCGAACGGACTATTTGGATGGATTGCGATGTGATACAAGCTGACGGAGGGACACGGACTTGTGCAATAACCGGAGCTTTTGTAGCCTTGGTGGATGCTGTCAATAACATGTTTCCTTCGGAAAACTCAATGAACCGCAAGCCTTTTCCTGTTACCGACTTTATTGCTGCGACCAGTGTGGGTATAGTTGACGGCAAGGTGATCTTGGACTTGGCCTTTGAAGAAGATTCACGGGCAAGTGTGGATATGAATGTAGTTATGACCGGAGGCGGACGGCTTGTTGAGGTCCAAGGTACTGCTGAAGGGAATCCCTTTACAAAGGCGGAGTTGGATGAGATGCTTCAGATCGCCGGGGACGGTATCGGAAGCCTCATTGATGTGCAAAAAGAGGTTTTGGGCGATCTTGCCCGGAGAGTGGGAAGCTAAATGAGGCGCCTGGTTCTGGCGACGAAAAACCCGGGAAAAGTTGTAGAAATCGAGGATATTCTGAGGAGCCTTCCTATAGAAATTGTGGCGATTTCCGCGTACAAGGATATTCCCGAGATAGAGGAGAACGGTGAGACTTTTGAGGACAACGCGGCCCATAAGGCGTTAGCGACTGCAAAGGCTACGGGAGAGGTGGCGCTTGCAGATGACAGCGGGCTTGAAGTTGATGCACTCCGCGGGGCGCCAGGCGTTCGTTCTGCAAGATTTGCAGGGGAAGATCTCCCTCGCGGAAGAGAGCGGGACAGGGCTAACTATGAAAAGCTTCTGTCCTTGCTTAAAGACGTAGAAGATGCTGAACGGACCGCAAGGTTTAGGTGTGTTGTGGCTATCGCGGACCCTTACGGGAAAGTCAGGATGTCAGAAGGGGTGTGCGAAGGCAAGATAGCTTTTACGCCATGCGGGTGCGGCGGATTTGGATATGACCCGATTTTCATACCCCATGGACATACCCGAAGTTTTGCTGCGATGCCTCAGGATGTGAAGAATGCCATGAGCCACAGAGCTCGGGCGCTTAAGGCAGCTCTGCCTCTTATTGCAGAGTTTTTTCAGCTGCTGCGTTAGAGAAAATCCTTTGCTTCACGATCGCGTGAATTTCTGCGTCAATCAAGATATTAGGGGCTGACATTTAGCAACTAACGACAGCCGCAAAGGCGCAATTGAACACTGCTAGAGAGTTTGACACAGAGCCCGGCTTCGCGTATACTATCGTTATCAACTATAGAATTCGGGGCGTAGCGTAGTTTGGCTAGCGCGCCTGCTTTGGGAGCAGGAGGTCGGAGGTTCAAATCCTCTCGCCCCGACCATTAGCCTACCAATCCGGTCCCAATGTTTCCCTTATTGATTCATATACCCAATTGATTCACGTGCCCGGTTAAATACGGACCTCCTTTGGCCGCTGACTAACCATGGGATTTCCATGCTATGCCAATCATCAGAAGCTCTCACGCATTTCAGTGCAGCGGATGCTCAAAGATTCCGGAGTATTTCCATTCATTTTTGTGTTTTCCATAGAGCCGGTGGCATTATATCTTAATTCTTCGTGTCCTTAACTTATCAATTCAGGCAAATGGTTGAACAAACCTATAGAGGGAAAAGATGGCTTTTGGAGAATAAGTATTGTAGGTTTTCTAGAATTTCCTTAGGAGGGTCGTATATGTTAAGGATGTCAAGGAAGAAGGGTTTTCGTTTACCTGTTCTTGTGGTTGCATTGGTCATTGTTTGTGCTGCATATGTAGGTGTAGCAGCTGCTGCTGAGAACGGTGTTGTCATTCTCTATATGAATGATGTCCATGGCAGACTGGAATCTTTCAAACCACAGGGTGCAGATGCGCCTCTCGGTGGATTAATCAAATTAGCGACGCTCGTAGAAGACATCCTCAGCGAAAAGGCAGGCAATGTGATTATTCTGGATGCCGGGGATTCACTGCATGGAACTAATCTTGTTAACTTGTTCGAAGGCAAACCCATGATTGAAGCCGGAGAAGTGATTGGTGTTGATGCCATGGCAATAGGCAACCATGAATTTAACTATGGGCAAGCTGCATTGCTCAAGAGGGCTGAAGAGGCAAAGTATGTATTCCTTTCAGCAAATACAATCGAGGCGGATACAAGGCGTGCCCTTTTCCCCGGCGCAGTAATCCTGCCTGTAGGTGAAAAGAGGGTAGGGGTATTCGGATTGACCACAGTTGATACGCCTACAGTAACACACCCGAAGAACGTTGAAGGCTTAGAATTCTTAGATCCAATTAAGGTTTCAAGCTGGATGGTTCCGTATCTTCGAGACCAAGAGAAGGTTGACCTTGTTATTGCACTTACTCACATCGGGTACGATGATGACAGATTGCTTGCAAATAGTGTTTCAGGTATTGATATTATCGTCGGAGGACATAGCCATACAAAACTTGATCAGCCTGAGAAGGTCGGAGATACAATAATAGTCCAATCAGGTGAGCATGCTCAGTTTTTGGGCTGTCTAGAAGTGGGTTTGGAGGACGGCAAAATTACGGACTACGCAGGGGCTCTCATTCCTTGTGCGCCTGAGGTTGTGGATAACAGCGAGGTAGGGGAGATTGGTCGGAGGTACAATAAAGAGCTTGAGGTTAAGCTCGGAGAGGTTATCGGTGAGGCAGTTGTTGCCCTTGACGGAGAGCGAGCCAATGTCAGAACGAAAGAGACTAATCTCGGGAATCTTGTGGCTGACGTCATGCGTGATGCAGGATCCGCTGACATTTGTCTGACCAACGGCGGCGGAATTCGAGCTTCCATTAATGCAGGGTCAATTAGTGTGGGAGATGTATTCAACGTCCTGCCGTTTGACAACACCCTTGTGGTATTGGAGGTAAGCGGGGCTAATATTAAGGCTGCCTTGGAGCGGTCGGTAAGTGAGTATCCACAGCAGTTAGGAGGATTCCTCCAGGTGTCAGGCCTCTCATTTGAGTTCGATCCTCTAAAAGCACCAGGTGAGCGTGTGGTATCCGTGCTTGTGGACAATAAGCCACTGGATGAGAAGAAGACCTACACAGTCGCTACCAATGATTTTCTTGCTGCAGGCGGTGACGGGTATGACATGCTAAAAGACGCTAAAGTCGTTTTTGAATCCGGCGACATGCTGCGTGACGTGTTTGCCGAGCACATTAAGGCGCTGGGCAAAGTGTCTTCCGGCACTGAAGGAAGGATAGTCGCAAAATAAGCTGAGGTATAGCTCTATGTGTCAAAGTGACGCAGGCAGGCCGGCAATTGCAATGATGAGGACATTCTCAGATTAGCCACATTAGGAGGATGCCTGGGAAAAGTCAGGTTTAAGCAGGGTAATCGCAAGATAGATACAACATCCGCCCGGGCCGGACAGGGCTTTCTGCCAGGCCTTGTCAGGCCCGGGTATGATATGCAGCCAGGCGATATGCATATGGCGTATGGAATGCTCTGACAAAACCATGCCCTTGTACTTTCCATGTAATAGTAGGATTCGCCGGTATGGGCTATGTTATTTGTACAATTTGTCAAGTTATCCCTTGACATACATATTATAGGGTGAAATAATATTTTTAATATAACTATAACGTTATAGTATATCAGCTTAACCGTGTTGGTTAGTTGGGTAAGATTCCTGCCATCAGCGGCCAAGTGAACTTAAGCAGTTTGATATCAGGCATGCGGAAGCAGTGAGAATGTCCTTAGTATATGCTGCTTAAAGGGTAGCCGGCAAATATGTAAGGGGGTAGAGCCAAACATGAAACAGTGGATTTTAAGAGTTTCAGCGGTTTTGGTGCTTGTGACGGTTGCAATAGGGTTTGTGCCCGGAATTGTGGCAGCCCAAGATGAGCCGTTATATGTAGCTCTTATCTGGCATAATCACCAACCGTTTTACAAGAATACCGCGACGGGATTGTATATGATGCCGTGGGTCAGGATGCATGCGGCAAAGGATTACTATGATATGGCTGCGATTCTAAGGGATTACCCGAATGTGCACGCTACATTCAATCTTGTCCCTTCATTAATCTTTCAGCTTGATGAATATGCAGAAGGCGCAAAAGACATTCAGTTGATTCTCAGCGAAAAGGCGGCATCTGATCTGACAAGGGAAGACAAGGACTTCATTCTGAGAAGGTTCTTTGACGCCAATTGGGAGCAAATGATTAAGAAGTATCCAAGATACTGGCAGCTTCTTCAAAAACGTGGCGAGACTGTCTCAGACAGCTCAATTGCAGCAGCGATTGAGAGATTCTCAGAAGACGACTTCAGAGACCTCCAGGTTTGGTTCAACTTAGCTTGGCTTGATCCGGACTTCATAGAGGAAGACCCTGTTATGCAAGGCCTAGTAGAAAAAGGCCGGGGTTTCACTGAAGAAGAGAAAGAGAAGGTCTTGGCGAAACACATAGACATTGTACGGAAAGTCATCCCGCTTCATAAGGAGATGCAGGATTCAGGACAGATTGAGGTGACTACCACTCCGTTTTATCATCCAATCACGCCCCTTCTTTACGATGTTAGGCTTGCGCACATTGCAAGTCCTAACTTGGAGCTTCCGGGAGAGCCTTTCGCGTATCCTGAAGATGTTGCAGCGCAGCTACAGATGGCAATCGAGTCATATGAAGATCATTTCGGAAGGAAGCCAAGAGGCCTTTGGCCATCTGAGCAGGCTGTAGGCCAGGATATTGTCGGGCTTGTGCATGATGCCGGATTCCGCTGGATGGTATCCAGCGAAGGGATACTGGCCCGTTCCCTTGGGATAAGTTTGCGGGACGGTGCAGGTAACGTAACCCGTCCGGATCTTTTGTATAAACCGTATCTTGTTGAAGAGAACGGGAAGACAGTTGCGATTTTGTTCCGCGATATTGTGCTTTCGGACAAGGTCGGGTTCAGTTACACAGGAATGAACGGTCGAGCTGCTGCGCTGGATTTCATGAACTACTTGAAGAGAGTTAAGCGCGATTTATCCGGAAAGCCCGGTCCGCACATTATAACCATTGCTCTTGATGGGGAGAACTGCTGGGAATATTACGAGAATGACGGCAAGGAGTTCCTCCATACCCTCTATAAAATGCTGAATAGCGATCCTGGGTTCCGAGCCGTTACTGTAAGTGAATTCCTAAGAGAGCATCCTGCGACCACAAGGATTCCTAACCTTTTCACAGGGTCGTGGATTGACAGTAATCTTGAGACTTGGATAGGCGAGACTGAAGAGAACAGGGCTTGGGATTACCTGGCGAAAGCAAGAGACGTCTTAGCTGAACATACCGAGGAAGCAACTGCGCGGAAAGCCGATGCGAGCGAGATGAGTATGATCGAAAAGGCGTGGGATGAGTTTTATGCAGCTGAAGGCAGTGACTGGTTCTGGTGGTACGGGGATGACCAGGATTCCGGGCAAGACCATGCTTTTGACGAGCTTTTCAGGGTCCACCTGCAGAATGTCTACTCGTACATAGGCCGGCCTGTACCTGGATACTTGTACATGCCGATTATTCCGAAAGAGCCGGAGACGCCTAAAGAGAAGATGAAGGATTTCATGAGGGACGCTGAAGCTGACGGCATAATTCATCCCGGTGAGTGGAATCATGCTGCTCTTTACTTCAAGCAGGAGGCTGCTCCGTTCTTCGGCGAGGAAAAGGAAGACATTCTGCATGCCCTATGGCTGGGAGTTGACGCGGAAAACCTCTATCTTCGTGTAGATATAAAAGGCGGGCTGAAAGACCTCTATGGCAAGGACCTGGCAGTGGCTTTGTATCTCACGAATCCCAGACGGATGGAGATCAATAGTGTGCCAAGGTGGAGCCGGGAAGGCCCCTTGGCAACAGTAATCGGATTCTCCCCCGGTACTGAAATTCTTGTAGATTTTCGGAAGATAGCTGAGCCAGGCGCCGGGCGAGCGCAGCTGGCATTTGCTGACGGTGATGAAGCATGGGTTGAAGCAGGACCGGTGACCACTTCAGGCGTGGATCAGACTATCGAGATAAAGTTGCCGTTTACTGATATCAATCTGAAACCGGGAGACGTTGTAAGTCTTGCTGCAGTCGCTTCCAGAGGCGGGAAGAATGTCGACATGATTCCTTGTGACGGCCCGTCGGCGTTCAGGGTACCGGAGGTTGTCGTAGGAACGACCCTCTTTAAGTGGGATGATCCAAAGGGTGATGACTACGGCCCCGGGTCGTACACATATCCGCTAAACCCGGTATTTGAACCAGGCGTATTTGATATGCTGTCCTTCGAAGTGCTCGACGTACAGGATGATATTGTGTTCCAAGTTGAGTTTGCGGGCGAAATCACAAATCCGTGGAATTCGCCGATTGGAGTGTCCCTGCAAACCATTGACATTTACATTGATACAGATGGCAAGGCCGGGCAAGGAGAGACCAAAGCCTTGGGCGGACGGAATGTAGTGTTCTCGCCTGAATGTGCATGGGAGTACGCTATTTGGATGGAAGGCTGGATGCAGCGGATTTTCACATCTGACGGGAGAGAACTTGACGGAGCGGTCAGAGTGAGCGTAGACACTCTGAACAACGCTATCTCCATCCACGTGCCAAAATCTGTCCTCGGCATGCCTGAACCGCATTGGGGATACCAGGTGTTTGTACTGAGTCAGGAAGGTTACGCTGCCACAGGAAACCTCAGGGTAAGGGAAGTCCTGGAGACTGCCCAAGAGTGGAGACTCGGAGGTGGGCGTGATTCAAGTATAAATCCAAATGTATTGG
Organism: Bacillota bacterium; assembly: GCA_029551185.1. Taxonomy (GTDB): domain Bacteria; phylum Bacillota; class SHA-98; order UBA4971; family UBA4971; genus UBA4971. The sequence goes on from JAKPFY010000083.1 coordinate 15,623, forward strand.
ATCTCTTGGCTCCTCCGGGAATGACCCAGGAAGAGATTCTAGGCGCCTATGACGTAGACGCCGGCAAACCGGCTGAAGTGCCTATGGTGTATGGGGCAGAGAAGTAAGTGTACGAAACCGTAGACAGTGACAACGTTCTCTTATATGAGCGCGAAGGAGTTAGGATGGATAACCGTGCCAATGTCATGTGGAAGAGGAAAGCGGCATCATAAAACCGCTGGGTGAAGAAGGGTGGATATGACGGACGGAAGGCAAGTTCAAGAGAGTTCAAGCCACCCACAAAAACGAGAGGATGGTGTGAATCGTGTCTAAGAGGGCGTATATCTGTGTCGTAATGGTTGCCTTGATCCTGGTTGCACTGCCTGTTTTTGCAAGCGAGACGATTCCTGTCACATTTAGCTTCCAACCTCCAATTCCTGCTGCTACAGTCACAGTTGCGGGAACCTTCAACAACTGGGACGCGACTCGGAATCCCATGAGCGATCCGGACGGTGACGGGATATGGACTGTAGTCATTGAACTTCCTCCTGGCAGTTATGAGTACAAGTTTGTTGTAAACGGCGATAGCTGGTATGAGGATCCTAATGCAGAGGAGTCTACGGATGACGGGTACGGTGGGAATAATTCAGTTGTTCATGTTGGCGTGGTGAGCGGAGACACCAAAGCAGGTCTGAAATTCGACGGTTGGCTCGAGAGTAAAATCGAGAAAGAATCAAACAAGTCACCTGTTATGTACAATGATGTCTACCTCAAATTCTCCGGCGTTATGAGACCGGGCATTGAGACGTTCACTGAGGTGAAGGCGTGGAAAACCTTACATATCGGTTCATTGAAATCATGGCAGGATTTTCTGCCATTGCCTGTAGACGGAATTGAAGTGAATCAGGCCACAGTTACTCTACGACTTGTTGAAGGCATTTCCACGAAGCTTTACTTCCGAGGCCATGCAGGGAATACCAAGGATCATATGACTTTGATCAAATCTGACGGGGATGAGGATAAAATATGGAACCGTAAGGCTATTGAGGTCCTGTATTCAAAGGCGCCTATAGACGGGCGGCTTGGTCTCGCTTCTCTTGACGGTGGAAAGACACTTGTATACGGAGAGGCGCAGGGTGAGGTCTATGAAGGCGTTACCTTAGGCGGGCTGTTTACTTATGAAACTTGGCCGGAGCCTACAAGGGATGACGGCGAGGATCACGTGATGAATATGGGAGCGTACGCCACAGCGAAAGTGAATGACTATGTGACATTACGCGGGCAAATCCTGCAGTCAAGGTTCACGAAGCTAGTGTCAGATGAGAATCTTCCCGTTCTTACCGAGTTTATATATGAGGCAGGACGCGAATCAAGCGGCGCTGAAAAGATGTATATTCGTGGGATTCTTGGGTGGGGAGATGACGAGATGATCTCCATGACCCAGGATGCCCAGGGCAATTGGAAGGCCCAAGTAGAGCTAAAGCCGGGCACATATGAGTATAAATTCTTTTATAGAGGTTCCGCTATTTCCGATCAGTGGATAGGAGAAGGTCCGGGTGGCGATAGCTGGACTAGATATGTCAAGACAAAATCAGATCAGGTGTTTGTGCTCCCTGAAAATGTTCCCGGTCCGGTGAAGATAAAGGGAAGTTGGGATGGTTGGTCGACTCTCCAGGACATGGAGAAAGACGATATAACAGGCTACTGGATGATAACAAAAGAGCTTGATCCGGGCACGTACCAGTACGGCTATGAGGTGGGCGCATCCGGTGATTGGTACGGGAAAGGCAATAACATACCTCTAATGGTTGGAACCGGGTTTCGTGAGCGAGGCGATTCTGGCCTTGCGTACTTCGCGGAAGTTGACTACGCAAAGGATCCGTTAGGACTGAAAGTCGGTGTAAAAGGCGCTCAAGCAGGAGTTAAGGCGCCTTACGGGTTTGTCGGCACAGACTATCGCACGATATACGGTGATGCATGGTATAAGGTAGCATCTAGCGTTAAGCTTACTCTATATGCCGGATATGACACGAACGGTGTCGGTGACCCCAAGACCGGCACAACGACAATCAAACCCGGCTTTGATATTAGCGACCCCGGGGCCGGATTTGGGTATGTCAAAGGATCCTATGAATTCAAGACCGGAAAAGATGAGGTGGACACCGGCTATCTGGAGACCAAGTATGAGACTGCCAAGTTGTCGGTGGAGTTTAAGAACAACTCCCCGGATCCGAATAGTATCAAATTGGCTGTAGAAAATGACTTCCCAATGGATATCTGGGCAAAAGCTGTTTACTTCAAGAAGCCTGGCACAAAAGACTATAGCCTTGACTTGGAAGCTGCAAAGAAGTTACCGTTTTTTGATGAGACCAAAATCGGCGCTTCCCTCAACCTGCCTAGTCAGAAGGTAGTACTCAAGCTGACCATTGATTTTTAGGACAGTCTAAGTTTCCCTCATGCTGTAATTCCCGGGGGTTAAAGGTAAGGGACAGATGGTCCCACGGCGTGGAGACCCCCGGGTTAGCATGGGGAATGTGCAGCATGTGACAGAGCGGGGGTTAGATTCATGTCGAGATCCGTCACGCGGAACTTGCTCGTATGTAGTATACTGATAGTCGTCGTTTTATCTCTGGGTGTGCCGGCGGAAGGCAAGACTTTTGAGGTAGAGTTTACATTTGCTCCGGGACGTCCTGTGAAAACAGTCAACTTAGCCGGCACATTCAATAATTGGAGCGTAACCGCGACGCCCATGGAGGATGTAGACGGTGACGGAATATGGAAGGTGGTACTTAGGCTTCCTCAAGGGGAGCATCAGTACAAGTTTGTCGTGGATGGGACGGTGTGGGTTCAAGACATGAAAGCAGAGGAGTTCCGTGACGACGGTTACGGGGGAAAGAATTCAGTCATCATAGTCGGTGACTTAGAGGCGCTAAAGGCTCCGTGCAGTATGGGAGACGGCGAGATAGTGACGGAAGCGCTCTGGCATGAGAAGACATCTCCTTACGTTGAACGCAAAGACCGTAAGACTGTTGCTGTCAGATTGCGGGCTAGGACATCTGATGTAGAAGAAATCCGGGTGGAGTATATGTTGAACCCATCCGGCTATGATGGTTTTGCCGATAGCTCCGGCAAGCCGGCAGTAGGCAGCGCCTCGGGGGACGCTCTTATGGAACCATATGCGACTGTCGGAGGGTTTACGTATTATCGAG
>JAKPFY010000090.1 GCA_029551185.1 Bacillota bacterium
TTTTGGCCAGCATATTGCAAGCACAGAACGGTTTGTTGACGAATTAGGCTGGGATATTGTCCGGGAGGAGGCAGCCTCCTATTATGCCAATATTGTTTTTCCTTATGGGGATCAGGTGATGAAAGCCTTGGATGTTGTGGAATCCCTTCCTTTGGACATGATTGCTCCTAGTCATGGGCTTATTTGGCGGTCACATCTCCTCGAACTGTTTAAGGAATACCGTAAATGGGCCGGTAATGAAACTGACCGCAAAGCCCTCATTGTTTACGATACCATGTGGGGGTCCACTGAGAAAATGGCGTTGGCTCTAAGGGAGGGACTTGAGGCGTGCGGTGTTCCTGTTACAATGAAATCCTTACAGACAAGCCATATTTCAGAGATTGTCCCCCATCTCTTAACAGCAAAACTGGTGCTTGTAGGGTCTCCTACTATCAACAACGGGATGCTTCCGACAATGGCCGGCTTTCTTACTTATATTAAGGGGCTGCGACCCAAAAAGCGAACAGGTTTCGCATTTGGCTCCTACGGCTGGGGAGGCCAGGGAGCCCGGGAAGTTGCTTCCGTTCTTAAGGATATGGGCTGGGAAATGCCTGAGGAGACAGTGAACTTACAGTATGTACCCGGGAAGGAAGACTTGGCTAATCTAAAGGAGATTGGAACCAGGCTGGCCAAGGCTATTTGATAGGAGGGATGGAATATGGATTTGAAGGCGCTGCATACCATCAGCTACGGGCTGTATGTGATTGCATCCAAAGACGGCGACGAGATCAATGGACAGATTGCCAATACGGTTTTTCAGATATCCAATGATCCACCTACAATTGCCATCAGTATCAATCAGCAAAACTTGACGTGCGAATTCATCAAGAAAAGCGGATTATTTGCCGTTTCTGTCCTGAGTCAGGAGACTCCTCTTTCCTTGATTGGGCAGTTTGGTTTTAAGTCAGGAAGAGATGTGGACAAGTTCCAAGGTGTGAATTACCAGACAACCCCCAAAGGATTGCCTTATCTGACAGATGACGTATTGTCCTTTATTGAAGCAAGAGTGATTCAAAATGTAGATGCAGGGACTCATAACATTTTTGTCGGAGAGATAACTCATGCGGAGGTTCTAAAACAAGGCAACCCCATGACTTATGCTTATTATCACCAGGTTAAAAGGGGGAGCACTCCTCCGTCCGCTCCCACTTATATCAAAGAAAGCGAAAGGAGAAACGGCATGGATATCTATGAGTGCACAATCTGCGGTTATAGATACGACCCTGCAGAAGGGGATCGGGAAAACAACATCTTGCCGGGAACACTCTTCGAAGAATTGCCTGATGACTGGGTTTGTCCGGTTTGTGGAGCAGGTAAGGATGCATTTGAGAAGGTCGGTTAAACTGGAATGAGCTCTTTAAGGTCGGTATGAAAACTGAACGAAGGCGCTCTCTAAAGAGAGCGCCTTCGTCTGGTTTCATTTGATTTAACGTCCTAAAAATCCTGCGGATACTTTTGTTTTCCGGTTGTATTCAAATGCGTCACACTGGGTTACTCCGGATTTCCCGTGCTTATCCCCACTGTAGTATCTAGGCCACCATTTCTCCGACGTCATCAGGCACAATTAAACAGGCGCCTGTTTTGGACAGGACTTCATCTGTAGTCACGCCCGGCGCAACTTCCCTCAAGACGAGGCCTTCATTGGTTGGCCGGATGACTGCTATATCAGTGACAATGAGGTCTACCATGCGTTTAGCTGTAATAGGCATTGAACACCTCGTGACAATCTTCGGTTCTCCGTCTTTTCTCACGTGTTCCATAGCAACTATGACCCGCTTTGCGCCGACCACCAGGTCCATGCCTCCACCTATTCCGGGTCCCCCTTTCCCCGGTATCCAGTAATTCGCCAGGTAACCCCTTTCATCTACTTCAAGTGCGCCTAGGACAGTGACGTCTATGTGGCCGCCGCGAATTATAGCAAACGACATCGCAGTATCAAAGAAGGCTGCCCCCGGCAACAAAGTCACCCATTGGCCACCTGCGTTTGTCAGGTCCGGGATTTCCTCACCAGGTTTGGCTAATGCCCCCATTCCCACAAAGCCGTTTTCTGACTGGAAAGTAATGTTCATTTCAGGGGTAATGTAGTTACTGACAAGTGTAGGAATGCCTATTCCCAAATTGACTACTTCCCCGCATTTTAACTCTTTGGCTACGCGCCAGGCGATAATGTCCTTCGGTGAGGTTGGCATAGTCATCAATTACACCCCCTGACAACAATATCCACGAAGATTCCAGGCGTCATGACGTGTTCAGGTTCAATCTCCCCGACGTCGACCAGATGCTCGACTTCCGCAATAACAAAGTCAGCAGCTGTAGCCATGATAGGGTTGAAGTTCCGAGCGGTTCTTCTGTATACAAGATTGCCCTGAGTGTCGCCTTTAAAGGCGTATAAGAGGGCTACATCAGCACGAAGCGGAAGTTCTAAAAGGTATGTAGCGCCGTCCAGTTCCATGATGGTCTTACGCTCTTCGACACTTGTCCCTACTCCTGTGGGTGTTAGAATTCCTCCGAGCCCGGCGCCGGCTGCTCTGATTCTCTCTACAAGAGTGCCTTGAGGAAGCAGCTCTATTTCGACCCTTCCTTCAGCTATCGCTTTAACTAACTCCGGATTCGTCCCGGTGTGTGTGGATATCATTTTGCGAACAAGGCCATGGCGAATTAGTTTGCCTATTCCTACTCCGGGGAATGCCCCATCATTGTAGATGACTGTAAGATTTCCTGTTTTTCTCTCACAAATAGCATCAATCAGGGCCTCAGGAGTCCCAACACCGAGGAATCCAGGCAACATCACAGTCATTCCGTCTTTAACAAATTCCATTGCTTCCTGGATGGTCTTCACCTTACTCAATCTACACACCTCCTTGGTGATTAGCAACGTTCTATCTAGTGCCAAGTATCTGAATATGCTATATCATATAAGAATATTCTGACATATTTATGCGCAGTTGCCCATGGATACCAGGGCTTACTGCGTGTGTGCAAGACTTTCTTATGTATATGACCTATGCTTCGAGTTGTCCTGTGTTCATGTCATCTTGAAAGGTAATTACCCTTTCTTGATTCCCAGGATTTCTCTGGCTTCGTCAGGGGTCGCCACTTTTCTCCCGACTTCCCCGGCGATACGTGCAATCCTTGCTACCAGCTGCGCATTGCTCTCCGCCGGCACGCCTTTGGAATAGTAAATGTTATCTTCGAAGCCTACTCTCACGTGTCCTCCGGACGCAATTGCAACTGTGCCAAGTGGAAGCTCGAAACGTCCGATCCCTGCCACTTGCCAGATGGCATCATGAGGTATCTCCCGCGTCATATGTATGAGATTATGAACTGTTCCTGGCATTCCTCCGGGAACCCCCATAACAAAGTCAAAATACAACGGAGGTTCAACAAGACCCTTTTTTACAAGGCGCATTGCGTTTGCCACATGGCCAAGATCAAATATCTCTAGTTCAGGCTTAATGTCCAGCTGCATCATTCTTGCTGCGAGTTTTTCTATGAGAGGCTGAGGGTTTTCAAAAACATCGTCTCCGAAGTTTACTGTGCCACAAGTAAGCGTAGCCATTTCAGGTATCAGATCGAGAGGGAGCAGTCGCTCATCAGGTGCTGTTCCGACTGCTCCCCCCGTAGATATTTGCACTATCACATCGCACGTCTCACGGATCAAGTCACAAGTCTTTCGAAAGATGTCCATGTCCTGTGTAGGATTGCCTTCCTTATCCCTAACATGAATATGAACTATAGATGCGCCTGCTTTCCTTGCTTCAAGGGCTGCTTGGGCTATCTCTTCAGGAGTGATGGGAAGGTTAGGATTATGTTCCCTGGTGGTTTCCGCCCCTGTCAGCGCAGCTGTAATTATGAGCTTATCCATATTCATCCCCCTTTCTACTTAGACTGCCTATCTTTCGGCACAACACACGTACCACTTGCCTTAAGCACGAGCTGAGGCTCACTCAACACTTCCGCCCTGGAAGAGCCGGGTGATGTGGACGAGATGACCTTATGAACTGTAAATTCCATTTTCCGCGAAGTAGTCCCGACTTTCGTAATTGTCCCTTTTGCTTCCAGGAAATCGCCGGAATAGACCGGTGCCATGAACTCCACGTTATCATACGCCCGAAACAGGCCTTCATCACCGTCATGTCTTATAAGGAGCTCAGTGGCTACATCTCCGAGAAGTTCAAGGAGTTTCGCTCCGGCCACAAGTCCCCCTCCGTAATGTGCATCCTTTTCGCTCATTCTGACTCTTATCAAGGATTCATTTGACACGGATACGCCCCCTTTGCTTCTGCCCGATTTCTTATAGACCGCTCTAAGGCTTGCGCAATGAACGAACCTACATGTGAAGGCAACGTACCCGGACCGAACCCGGCGTCGTAGCCGAGTTCAATGGCAAGTTCGTGAGATATTCTAGGGCCGCCCACAATAAGCAGTACCCTGTCGCGAATGCCTTCTGCCTCCACCAGTTCAGCCAGGTGAGTCAAATTATCTATATGGATGTTTCTCTGAGTTACCACTTGAGACACGAGAATCGCGTCTGCATCGACTTGGATAGCCTTTGCTACGAGGTCCTCATTAGGCACTTGGCTTCCTAAGTTATATGTAACAAACCACGGGTAACGCTCAAGACCGTACTCGCCTCGATACCCTTTCATGTTAATGATGGCGTCGATTCCGACTGTATGAGCATCAGTGCCTGTACAAGCAGCAACAACCACGATCTTCCTGCCTATACGCTTTTCGATGAACTCGTTGATTTCCTCATAGGACATGAAGTCCGCATCTACCTTGGGGATGTCAATCGCTGTCATGTCCACGGAATGGATACATCTGCCGTATACCACAAAGAAGGAGAAGCTGTCAGCTATGCTGTGGGCGTACACTACCTTAACATCTTCCAATCCCATTTTCTCCGCGAGGATCTCAGCTGCTTTTCTTGCTTCAGCACTCAGCGGAACCGGAAGCGTGAAGGAAAGCTGCATATATCCGTCATCAAGCGTATCTCCGTAAGGCCTGATTCTTGTCATATTTACATCCATTATCCGGATCCTCCTCCCTACCCCTTGACCTCGTCACCCCAAAGCACTGGCGAGAAATTGCAGGATGTGATTTCCTTCATGAATATTTCAGGGAACGGGTTATAGTATCTTTCACTTTTTCTTATCACACCGTCCAGTCCCCTGCCCCCTGTGCGCTCTCGCTTGATGGACGCAAACATTCCTTCTTCGATAGCGGACATCAGGCTAATGTCAGCTACTTGCTCCAGCATGGAAGTGGCTTTTGCCAAAACTTCATTTGCCCTCTTCTCCATGATTCCGCCTTTTTTGTAAGAGATTTCCTCTCGTAGGTGTCTTGCGTTGTTCATTATGTACTTGGCGTTTTCTATTGCCAGATACCTGTCTTGCAGATGCGGAGTGTGCACGTGTTCTGTTAAGATCCCCAGAAGTTGGATGGTTTGGCCGGAGATGACTCCTGCAAGGTTAAACATTGCGTCCATGAGGTGTCCCTTAAATATGTTGCCTGTCATGTGCTTGGTGGGAGGCATATACTTAAGCGGCGCATCCGGGAAAATGATCCTTGCCATTTCAGCTTGAGCAAGTTCATAGAGAAACCCATCGGTTATATCAGGATCCATCTCATAAGCATGGCCTAGGCCTATTTGCCCCGCCTCGAGTCCTGAGCGCAATGCCAAGGCTTCATTTATGAATTGAGAGGCCAGCACAGTATGGGCTTCCTCATATGCGTCAGCGGTAGTTAAGTAATTGTCTTCTCCAGTATTGATTATAACACCTGCATATGCATTGATCATCCTGGAGAAATGCTGGTCGATGAAAGTGCGCAGCATGTTTATGTTTCGGAATAAAATGCCGTACATTGCATCGTTAAGCATCATGTCAAGGCGCTCCAATGCCCCCATGGCTGCAATTTCAGGCATACATAATCCTGAACAGTAATTGACAAGACGTATGTATCGTCCACATTCCCTACTTGCTTCATCCAAGGCTTCTCTCATTATTCTGAAGTTAGCCTGGGTCGCGTAGGTTCCGCCGAATCCTTCGGTTGTGGGGCCGTACGGCACATAGTCCAGGAGACTTTGGCCTGTGCTTCGTATAACTGCAATTATGTCAGCTCCGCATTTGGCTGCGGCTTTCGCTTGAATCACATCTTCATAGATATTACCTGTAGCCACTATTATGTAAAGGTAAGGGGGAACAGTTGAGTTGAGTTCAGTGATCAGCTGTTCTCGTTCGAGTCTCAGCTGTGTGATATTAGCGCATACCCGGTTTGCTTCATGTTGGATTGTTTGCTCTACACCTTCACGATCTTGAGGGCGCACTTTGTCAAGACTGAGCTTGCCTGAGGACAGTCTTGCTATAACCTCAGGCAAGGAAGCCCCTTCGTGGAGCATAGCGGAACCTATCCAATAGGCTATACCGTCCTCCAGTAATCCGGAGGCTTGAGCCTGATCGACAATGATGTTAGGCAGCGGGACGTCATTTTCATCCACACCGTTTACACCTAATAACCTAAGGACGCATCTTTCAATGGATGTGGTGGTATACGCGTCTATTGTCGGCTGAATGCCGTCGCCAATCCGGCTTGCAGCCCATCTTGCCCGGTCGACAAGGGCCATATCTATGTCAAGTCTCATCATGCGGGTTCGCCTCCTTCCGTCTTGTCTCCTGTTGTTTTGTGGCAATCGGGCAGATTACGAGTCTTGCCTGCGATTACGTCAACAACCGGAATAGGCTTCACTGTGTCAGCTATTGCATCAAGCAGAGTTTCTGCGTCAAACATCCTGCCGTCAGGCGAAATAGGGTTTGTTGTCACAGCTGCCAGGTGTATCTCATTAAGTACTTGAATTCTCCCGCCTCGGGATTTAAAGAGAGAGATATCTCGATGTGTCGCAAGAATTCGTGTAGCGTCACGAACTACAACAGTGGAACCATGGGCCATTCTATTGGCTGTCAAATTCCGAAGAAGGTTCCCTGGAAGAGCCCCACCTAAAACAAGTGTGCTCCCGGGTCCGGGGAGTTGCCGGGTAATTTCGGTAGCAGATACAAGCACGCTTTCGACTTTAAGGGCTTTTGCCTGCTTGCCCGTGGCCCCGGATGAAAGTATTATTACATCTTGGTTCGTCAGAACTTCCGGGTTGAGGCTTTGCCTGCATGAGTCTGACCACTCTTCAGTTGTGAGAATATCAACTGCATGCGCTGTTGCGCGGACTACCCCATCGAGTGTAGGTGCGATAACCGCCCCTGTGGAGAGAATCGTGGCATCTGCCAGAGACGGAGCGGATGAGAATTTTCTCCCCAGAGCGCCGTCAATGACAATAAGCTCTGCTCCCAGGTGGTGCATGATCCCGGTGACGTCTTTGACGATTGAGGCTCTGTTGCCGCTTGCGACTTCTATAGTGCCGGGAGAGCTGACCCTGTAGACAATAATCCTTCCTAGGACGGATATGTGTTTAGTCTTTATAAGGGGTTCTAAAGATGCAGTTGCGCTCATGGCGAGTCTCTCCGCTGTGGCGACAAGCGTCCCTTTTTGAAGTGCAATTTTCGGCTTCGGAAGACCTGTCAAAGCATCGAGCTTTTCACCGTCCCGACCTGCAGATGCTACTCCTACGCTGATTCCGGACGCTTGGGCCCCTTTGATTATGGCATTTAACGTAACGGTTTTGCCTGAATTCTTTGCAAGGCCTATCACTGCGATACTCTTGGCCCCGGAAGAAATCGCTATATCCGCCAATCTTGTCGTCTCATCGAGGCTTGGCATGGCCCCGATCTTTGCGCTGGAGACACTTGGGTTCAAGACTTAAAGCCCCCCCGCTGAGAAGAGATGCGACACCCATGGATTTCTCATCTGTGCTGTCACATATCGCGCAACTGTTACACCATTCACTTCTATAGTCCTCAGGCTCTGTGTAGACGCTGATGACTCCTTCGTAATTCCTCAATACGACTTTATTGTGGCTCTGAGAGATGAGGTAAGTGGGGCCTACCGGGATTTTCCCTCCCCCTCCCGGCGCGTCTACCACGAAAGTGGGGACTGCCAGGCCTGAAGTGTGTCCTCTCAGATATTCAATGATTTCTATTCCTTTAGACACCGGAGTTCTAAAGGACGCAAGCCCTATAGACAAGTCACATTGGTAAATATAATAAGGACGCACTCTAATCTTCAACAGGTCTTGGACGAGCTTCTTCATAATAAGCGGACAGTCATTGACCCCCCGAAGCAATACCGACTGGTTGCCGAGGGGAATTCCGGCGTCTGCAAGGAGCCGGCATGCACGCCTTGATTCATCTGTAATCTCCTTAGGGTGGTTGAAATGGGTGTTTATCCATAAGGGATGATACTTTTTCAGCATAGAGCAAAGTCCAGGTGTTATCCTCTGAGGAAGTACCACCGGGGTTCTGGTTCCGATACGGATGATCTCCACATGTTCAATGGATCTGAGCGCGCTTAGGATATATTCAAGGACATCGTCTTCAAGGATGAAGGGATCCCCGCCTGATACCAGCACATCCCTGACAGTATTGGTTTGCTTTATATAATTAATCGCCCGATCTATGTCATCTCGTGTTACAGGTTCGTCCTCATGTCCTGCAAGCCTTCTTCTGGTACAGTGGCGGCAGTACATGGAGCAGAAATTGGTCACGAGAAAGAGCACTCTGTCAGGATATCTATGTGTAATGTACGGAACAGGCGAATCCTCATCTTCAGCCAGGGGATCCACCATATCATAAGGTGTTGTTATCAGCTCTTTTGCCGTAGGGACTCCTTGTCTTCTGATTGGGCATTTTGGGTCATCGGGAGACATTAGGCTTACGTAGTATGGAGTTATCGCCATACGGAATCGGGTAAGGCACTGTGCAATGCCTTCCTCTTCATCAGCGGTCAGATGAAGGGCCTCCTTTAGGGTTCTTACGTCTCTTACCCTGTTTTGCACCTGCCAGTGCCAATCATTCCAATCACTGTCATCGATCTCTTTCCAGAGGGGGATTTCTCGGAAATGCCTCATGTCAATGCCATCTCCTTCTTGCAGTTACGATACTGCCCACCTCTCGAGGAACATCTCCATAAGCACCGGGCTTTCTCTAAGCACAGAGAGAGCCATTTCCGCATGGCCTTTCGTATAACCATTGCCGATAATCATAGTGACATCCTTCCCAATACCTTCTGCGCCAAGGGCACAAGACGTGAAGTTCGTGGCCATGCTGAAGAAATAGACAATTCCCCCGTCCTTAGTAGCCATTATTGACGCCATTTCAGTTCCGGGGATATTCACGCAGTTTATAGTCACATCAGCCAATTTTCCCGAAGTAAGCTCCGATACTTTATCATAGACTTCAAGGGGCTTTGTTGCATCCAGAGAGAAAACGTGGTCTGCAAGACCTGATTGAACTATGCGATCATGACTTGCCTTGCTGTGTCCCATCCCTAAGACTTTACCTGTGACTCCCGCTCTTTTTTTAGCTTCATAAAGGCATAGAAGCCCTGACTTTCCGCCTGCGCCTATAATCAATACAGTGTCGCCGGGTTTCACCAGTCTTGCGGTTTGCGCAGGCGCTCCTGCTACATCAAGTACTGCCAGCGCGAGAGCAGGATGCATGTCACAAGGCAGCTTGGCGTAAATCCCGCTTTCAAACAGAATTGCCTGCCCCCTAATTTTCACCTGATCTTGTTCTTGTCGGATCTCAAGAATCTCTTCGATTACGAGGGGAGTAAGGGTAAGCGATACCAGGCTCGCTATTCTGTCGCCCGGCTTAATATCGATCTTTGCCATATCAGGCCCAATTGCTTTTACTTGACCTATGAACATCCCTCCGGATCCTGTGACAGGGTTATGATGCTTGCCTCGCTTATCCACAATGTCTTGCATGATTCTTGCAATCTCTCTCGTATCCCCTTTGGCTTCTTTCTTTATCTGCGTAAAACTCGCGGCATCAATATTCAATGTATCAACGTCTATTAGGATTTCATTATCATAAAGCTCCATCGTGTTATCAATGCGCCACGCGGCTTGAGGCAACGCGCCTTTTGGCTCCAGAACCCTGTGTGTTCCGTACTTGCATCCTTTCATACTAAACCCTCCCGCCCGTTAAGAACCTTATATACAACTTATTGCAAGTTCCATGCCACCAGAGCACGGGTAATCATTTGGCCGGGGTTGTGGCGGCACAGGCTCTTACGCTAGTCTAATGCGGTAACATATGAAATTCAAGAACAAACGATGGTCGGGAAATATAATGATGAAAGTTAGGCATATGCCGAAGTTTAGGCGCATTCTCAATAGTTGCTCAGAAGTCCCACAAGGGGTGTTTGCCTTCTACTTCTGCAGTGTAGGCCGGGGTTAATGCCTCAGAAATCTTGCTTGCACGAAATTCCGCATAACGTAATCCTCTTTGAATCGGTGGAATATGCGCTATGTGTTTCCATATAAGGCCTGTACGGTAGTTTTCTATCATGAGCAGGCAGATTCCCTGACCAATCCCATGATATGTCGCTGACCACCAGGATCTGTCCAAGTTGAAGCCTGAAAAGAAGCCGTACTTCCCCCATATGCTGTCACCATGATCCCTAAGTATTCCTCTGATTGTTTGCATAGATGCCGAAGATGAAAAGGGGATGCACCCGATAGTAGCATACGGTGCGAACGTTCCGTCGTAATTGGAGGCTGAAGCCCCATATACTTGATATCCCTTCGGGCCTTCACATTCGCTTAACCCCCAGATATCCTTAGTATAGGATTTTGATTTATTTTGCTTAAGCATAGAGTAAATCCGGTTGTATCTTGCTGCAAACTCTGCATTGTTCCAGTAGTTGGCGTAGAAATCCTCTTTTCCTCTAAGGTCCAGCCATATATGGGGTAAGATATAAGAAGCAAGGCTTTCCTCAGGTGCAAAGATGTAGTTTTCCCGGACAGGCCTTCGGATTTTATGCCATGTTGACGCAGGAATTGGGTAGGTGGGAGAACCCATTGCGAGGATGTACATTAATAGGCTTTCATCGAAGGAGTCCCAACGTTCTTTTGAGAAACCCGCTTCAGGTGTCCAACTCTTCGTCAGTGTCTCACCGTGATTCATCATCCATTGCCAATTAACAGCATCGTAAAGGTCATATGCCATGTCTTGGATTACAGTTTGCGAAAAAAACTCTCCTATGAACAAGGCGCCTGCTATTAAAATGGTTGTATCAATTGAAGACGCCTTGCTCATCTTGAATCTGCTGCATTCATCCATATCAAGCAATTGATAGAAGAATCCATTCTCTCGCAGGCTGCTGTCGGATCTCAGCGTGCTTAAGGTGGTAACTGCTCTTTGATACCCCTCTTCCCTGCTTATCCATCCTCGCTCAATTCCCACAGGTATTGCAGTCAGTCCAAAGCCAACCACTGCTACACTGCAAGGCGAATCCGCAGCGTTACAGTATGGAATAAGGCCATTATGCGGGTTTGCTTCATGCCAAAAGTAATCAAAAGCTCTCTTAGAGATAAAGTCCAGAAGTTCATCATCATCCAATAAGACGAGTTTAGATGCTTCGTGGTTTCTAAAACTGGCTACGGGAGCAAAATTCGCTAAGACTGAACGAGTGGGTATTATTAGGCTAATGGCTATAAAAACAAGTATTGCCTGCACATAAAAAAGCCGGGAATGGAAGCGCCCCCTTGCCGGACCCTGACACATTTTTGCGACCTCCCAATTGACACTTACACGCCTTTGGCCGGGATTCCTTCACCGGTTGGTGGGAGATATGGGTTAATTCGTTGGAAACAGAGCTTATAACGGCGCCTGACGAGGTTTAGACGAGCTTCGCAAGGAGACGGTCCTTGTCTCCATAAAGAAAGTCAATTAGAGGCAATTCAGGCAAGGTGTAAGCTCCGGGGGATTGTTTGAGACTTGCCCTTGCGGCTCCTACCATAATCTGTCCTGTGAGAGCAGGGTTATTTATGCTCATTTCAAACTTAAACCTCTGGTTGGAGGATACGCCGGAAATGCCTCTTCTTTCAATCACAACCCCATGCCCTAAGTCTCTTAGGTCTTCTACGTTGTCAGTGCACATAACGACAGTTTCATCATTGCTAAAGTAGGGATCGGTTATGATAGCTTCTCTCACTGTGTCAAAATCAGCGCCTTCATCAAGCTGTACGTACACCATGCGGCGGTGTATTCCTGAGCCTTTAGGACAGGTTATCGATATCGCATCTTTTACGCCGGGAATAGCCTTTACTGCTGTTGTATGTCCCATGCTCATCCCCGGCCCGAAGTTTGTGTAGGTAATTCCCAGAGGCGCCATGATTTCCAGTATCACGCGAATCAACGAATCAGTTCCGGGATCCCATCCTGCGGAAATTATCGCAACGCTTCCTGCACGTCGCGCCACACTGTCAAGGGTCTTCTTAACACAGATAAGTTCATGGTGGATATCATGACTGTCCACTGTGTTTATGCCTAAGCTTAAGATTTCCTCTGCGCACTTGGGAACTTGGCGGGTAGGAACAGCAAGACATGCGACTTCTACATGGTCCAGGTTCTCGATGGACTTAACGACAGGAATACCGGCCAGCTCAGGCGGGACAGGCTTAGAGAGGCTTTCAGGCCTTCTCACTATTCCTGCAAGTTCCAGATCGCAAGAAGCTAAAATAGCTTGGGCAGCGAATCTTCCTACATTTCCACATCCTATTACTGCAACCCTATGTTTTTTTTCATTTGACATATTCATTGCCTTCTCTCAAAATTTAGGTACGCAAGAGAGCTGCGACAACCCAAGCATTTCTAACGGGCTGAGTTCAAACAAGGCCTGCCGTGCTTCAGGAAGCGGCCTGGCCGTTCTCCTTGCAGTTTCCCATCGCAAAAAGCAAGTTTGCCATTGACAATTACATGGGAAAACCCTTTGGATAATCCACGGGGGTTATCAAAGGTCGCGACATCTTCCACCTCGTCAGGTGAGAATATTATGATGTCCGCAGCCATTCCGGGTTTCAGGATCCCTCTTCCGAGGAGACCCAAGCGCCCTGCAGGCTGAGAGGTCATTTTCCTTACTGCTTCTTCAAGGGTGAGAATTCCTGTATCATGTACCATGTGCCTAAGCACCTTGCTAAAGGTTCCGTACTGCCTTGGGTGAGGTTTGCCATCACATGTCCATATTCCATCAGACCCAACCATATGTAGTGGTGAGGCAAACACTGCTAATATGTCTTCCGGATGGAACGCGGACATAAGCCCCAGCGTCTTACCGCGATCAGCTACGAGAAGGGTTGTTAGGATATCGAAGGGATCCTTTCCAAGTTCGTCCGCAAGCTCTTGGAAGTTCTTCC
>JAKPFY010000113.1 GCA_029551185.1 Bacillota bacterium
AAATTTCACTTCAAACCCAAACGCCTTTTCCTTTGCATTCCAGGTAGCTTGGATATCATAGCAGTGGTTATGCCGCATGAGAAGAAATCCCACGTCATCAATGGCTTGCTTCCGAAAATCGTAGGATGTGGAAACGCCTATACTCAAGTCCTCCGAGACTCGATAGTCCAAACTTGCAGAGGCTTTGTTTTCAGGGCTCATCCTGTCAAATGCAAACGGACTCAAACCCTCGACTGCTCTGAAATCATAGTTGATTCCGGCCTTAACGCGGGGCACGGTTCCCCCGAAAGTCTCTCGTTCACCGAGACTCGCCTTAACGCTGGTGCCAATATCAAATGAGTTTAGCGTATCTCCGGTTTCGTACCATGCCCGCCTTGCACCAAGAGACAGGCTTCCGGTTATTCCATGGGCCAAATGAACAGTAGAGGATACGAAAGATGCAGCCACGTGAGTCCTGCCTGCTTGCACATGGCGAGAAGGCTCCTCGAATCGTCCGAAACCGCCCGAGAGGGTGACGGACCCGATGTTCCCCGGCATAGAGACAGGTTTCACTGACACCTGAAGCTCCGGGATACGGTATAAGTCTCCTGTCGAGAGGATATCTTTGGCAACTGTCAGCTTAGCCCTGACAGGCCATTCATCTGTGGACTGCACTACTAATCGACCTTCGACCGCCCCGGGTTCAAATCCTTTCCACCGAGTCGAGTCATCCCCTGTAGCAACAGGGACATAACGCACAGGGGCATCGAGGGTCAACCAATTTGAAAGGGGCATGCCATAGCCGAGAGTGGCAGAGAAACCCTTCCAGGAGCTGTAATCCCCCTTCAATATCCCTGTCCTGCCTTGCCCTAACGCGAGATCTGCCTCTGCGCTCAACATAATACCTCGGCGCTTCGAAGCGTATGCCCCTTCATATCTGACTTGCGCCCAATCTTGTATCTTATCAAGGTAAGTGAGCCCTACCAAAAAACCGTTGGATGAGTCATAGCTAAACTCAGGGATGGGAACGCTCTTGACTTCACCTTCCCCAAGAGCTACTCTGTCCCCTCTTAGAGGAAGCGTAAGCCTGGGCACAATCATAACCGGGACATTCCCAAACCAAAGGATGGGCCACTCTATCACAACACGGTCGTCAGGATATATTACAACCTTCTTTGAGCTAACACGATAGCACGGATAATCCAGCTCGCAACCGGTGACATATGCATTGTCCAAGGTCAGAATACCGGGTTCAAGGTTCATCTGGCTGCCGTGGATGTATAAGTCGGATATGTGCGCATCCGGTTCCAGGATTCGTCCTTTGCCTGTATAGAGGTTATACGCAAGCAGGTCACACCGAACAGCCCGCAACCCTTGACAGGCCACCACGTCTCCACGGGAAAACAGCTCTCCGGGCTCTACTTTGATGCGGATATAGTCAGCCGATACAGAGAAGTCCTGATAAGTCACTTTAGCGTTTCCTTCAGCAACCACTGCTGTACCGCCTGGCTCGAATCGATACTCTGTTGTGTCAGCCTCTATCACAATACCGCTGTTTTCGGCGCCGGACTCCCCTGCATAGGCGGGTCCTGTAAGAAGCCCTGACAC
Organism: Bacillota bacterium; assembly: GCA_029551185.1. GTDB lineage: Bacteria > Bacillota > SHA-98 > UBA4971 > UBA4971 > UBA4971. Next base: position 1,588 of record JAKPFY010000113.1, read on the forward strand.
CGCCCACATAATCATCGTAAGCAGTATTAGAATGACAGAAGGCGCCACCTGGCATTTGCAAGGATGCCCTCCAAGCCTTCTGTTGCTTCGCATATATCCACTCCTTGGACGTCCACCGGTTTCTCGGTTCCTCGCTGACGCTTACCCTATTTCCCCGGCTTTATTTCCACAAGAGGCATGTCTTTGGTGATTTCCACGACTGTATCCACAGGAAGTGTCATCCCATGGACCCTTACATCTGACCCTACAGCCACGTAGAACTCGGCGCCTTCAGGGAT
>JAKPFY010000114.1 GCA_029551185.1 Bacillota bacterium
GTAATCTGGTATTGAGCCATTTCTGATGTCTCCTCTCTAGGATGTTATGGTTGCAACTTCATTCTAACCGAGGGACACAAGAAATGGCTTCTTTTATTTCATGGGGAAACCAATTTTACACAATTATACGGACTCAACTGATGCGCCTGATCTGCACTTAGAGATGCTGGTTAAAATCGCGGCTCTCTGTAATAATTCAGAGTTGCGACAGAATCCTGAGTCAGGAGAATGGTTTATCGTCGGAGATCCCACAGAGGGAGCGCTTGTCGTGGCTGCCCGTAAGGCGGGATTCAGTGAGGATGACGAGATAGATGCACCTCGTATCGGTGAGCTTCCGTTTGACTCTGTAAGGAAGCGGATGACTACCATCCACCGGTTTCCCGATGGAAATATCCTGGCCCTCGTGAAAGGTGCGCCTGATTCAATCCTCGAAAGATGCGAGTTTGTGTTGGAGAACGGAACTGTGAGACGTCTGGATCAGGCAGGACAGGACAAGATTATGCGGGTTAATGCGGACTTGGCTTCCCAAGCCCTCCGCGTTTTGGCATGTGCCTACCGGGTTCTGGGAACGACCCCTGTAGAGCCTGACGCTGACAAGGTTGAGCAGAATCTTGTTTTCGTTGGTCTGATGGGTATGATGGACCCACCGAGACCTGAGGCTGCCGAAGCTATTAGCACATGTCGGACAGCAGGTATTACTCCGATAATGATTACAGGCGATCATAAAGACACCGCCCTGGCTGTATCGAAGGCTATCGGCCTCAGTTCCGGGACCGGCCCGGATCTGGTTCTGACCGGCAAAGAGTTGGAAAGCATGTCCTCTGAAGAGCTTAATGAGGCAGTTAAGAGAGTGACGGTTTATGCCCGTGTGTCTCCCGAGCATAAGGTGCGTATTGTTGAAGCGCTTCAAAGCCAAGGGCATGTAGTGGCTATGACAGGTGACGGCGTAAATGACGCCCCTGCGTTGAAACGAGCAGATATCGGTTGTGCTATGGGCATAACCGGAACGGACGTAGCTAAAAGCGCGGCTGACATGGTACTGGCTGATGACAATTTTGCCACAATTGTCGAAGCTGTCAAACAAGGAAGGACGGTTTTTGATAACATCAGAAAGGCTATCGCGTACCTGTTATCATGCAATATCGGAGAGATTATCGCGGTATTTGCCGGGATTGCGTTAGGCGGCGTCAGAATCCTTACACCTATCCAGATACTCTGGGTCAACCTTGTTACAGACAGCCTGCCTGCTCTTGCCCTTGGAGTGGAACCTCCTGAGCCGGGCACAATGAAGCGCCCTCCCCGAGGTCGGCATGAGTCCGTTTTCGGTTCAGGGGGGGCAGCGCGTGTCGGAATCTACGGCCTTTTTATAGCAGGCATTACTCTTTTCTCTTTCCGGTTAGGAATGAGATCACATATGACAACCAACGCGGGGAGGGATATGCTTCTTACAGCAAGGACCATGGCTTTCGCCACAATGTCCCTGAGTCAGCTTTTCCATGGTTTCAATCTACGCTC
>JAKPFY010000144.1 GCA_029551185.1 Bacillota bacterium
TGAATCATTTACCGCTTCTGTCAGCATAATAGTTAGCAGTGCATGTTTTATCTCCACTCGATGCAGACATAGCGGAGGCGAATGATATGTATTACCGATCCGGCCGAAAAAGACTGGATCTTGTGACACCCGGAATTGAGACTCCCACGCAAAAGCATGTCAAATCACAAATGAAGGTCGAGTCTTTTGCTCAGTTATCAGAGGGGGAAGCCGCGACTCAGGCAATAACGGCGTTCGGAGAAGCCCGCACACCTCCTCAAACTGTCAGCAACGTGCATGTAATGAGCATAATCGGTCAAATTGAAGGCCATATTATTCTTCCGCCTCAAAACAAAACTACCAAGTATGAGCATGTTATCCCCCAGCTCGTGGCAGTAGAACAAAACCCGTCCATAGAAGGACTGCTTGTGGTTTTGAACACAGTGGGTGGAGACGTGGAGGCAGGGTTAGCTATTGCCGAAATGATCGACACTATGTCAAAACCTTCTGTATCATTGATTCTGGGGGGCGGCCATTCCATTGCATTGCCGATCGCAGTCAGCTGCAAGTACAGGTTCATTGCTTCCACTGCCACTGTAACCATCCATCCACTCAGGCTCTCAGGGCTCGTTATCGGTGTTCCGCAAACATATGAGTATCTTGAGAAAATGCAAGACAGGGTCATCAAGTTTGTGTCGGAACACTCAACCATCACTCAGGAAAAGCTTCGTGAACTCATGTTTCGTACAGGAGAACTGGTGCGCGACGTAGGCACTGTGCTTGTAGGTGTGGATGCAGTAACACTCGGTCTAATTGACGAAGTAGGCGGCCTGAGTGACGCGCTCAGAGTCCTTGAAAAGCTGATAAAAGAAAAACACGCTAAGCCGGAAGCCGATAATTCTCTCCCTGAAATTCCAACAGATGGAGGCAGCCCTCTGAAATGATCCTGTACACCGTCCTTCCCATTGAAATAGTCTTGGAAGGCCTGGAACAAGAACGGGACTTTATTGATATTCAACTTCAAGGCTTGACAATAACAGTTGAACCCGTCTCCTTGGAAGAAGCTGTCATCGTTAGGATAATAAGCACAGACCCACGTCATTACCTCAACCCTCAACTTTCCCCTGGCAGAAAGATTCGCATGGCTCAAGTTTCCTCTTTCACAACCGCCATGCTATAATATGCGTCATATTCCCGGCATATATTGACAGCGGAGCCCGGTTTGACACGTGAACTGACTGCACCGGTCAGAAAGTCGTGCAAGTCGTAGGGACAAGGAGTCATGTGAGATGCTTGCTTCGCTCTGTCGCCTGCTAGGTGGGATACTGCTTTTTTCCGCCGGCATCGCCTTTCTCCGAAAGGGACTCAAGCGAAAAACCGGTGCCCGAGTGGAAGCAGCACTGAGGAAACTTACGCCACAACCTGCTTTCGCAGTTGCAGTAGGCGCTTTGGTGACTTGTGCAATGCAGAGTTCAAGTGCTGTGACAGTTATAATCGTCGGCCTAGTGGACTCCGGGGTAATCGACGTTTACCAAGCGTTCTACATAATAATCGGTGCTAACCTGGGAACCTGTCTAACCGCCTATATCGTTGCGTTTCGGACAAGGATTCTAGGGCCCCTGGCACTTGTCATAAGCGCATCCATGTATTTGATGAAAGAGCGGTTTGGACGGGATCCGGCTGTTGTGTTTTTTGGATTAGGGTGTATCCTTGAAGGTGTGGAAGTTACCTGTTCGGCCTTGGCATGGCTCGCTGAAATACCTGACATCCTTAATGCTCTGGTTGTGTTTGGACAGGTTCCGTTCTTCGGCGTTTTAGCAGGTGCCGTGTTTACCGGAATTATTCAGAGTTCCAGTGTCACTACGGCAATACTTGTTGGACTTGTACGCGAAGGTTTGGTAAACTTGAGAGCAGCTGTATCTTTAGCGTTGGGAAGTAATATCGGCACGTGCGCGACTACGCTTATTGCAGGCCTTACGGCATCGCCGGCCGGCAGAGTCACAGCTATGCTCCATCTGGTTTTTAACCTGGCAGGAGTAATTGCAGTCTTGCCTGTCTTCAGCGCCTTTGTGAAGATAGTTGAGATTGTGTCACCGGCAGATCCAGGGTATAGGCTTGCAAATGCGCATACGTTGTTTAACTTAATGTCCATTCTGGTAATATTCCCATGGTGCAGGCAGTTTGTGGATCTTGTGAAAGGAAGACACACATGGATATAGCAGATGCGATTATACTTGCTCTAGTTCAAGGCCTAACGGAATTCCTTCCGGTATCAAGCTCTGGACATCTTGTTATAGTCCGCGAACTCCTCCACATGGAGGAAGCATTACTTACATTTGATGTTCTGTTGCACTTAGGCACCTTGATCTCTGTCATTCTCGTTTTTTGGGACGATGTACGGGCTCTGGTAAATGCAGCAGTCGGCATTATCGTCGATACTATCCATGGGTATGGCATAATCGCTGCAGTCTCCAAGGATAATTACCGCAGGCTGGCAATTATGATTGCCGTTGCAAGTTTGCCCGCAGCAGTTATGGGAATTGTCTTGAAAAGCCTTGTGTACACACTTTTTTCTTCCAAACTCGCTGTAGGAATTTTCCTTGTAGCTACAGGGACTGTGCTTTGGCTCAGCGAATTCTCTACCGGGAACCGCGTTAGATTGTCTGACCTTACCTTAGGCAAGGCTCTTTGCATAGGTATAGCTCAAGGGTTTGCCATAGCTCCGGGATTCTCACGTTCAGGGGCGACGATTTCCACAGGCATTCTTGTGGGACTTCCTAAGGAGGACGCGGCTCGCTTTTCTTTCCTATTATCCATACCGGTGATTCTTGGCGCAGGAATCCTGGAGCTAAAAGATATAAGCCTATCCGGATTCGCCATAACTTCACAGGTCGCTGTAATCTTCGGGTTCATTACGAGCATCGTTTCAGGGTATTTAGCAATACATCTTGTGATGACAGCAATCAGACAACGCAAGCTAACAATATTTGCAGTTTATACATGGGTTTTGGGGATAGCGGTAATAATCTGGTCTATCCTGTGACTAAAGTGATATTAGTCTGATACCATGCGTGAGGAGGCGCGTTCGTGACAATAACTCCTATAGCCGGGCTCATAGGCGGCCTTGGTCTGTTTCTCTACGGAATGGTTCAGATGGGAAACGGTCTTCAGAAAGCCGCAGGAGATAAACTCAGAGGAATTCTTAAAGCGCTCACCAGCAAAACATGGATGGGTGTTCTGGTAGGCGCTCTGGTTACAGCAATTATTCAGAGTTCAGCTGCCACTACAGTCATGTTAGTCAGCTTTGTAAACGCAGGCCTTATGACCTTGACACAAGCTATTGGTGTAATTATGGGTGCGAATATCGGGACAACCATGACTGCACAGTTAATCGCCTTTAAGCTATCGGATATTGCGCTTCCTGCGATAGGCTTGGGCGCCATTATTTTCCTATTCAGCAAAAGAAGAACCTATAAGTACTTCGGCCAGATTATTCTGGGGTTCGGCATTCTGTTTCTCGGTATGATGGTTATGACTGAAGCCATGGAGCCGCTG
>JAKPFY010000147.1 GCA_029551185.1 Bacillota bacterium
GAAAACGTGATTGATTGGGCGGTGAGCAGGGAGCGTTACTGGGGCACACCACTTCCTATTTGGATATGTGAAAAGTGCGGCGAAATGCATTGCGTAGGCAGCATCAAGGAGCTTAAGGAAATGGCTGTAGAGCTTCCGGAAAGACTTGAGCTCCACAGGCCGTATATAGACAAGGCGGTACTCGAATGTCCGAAGTGCAAAGGCACTATGAGAAGGACCAAAGAGGTCATAGACGCATGGTTTGACTCCGGGTCTATGCCTTTTGCCCAGTGGCATTATCCTATGGAAAACGAGGAACAGTTCCGGACCGATTTCCCTGCGGATTTTATCAGTGAAGCAATAGACCAAACTCGTGGATGGTTTTACACATTGCTTGTTATCTCAACTCTTCTATTCGATGAACCTCCGTTCAAGAACGTTCTGGTGCTAGGGCATGTGCTTGACGCAGAAGGCTTGAAAATGAGCAAAAGAAAGGGGAATGTGGTGGACACGTGGGAGGTGTTCAACACACACGGGGCTGACGCATTTCGCTGGTATCTCTACACTGTGAATCCCCCATGGAACCCAACGCGCTTTTACCTTGAGGCTATAAGCGAATCGCAGCGCAGGTTCTTGTCGACTTTATGGAATGTGTATTCCTTCTATGTTCTTTATGCGAACGTAGATAACTTTGACCCGGATGAATACGAGCTGCCTCCGGAAGAGAGGGGAGTCTTGGATAAGTGGATCATCTCACAGTTCAATAGTCTTGTAGAGACTGTTCGGACTCAGCTTGACTCCTACAGTATTACAACTGCAGCCAGAAGTATAGAAGAATTTGTCGATGATCTCAGCAATTGGTATGTAAGAAGATCAAGACGGCGTTACTGGGGCGCTGAGATGACTGAGGACAAAATCGCAGCGTATCTTACATTGCACGAAATGCTTGTAGGGCTGGCAAAGCTGTTGGCGCCTTTTACGCCTTTCATATCAGAGGAGATATATAGGAATCTTGAAGCCGAAAGACGCGACGATGTCCCTGAAAGCGTCCACCTTTGCCCATACCCTGTTTGCAACAGGAGCTTGATCGATTCTGAATTGGAGCGGAACATGGCTGTCGCGAGGAAGCTGGTGACTTTGGGAAGAGCTGCCAGGAATAAGGTTAACATCAAAATCAGGCAACCCCTCAGTGAGATGGTGGTTCATCTTCCGGACCCTGCTGACGAAAAGGCAGTTGCCGATCTTGCGCCTATTATTAAAGAGGAACTGAATGTTAAAGCTATTCGAGTCGCGGAAGATGTCAATGAGTTTATGGATTACAGGGTTAAACCCAGGTTTGACCTCTTGGGGCCGAAACACGGCAGACTGATGAAAGATGTAATAGCTGCGATAGACAGTCTCAACCCCAGGGAAATTGCAACGAAGCTTAAAGAAGAGGGAAGAGTTGAGGTCCTTTGTCGGGAAGGTACAGTGTCTGTCCTTGCTGAGGAATTGATTCTCGAGACTGTAGAAGAGGAGGGTTTTGCTGTTGAGAGTGAGGGGGATGTAACTTGCGCTCTCCGTACCTCGTTGTCCCCGGAGCTAGTCATGGAAGGCCTAGCCAGAGAAATGGTAAATAAGATCCAGACAATGCGCAAAGAAGCTGACTTTAATGTTGAGGACAGGATTGTTACTGTGTTTTGGTCTGACAGCGAGGTCAAAGAGGCATGTATGCTCCATAAAGACTATATCGCAGAAGAAACCCTTTCCCGGGATATAGTATACGGCGGGGAAGCCGAGGCAGCTGAACCCATGGGTGAGCACAGTCGCGAGTGGAATCTGAACGGACACATTGCCGTCATCAGTGTAGCCCGCAAAGAGGTGGACTGACTTGGGAGAAGAGGCCGGGGAACATGAGGTCAGCGCAGGTATGGTCGTCGTTGCCTGCGATAGCGTTCTTATAATCTTGAATCGGTTCGGTGAATGGGTTCTACCCAAAGGCAAGGTGGAACCGGAGGAGACCCCTCCCGAAGCTGCCTTGAGAGAAGTATTGGAGGAGACCGGTGTCAGGGCGGAGATCCTGTGTCCATTAGGCACGACGGATTACACATACGTCAGAGATGTAACAGGGGAGCTCGTGGATAAGACTGTCCATTGGTATCTTGGAACACCGACGCAAAGAGATGATGGGTTCCCCCCGCATACAGAGCCTCAAAGAGAAGAGGGGATCTCATGCGCTAAGTTTGTTCCCTGGCAATCCGCTGTAAATATATTGAAGTATGAGGATAGCAAAGACCTTGTGATACTGGCAAGAAAACGCGTTTTGGGTCTTAATCCGGACAAGGCGGAAGGGAAGTGAGTGTATGAGGTTAGGCATTATAAGTGATACTCACGGTTCCTTGTGTGCATGGGAGCAGTCCCTTCATGTCCTTGGCGATGTGGACTTGCTTCTCCATGCCGGGGACGTGTTGTATCATGGCCCGCGAAACCCTCTGCCCGACGGGCATGACGCAAAAGGTTTAGCGGACGCGATTAATCAATATCCGGGAAGAATTGTCATTGCAAGGGGCAACTGTGACGCAGACATTGATCAAGTGGTCATAGATGTTCCTATTCAAGCGCCTTATGCGCTTGTTATCATAGAAGGCATGTCTATAGTGGTTTTACACGGACATGCGACCTCCGAAGAGGATCTTCGGGATCTTATGAGACGATTCGGATTAAGCTTCATC
>JAKPFY010000148.1 GCA_029551185.1 Bacillota bacterium
TCCCTCGTATGTCTGCACGTTCAGTTTACTGCTGACAAGACGAAATCTGTAAGCGGCCATGCATTTGATGGCCAAGTAGAATAGCTGCCGTTTGCCATCAACATGATATCTTGACTCTTTACCGCGTATTGCGAAGCTACTGCCTCATTAGGAAGCCCAGGCAAGCGTTATTCTTTGTTGATAAGCCGGTGATTGCTGTAGCCGAGCAATTAATTGAATCATGAAAGAGCAGTTGTAGCTGCGGTTATGTTGTCAATAGCCCGGATAATTGCTCTCTACCGAGCAATTAATTAGCTAATTGCAATTGCTCATGCTGGGTACCAACGGGCACCCTTGGTCTTACCGATACACTGAATCTTTCCTTCGCCACGCAATTCCTGCAGCAACCTCTGTACAGCCGACCGCGAAAGAAACGGCAACACCTGGTTCAATTCTGCGAGCCTGGACCCCTCCGTCCTGTTTTCAGATATGTGTTGGAAAAGCAAAGCCTTGTTAGTCTCATGGTCCAAGCCTCTCTCCCTGGTATACTTCCCTTTCTGCCCGACGTAGCCATATAGTTCACGTGACAGTATGTAGTGCGTGCCGCGCCCTGCACCTCGTCTCTCAACAACACCATTGTCAACAAGCCTCGGCAACCTTGACTTCAGAGGTTCTGATACGGCGATCCCACGGGCGATGAGATCCAATGCCATGAGATCCTCAATCGAGAAGGATTCTAGGCGCTCCTCTCCGAGTTGTTCCAAGAAACGCAGGAAATGTGGGTTTTGTACCTCGCCCTTCATGGTAAGATAAACTCGATGCTCATTGGTACCAGTGAAATCAGGCACAGCCTTGCCTTGCTTGATGGACTCAGAGAACATTGTGTCGATGCCTTGCCCCGACCTTTCCACTAACCCACATCGGGCAAGAGTCTCCGCTATGCGCCGATTCCTCGGTGTCTGACTCCACATGATGTTATCGACCGTTACGCCCTGTGGTAAACCCCCCGGGCTGATGATCTCCATTTTACGGGGGAACTGCCTTATGAATATGGATCCTCCAAGACGATAGTCGCGATGGCTAACGGCATTTAGAAGTGCTTCTCGCACCACAGATTCACTGAACGTGGGGATATCCCTTCGAAACATTCCTTCTTGGAAATACTGCACATCATTACGCGAGTTTATGGCAGCAATGAGTTCCTGTTCGAATAGGAAAAACCCCTCTGTAAACTCCAGACGTTGATCGTATGGAATAGACTCCTCTTTCAAGCGATACTCGAATACGATCTCAGCCTGGGGTAAATGCCTTCTAACTGCTGCTTTAGTCCCTAGCAAGATTAGTGCAGCATAACACGGATAACCATCAATCAGCAACTCAGCATCGTTAAGCAATTGGGCATCGTTGAGCTGAAGAATGGCTTTGTTTCTGGACGTTTTGGCCCAAGCATCTCTCAGCAAGTCTATTGCACGTCTATCCAGGTCTGTAATGTCTCCACCAGTGTACGTCTCTCCAGAAAAGTCTGGACCAGTCTCATCGAATATGGCTCTCAGCTGCTGTGGATTCATGCCAACTGGGGCATCTCCGGCACGCATCCAGTATGCTCCTCTATACTGCACAGGCATCCCCCGGGGGCGCGATGGGATTCTGAATACGAGTACTCGACCATCGGCATGTTCAATCTCGTCGACTCCTATTCTGAGGCTCAGTTCCCTACACAGATTAGCCTTTGTGCCATTTAGATCCCTAAACGCGTTGCTTCCAACGACTCTCCTTGGCAGACGATCAGTCACTCCGAGAATCACATAGCCACCGCCCTCATTGGCTATGGCGGCACAGTACTTTGCAAGGCTCCTGAAATCATAGTCTCCCTTAGCTTCTTTGCACTCAAGCCGTTCATTCTCTTCATCCTTCATGAGCCGATGAAGCTCTTTGATAAGCGCATCCTGACTCAAATGATACATACACCTCCTGGCACATTGGAGTGAGTCCTGCATGTGCCTTCAGAATGGGCGGAGAGTTACGTCACAGAAAGCGAACGTTGGTTGTAGGAGCTGGAAGTGTGCCAGATCCGAACTAGCATGGCATAGACGAGAAGAGCGGGCCAAGAGCATCTACAGTCCTATTTATCAACTGGAGACAGTCCAAACTAGGGTACAGGTCAACTACCAAGTACTACATTTGCAGATCCTCGGCTCGCAGCCAAAGCTCAGTGCCCCGCGATACAGCTTCCGATAACTTAATACCTACCTCGCCACCAGTGGCCTGTGGAACTTGGTTGCCATCAATGTTCCAGTATCTCTGCCGATCGATATCGTCCCCCATCGTCAAGGACAATCGTCTGGCCTTGAGTAATGCTGAGACCATCTGCTTGGAAGACTACTACGAAGCCCTTGTAGTGAATATCGTAAAGACCTCGTATCCTGACACATCCGGAAGGCGCGAAAGTGACTAGCCCTGTCTGAAACAGGGCCTCTCTTGCATCCTCCTTAGAAATGAGTCCTCTCTCAATATTGAAATGGAGTTTGAACAGCTCATACGTCGTGAGTAATCCCCGCTCATCGTTGACCGCATCTTCAATCTGCATTTCGCTGAATGGAGGGTTTTCGCGCTTTTCAGGAGGCAGGTACCGCTGATGGTTGACTATATACAGACCGAATACATCGAACATGTTCATCTCCTTCGCACGACGATATCTCACTTTGCTAATCTGAGCGCAGTCAGCATCAGTAGACGTGCCTCCGATTCCTTTGACCTCGATCAGGAGCAGTCTAGAGCCTTCA
>JAKPFY010000159.1 GCA_029551185.1 Bacillota bacterium
GTTGATCCCGCGCTCGCCTGGCAAGAGTCTCTCCACGAACGAGTTGGATCCACATAAGTTCAGAGATGAGAAAAAGGAAAATGATAAGAAGACAGAATACAATGCTTTTTGTACGGCCTTCGGCGAGAATTCTAATAAACCTGCTGCGTTGTGACATAAATTGTGCCCTCCATAGTCACAGTTATGCACAACCGTAGCCTTCCTCGAATTCAGGGAGCCTAGTCGCGTACCTGTACTTTGGCGATAGCTTTTTGATGTTCTTTAAAGGTTCTGGTGAAAACATGCCCGCCTTTTTGATCCGCGGCAAAGAAAAGATAATCTGAAGTTGCAGGTCGGAGCGCTGCACGCACTGAAGACAACCCCGGAGAGGCGATAGGGCCGGGGGGAAGTCCGGGAACGACATAAGTATTGTACGGCGAGTCTATCTTGAGGTCATCAAGTGAGAGTCGCGTCTTCCATGAGCCCAGAGCGAACTGGACCGTAGCGCAAGATTGCAGCGGCATACCCACCTTTAACCTATTATAGAATACAGAGGCCACCAGAGGCCTGTCTTCAGCCAGCTTCGCCTCCTTCTCTATTATAGACGCAAGGGTGACAACTCCGTGAAGACCCAGCGCCCTCGCCTTTTCATCCACATCATCCTGTGACCATTCAGGTAGGACCGCTTGAGCAAACCCCTTGACCATTACGGTAATAATCGCTTCTTCAGTGATCCCGGATTCCACCGTATATGTGTTTGGGAATAAGTATCCTTCGAGATTGCCTGAGAACTCCGTATCCCCTTCCACTACTTTGAAATCGCTGTCTCCTCCGGTAGCTAAATAAAGAAAACGCTCCTTTGACGCAAGGCCTTTCGCCTCGAGGATGTCAGCGATCTCCTTTATACAGACCCCTTCCGGAATCGTAAATCGTATGAGTTCGACCTTACCTTGGGCTAAAGCCTGCACAATACCGATAGTACCCATCCTCGGACTGAGCTTATATGTGCCTGCCTTAAGCTTATTGTCGACTTGTGCAAGCTTAGTTACCGCTTGAAAGAGAGCAGATGATTGAATGAGCTCAGCGTCAGCCAGAAGCCTTGAGATTTCTTTTGAGCTCATTCCGGGATTGATGGAGACTATGATTTCATGTGCGGGGCCGTAAGGAAGCAACAAAAAAATGACCCAAAGTACAAGACATATAAGAACACCCAGTAGGATCCTTGCTTCGAGGCCCCGCCATGCTATCGTGCTTTGCTGAGGTCTGTTGGGACCCAGTTCACCTGACACCTATATCTATTCCTCGTCGTCAATATCCTCATCAAAATCGTCGTCAAAGTCAAGGTCGTCATCATCAAAGTCATCATCAAAATCGTCGTCAAACTCTTCATCAAAATCAATGTCATCTTCGTCTTCGCAAAGGACTTGAGTTACCTTTTCGTATTCCTCATCATCGAGTTCGACCAGGACTTCTTCCCCGTCTTCCTTTTCTTCCACCTTGAAGATAAAGGCGTCAACTTCCATGTCATCAGAAGCCTCAGTATCAACTTCTTCGGACACAAGAACCACATAAGTCTTCCCGTCTACTTCAAGGATTTCTTCAACAGTAAAGGTCTCCTGTTCTCCGTCGTCGTAAATCAATGTAACAATCTCATCCAACTCGGGCATTTCAAGCACCCCACTTTCACTTCATCAATAGAACTAGGCATATTCTCCCGGTTTGATTTCTTCCTCAGCTCTTCTATTCTTCGCTATGTTTTCCATAGGAAACCCCTTTGATTCGCAGCCTGAAGAAATATCGCACTGCTGCTTAAGACGGTCTAAGTAACCATCAAGGATTATCGCAGCGGCAACTGAGTCTATCACACCTTTTCGCTTCTGTCGAGATACATCCGCAGAAATTAAGGCCCGTTCCGCTTCTGTTGTAGAAAACCTTTCATCCCACATAACTATAGGCACAGAAACATGCTTCTTCAGCTTTTCTGTAAATTCCATGACGTAGACAGCGCTCTTACCCAATGACCCGTCAGTATTCATTGGTAGGCCGACAACGATGAGAGATACCTCCTCATCGTTCACTATTTGACACAATTGATCAATATCATGCCGGCTTCCTATCCTCTTGATTACCGAAAACGGCTGGCTGATAATGCGTGCAGGGTCAGAAAGCGCAACCCCTATAGTTTTTGAGCCAACATCAAGGCCCATTATTCTCATACGGGTCAAACCACCTTCATACATACCTCAGGACAGACTGCCTGACAATAGCCGCACAGCACGCACTTTGCCTTATCAACTACAGCACGGCCTGAAACAACGCTAAGTGCCCCATGACTGCATTTTTTGACACACTCACCACAGCCTATGCACCATGGTTCAATTAGCAGGGCTTTGTCGAGACAGGTTCTCTCACGGAGGGCTTTATCAGGTTCTCGCCCTTCAAATATGGCTAAGTCCATCTCCAGCTCATCCAGGGTTTTAATGCCAACGGCAATTGAATCCACACATGGCTGTTCTATAGCGAATTTCAGCGCTCCCTCTACATTGTGGAGCAAGGCCCCGCCACCGATGGCTTTCATAGAGTATATGCCTTTTCCTTGCGAGTGAGCCATTTCAATTGCCTGAAGCATATGAGAAACTGTACCATCAGCAATCCCTATTCCTGAATAATTCAGCAAAGGATGAATAACATCAATTTCAGGCATGCCCAGAGCTGCTTCTACGCACTGAATATAGTGAGTTGATACCCCGATTGCCCTGATTATTCCTCTGTCCCGGGCATCTTCCAAGTAACGAAGAGCTTCTCTATGGCCTTTTAATGTCAAAGCTGATTCCTGTTCATGTAGCAGGAACAAGTCCAGGTAATCGATGTTCATAGACCTAAGAGCAAACTCCACCGATTTCTTCATGCTCTCATATGTGTAATCGTAAGATCGGGATGCAATTACGATATCACTACGATTCATGCCTGAGATTGCCTCACGAATATACGGATATGTACCGTATAGCTCTGCTGTGTCAAGGAAGTTTACGCCTCTTTCAATAGCGGCGCGAATCAAAGAAGCTCCTTCCTGAATCGGAAGATTCGCCTGAAGAGGCCCGATTGTCAGAGTCCCGAAGCAAAGCCTTGATACTGGAATATTCGTCCCGCCAAGCAACCTCATCTCAATACAGTGCGTCATATGCCCAGATAGTACCTAATAAGCTCCTCCAGAATCTCGTCGCGTTCGAGTCTGCGTATCAGGTTACGGGCGCCTTTATGACTGGTGACATATGTAGGATCCCCTGACATCAAGTACCCTACAAGTTGATTCACAGGATTGTACCCTTTCTCCTTCAACGCATGACTCACCTCAAGGAGAACTTCTCTTATGCTAACCTTATCCTCCGGAACAATGCGGAACGTCCGGGTTTCATCGAAAGACCCATTCATTACGGCCTCACGCTCCCGACGCTATGTTTGCCTGGGGTCGTCGTTGAAGGCTAGCGCGTCTGTTTGCCCAATGCCAGCCGACTCTCTACGAAAGATCTGGTTTGTCCGAGGGCTTCATCAAGTTTTGATACATCTTTGCCTCCCGCTTGAGCCATATCAGGCCTTCCCCCGCCTCCCCCGCCGGTTATTTTCGCGGCAACCTTCACAATATCTCCTGAGCGGACCCCTTGCTCTATCAGATCTTTTGTGACCATAGCCACAAATAACGCTCTCTCATCGAAGCGAGATCCTAATACCACGACACCTGAATCCATGCTTCCCCTTATTCTGTCAGCCAGTTCTCGAATGGCATGTTCATCCAGGCCGTCTACTCTTCCTACGACCACCTTGGCGCCATTGACTTCGACTGCCTGATTAATCAGATCATGGGCTTTGGATGACACTGCTTTCAACGTTAGGCCCTTGATTTCCTTCTCCAGCTCTTTTAGGTCTCGCTGCATCCTCAACACTCTATCGGGAATCTCCTCACGAACGCACTTGAGAATTCCGGTGGTATCGTTAAGGATTCCTTCATTAGACCTTATATAGGCAAGAACACCGGTACCTGTTACGGCTTCAATACGACGAATACCTGCTGCGACAGGGCTTTCTGATATAATCTTCACAAGGCCGATTTGGCCTGTGCGCTGTACGTGTGTGCCACCGCAAAACTCAGCGCTGACATCATCAATCCGGACTACTCTCACGTTGCTGCCATATTTCTCTCCAAATAAGGCTATTGCACCGATTTTGCGGGCCTCCGAAATAGGCATTGTCTCGGCTTTAACGTTTAGATCGTCCAAAACCCACTTGGTAACCATGTTTTCGACCTTGCAAAGCTCGCTGTCACTGACAGGAGAATGGTGCGAGAAATCAAACCTCAATCTGTCATGGGATACATATGAACCCGCCTGCAAGACATGGTCCCCTAGGACGCTCCTAAGCGCCGCGTGAAGAAGATGCGTAGCTGTATGGTTCCTGGCCGTAGCACACCTTACGGTTTCATCGACTGAAGCCTTAACTTTATCTCCTACGTTGATATCTCCTTCGAGGATTGTAACATCATGCACAAGCACAGAATCAGAAACCCTAACTGTATTATTGACTCTCGCGCTAAAGCTGTTCCCTGTAATCGTTCCGGAATCGCCGACCTGTCCCCCGCCTTCAGCATAAAACGGAGTGAAGTCAAGGACGATCTCCCCGTGTTGGCCGGATGATATGTGTCCGACAGGTTCGCCTTCAGAAAATATCGCGATTACCGTGGATTCGCCGGTCAAGGTCTCATACCCGATAAACTTGACGTCGAGACCGGACAAGGCTTCTGCTTTTGCTGTGGATAAGCCCCCCATGTACCCCAGGGCCTGCCTGGAAGCTCTGGCGCGCTCTCGCTGTTCATCCATTGCCTCAGCAAAACCTGCCTCGTCCACGGTCATGCCGCTTTCCCCTGCAATTTCCCTTGTGAGTTCAAGGGGAAACCCATAAGTATCATAGAGCTTGAACGCCTTCGAGCCTGGGACTTGTGATAACCCTTTGTCCTCCAGCTCTCGAACTATGTCTTGGAGCATAGTTGTGCCTTGATCGAGACGTTCCAGGAACCGTTCTTCTTCAGAACCAATGACCTTATGAATATGGTCTCTTCTTGCGACAAGCTCAGGATAAGCATGAGAAAACACGGATGAGGCCACATCAGCCATCTCGACCATGAAAGGCCTGTCAATGCCGAGTAATTTTCCATGTCGAATCGCTCTCCGGAGCAACCTGCGCAACACATACCCTCTGCCTTCATTAGCAGGGAGAACACCGTCAGCTATGAGGAACATCACAGCGCGGACATGATCCGCCACTATTCTTAAGGAGGCATTCTCTTTACGGTCCAGTTGACGGCTTATTCCTGCAGCGTCCAGAACTGCTTTGGTGATAGGTCGGAAGGAATCAGTGTCAAAAACACTGGACGCCCCTTGCATGACTGCTGCAATGCGTTCAAGACCCATCCCGGTGTCGATCCCTTTTCTCTCAAGGGGACGATACTCGCCTTTCTCGTTGCAGTAAAACTGGATAAAAACAAGGTTCCAGATCTCCATAAATCTGTCACAATCGCAACCAAGCATGCAGTCAGGTTGCCCGCAACCGAAAGCTTCGCCTCGGTCGACGTAAATTTCGGAGCACGGGCCACACGGACCGACTCCGATTTCCCAGAAGTTATCCGGTTTGCCAAATCGCACTATGCGCTCGGCCGGCACTCCGATTAGTCTGTTCCAGATGTCAAAAGCCTCGTCATCATCAAGGTATATGGTAATCCAAAGTTTATCTTCAGGTAAGCCTAAATGGGTTGTGACAAACTCCCATGCCCAGGTAATGGCATCCTTCTTAAAGTAGTCTCCGAAGGAAAAGTTTCCGAGCATTTCAAAAAATGTAAGGTGTCGTGAGGTTATGCCTACATTTTCTATGTCCAATGTCCTTATGCATTTCTGACAAGTAGTCGCCCGAAGGTGTTCCGGCTTGGCAGTACCCATATAATATGGCTTAAAAGGAACCATACCTGCACCTGTGAGAAGAAGTGTCGGGTCATTTCTGGGAATCAAAGAAGCAGACGGCAAGGAAACATGATCCTTGCTGACGAAAAAATCTCTGAACATATCTCGAATTTCACGAGTGCTGAATGCACGTACGCCTAAGCCTTCTTGCACCGACTATTGCCTCCTAATTCAGTACTTTCAGAAACTCACTATGCTACTTGCTTCTTGCGCTGCAGTGTTACCCAGTTTTCGTTGGCAAATACGAGTTGAGTCTTTGGCTCTCGGCAAACCCTGTATGGCAAAAAGCAGCGCGCATTTGCGGTAGACTATCCAATGCCACATTTCGCTATGAGATACTAATATCATAGCGTGTACCCTAATAGGTGTCAACGAGAATCCCTGAAGCTTTCGGCCGTTCTACCGGAGAATTCTACTGCAGAAGCTTATTATGGATGTATCTTAAGGTAACTTTGACAATGGAACTAACCGGCACAGCCAAGATTACCCCTGGGAATCCGAAGAGATAACCTCCTGAAACTATCGAGAAAATGACGGTTACAGGATGCAATCCCACATGCTCGCCAAGGATCTTGGGACTTATGATACTGCTTTCCACCTGGTTAACGACAACAAAGAGGATCACAACGTAGACAGCACTAAGGGGGGATTTTAGAAGTGCAAAGACAACTGCCGGAACCGCTCCTATGACAGGCCCGAAGTAAGGCACTATGTTGAAGATTCCTGCGATAAGTCCGATGAGCAGTGCAAAATCCACGCCAATGACAGATAACCCGGTTGCAATAAGGATTCCGACAACCGCCGAGACAAGCAATTGACCTCGAATAAACGACCCCAGGCTGTTATCCATTTCAATCATGAGTCCCACTATGTCGCTGCGCCACCTATCCGGTATCCATGAGAGAAGCCACATCTTCAGCTCAGGGAAATCCATTGTCAGGTAAAAGGCCAGCACAGGAACGAGTATGAGTAAGCTTAGTTTTGGCAGAAACCGGGGGATTGAACCAAGAGTTCCTTCAACAAAACCTGCCAGGGTCTGTTCCGCCCTCTCAATCCCGTTATCGATTGCGCCTTTAATAGGTTCCGGAACACTAACCCTTGTGAACCTCTTATAGAATCCGGCAATCTGCGACTGTATACTCTCTACCTGCTGAGGGAGGATTTCCGCAAGGCGCTCCAGTTGGACTAGGAATCTTGGGACCAAGTATAAGAAAAGCAGTGCTACAGCAAGGGTAAACCCTACGTATATAACGAGGGTTCCTAACCCGCGTGGCGCACCACGTTTTTCCAGATATGTGACAACCGGGTTCATTAGGTATGACAATGCAAAAGCCAGGAGAAACGGAGCAAGCACACCCCTGACCCTATACAGCAAAAGCAGGGCGGCTACTGACAGAAAGACAGTGAAAAGATAAGATCGTCCTGGGCGATAACGGGAATTCTCTCCGGGGTGTTCACCTACAACTAGTCCACTCCTCCTATGTTAAGACGATTCGGCAATGCTTGTATGGTCCGGCCTGCACGCACTAGTTCTTTCTCGATGTCCTTCGCAAAACGGTTAGTGGTTTTCATAATTTCCTTTATCATGTTGCCTGCTATTTCCTCGGCTTGCGAATTATTCGCCGTGAGCTTTGTACGGCTCTTCTTCGATTTTCTATAAAGATAGACGCCTACTGCAGTTCCTGCTGCAGTCCCTGTAAGCACAGTCTTCCAGAATCTATTCATAAGAGTCGCCTCCCGAATGCTCATGTGTAAAAGTATACTTAGTATTGCCACCATGCAAAAAATTAGACGATGATTCCGCCTCCTATGACAACATCGTCATCATAAAATACCGCGGATTGTCCCGGAGTTATCGCTCTCTGTGGCTTATCAAAGATAACTTTTGCCATATCTCGGCTCTTTGGCAAGATTAAACCAGGCTCCTCTTTTGCATTGTATCGAATCTTAATGCCTAAGCGCATTCTGTGACGAGGATCCGGATTTATAATCCAATTCACGTCATGCACCTCAAATTCCCGGGATAACAGGTCCTTCTCTTCTCCCACAATAAGTGCGTTCCTGGACACATCAATCTCAGTTACGTACAGTCTCTTAGTCCCGGGAATCCCAATGCCTTTTCTTTGGCCGACGGTGTAAAAAGGCAATCCTCTGTGTTCACCAAGGATACGCCCGCTTTTGTCCAAAATCGGTCCAGGCTCAATTACCATATTCTGATACTTCTTGAGGAACTCTCGATAGTCAGTTCCGGAAAGAAAGCATATCTCTTGACTTTCATCCTTATTTGCCACAGGAATACTTGCTTCAGACGCGGCCTCCCGAACCTGTCCTTTGGTGAGTTCACCTAACGGGAAGAATGTGGAGGCAAGGTCATGCTGGGTCAGGCGGTAGAGCACATATGACTGATCCTTAGTGTCGTCTTTTCCTTTCTTGAGCAGAAACCTGCCTGTAGAAGGGTCAATGGATATCCTAGCATAATGGCCGGTAGCGACATATTCGACCTCTAACTTGCGCCTTATGTCTTGGAGGTAGCGAAACTTGATTTCGGCATTACACCGGACGCAGGGATTCGGCGTGCGCCCCTGAGAGTATTCGTCCACAAGATAGCTGACTATTTCCTTCCGGAAACTGTCTGAAACATCGACTATGTGATGAGGGATATCCAAAAACTCGGCCACAGCTTTAGCGTCCTTTGAAAGGAAGTCATCCCACATTTTCAGGGTAACACCGATTACATGAAATCCTTTCGATTTTAGAATCAGAGCAGCGACAGAACTGTCAACTCCTCCGCTTATCGCTACAAGCACCCGCGTTCCCGGG
Source organism: Bacillota bacterium (assembly GCA_029551185.1). Lineage (GTDB taxonomy): Bacteria > Bacillota > SHA-98 > UBA4971 > UBA4971 > UBA4971. The sequence continues at coordinate 8,805 of JAKPFY010000159.1, forward strand.
CCATTGCATCTCATATCCTTCAGTCCTGCACAGTGATGCATGGCTTATGAAGCTTCACCGCCTGCTTCATTGTCAGGTACGCTCCTCCCCTGCTTCTCCAAGTAGTCTCTGATAGCTTTCCTGAGAGCGTCCGCGCCGAGGTTTGAACAATGCATCTTCTTAGGCGGAAGGCCTCCCAAAGCATCTGCCACGGCTTTGTTTGAAATCTCAAGGGCTTCTTCTAAGGTTTTCCCCTTTACCATTTCTGTAACCATGCTACTGACTGCTATTGCTGCACCGCAACCAAATGTCTTAAACTTGGCGTCCTTGATCTTATCGTCCTCGACTTCTATGGTTATCTTCATGACATCCCCACAAATAGGATTGCCTACCATTCCTACGCCGTCTGCATCTTCGATTTCCCCGACATTCCTCGGGTTTGTGAAATGATCCATCACCTTGTCTGTATACATAGCTTATATCCCCTCCCCTGCAACTGATAAAGGGTAGATGAAATTCTGAATTAATGACTCCCAATAGGATGACGCTCTTCTCATTTGCACTTGCAAGCGTCATCAAACGAAATCTCAGCACTAAACGGAGACATCGCTCTGAGCTTGCTGACTATACCAGGCAACATCTCCAG
>JAKPFY010000160.1 GCA_029551185.1 Bacillota bacterium
GCACGAGCTGATTCCCTTGCCAGATATGCGGCCTCTACCTCACGCTCGTTCATAATCACCGCTTGGAAGTTGCCGCGCCGGTAGTATCGCCGGACACCGTAGCCCTCTATCATGTGGGGCTTCCAGTAGCTCTCTGGATGCTGGATGATCAACAACTGCTTCGGGGCGATCTCAGGCAGGTCTACTACCCGAATAGTGAGGGCGTGAAGTGGGGGCTGCACCGTAGATATCAGTATCCTCTCGATGCTTTCCGGTAGACCTCGGTCGATCTCCATCCCGCATTCCGCGAGAGGCTTTGGTCGCGGCAGTTCTCCATCTCGCACCTCTGGGACACCGTATATGAGGATGCCGCCCTGTTCGTTGGCGAAGGAAGAGACATCTTTGGCGAGTTCCTTCTTCCCTGAGTCCTTGCTAATGTCAAGCGTTTCCTTGTAGTCAAGGCGAAGCGACTCAGGCTCGTGGTCCTCTATCAGAGCCTTGATCGCAGACGACAGTTCAGCGTCGCTCATGTTCCTGATATCTGTAGAAAACAATGTCGGCACCTCCTTTAGCGATGAGCGTTAGGCACCCCCGGAGCCTCCAACTACATGGCCGAGGCCTTTAGTTCCTTTATGCGAACCTTCTTCACTTTGTCGAACCAGCCTTGCAGCAGCTGGCGTTTCTTCGCCTCCGCTGTAGTTGCGAACAGCCCTCCGAACATGTCCGAGTCGTGAGGCTCTTTCAAATGGTTAGCAATTGTGATATAGCCAATTATGTCGACGAGAGCCAATCCAACATGACGAGGCCTTGAATGTAGTACACAGCAATCCTCAAGAAGGGTACAGCCCTTGGATGTAAGCAACGGCATTAGAACATCCGAAAGCTGGGGCTGTGTCACATCACTGCGAAAATCGATATAGATGGCAGCAAGATGCTTGCCCAGTTTCTTATCCTTGCAGAAAGCCAAGTTCTTTATAGCACCGTCCAGTAGACGTAAGTAGTTTTTAGTCGATTTTCCCAAGCGGTTGTAACATACGCTGGCGGCAACTCGGCAGTTCGACTCTGACTGGCACAATGAGAGGACGCTGTCGGCGAGCTTTATCCTCTTCTCGACGCTCACTGCCCTGTCGCCTTTGGACTGGGAGAATATATACGACCCTTTGAATTCCTCGTCAGGGGACCAGCCAACTCCGCTGAGTGCCTTCCCGAAATCAGTGACCAATCCATCATATTTGGTAGAGTTCACCAGTAGAGCGCAGACAGCCAGCACTGAGTTATCTCCGGGCTTCTGAGTCTCATCTACGAACACAAGGTTCACTCCTCTTCCTCCTTCCCCGCTCCGTCGCCGTTGAGTCCCATCCGATACTTGATGTCATAGTTGATAATGAAGTCCAATTCCTCGTCGGTGAAGCCGTAGTGCTTGGCCAGAGCGCGGTCGATTTCATCGATAAGAGGTTTAGATTTCGCAACTGAGAATTCGGCGTAACTGATCTTGGCTCCGTCCTTAGTCGATATCGTCTTCTTGACTGAATGTTCATCAAGACTATCCTGCAAGCGCAATCCAATATCAGCCATTGTGGAATCACGTAAGATAGCTTCGGTTACAGGAAACTCCGAAACCAGTGTGTCGCTCAGGTGGAAGCAATCTCCATAAGCAACAAAATAAGCGTAGAACAAGCTGCTATTGATAAGTGCATATGCAGCGGAAGCAAGCGTGGCATCCGCGAAGAACAGGTATCGCCCATGTGGCGGGGCACCAACCAAACTGTCTTTAGCATAGTAAGGCAAGCCAATTGTCGACTTAGCCCAGTACTGCATAGCCTCTTGGTAGAAGATGAAATGATCAGTTTTCTTTGGCTGTATGAAGTGCTTGAGACGTCGTGTGCTAACCATTTGTGTTTTTGAAAGAAGCGAATCCTCGAATGTGCTCCCGTACTTCGGGAACACCCCATCAACCAAGACTGCCGACACAGATGTATGGTCAAGCTGCTCGTACATGAACTGCCGTGCCTCTGAGTACCACCGTTGGTATTTCGTAGTCAGTAGTTGAGCTTGGCTTGTTGGTGCATCGCCGCTGATAAGGAAGATCGCACACCTACAATGCTCAAGACCATCGAACAGCCTGCTGGGTCTATCGTCGTAGGTGGACAAATGAATACGCTTGCTGCCCTTTGATACCAAGCGCCGCAGAGAAGTCATCCTAGATGAACTGGCAAAAGGTAGTTGGACTATGAACGATAACCTTCCGTGCAATGACCTCAGTTGATTCGCGCGTGCTGTGCACATGCCGTGGAGATTGCCGCAAGCCTCGGCTGGTGAGTTGAGAACGGTATAATCTCTCTTGACAGCGGAATACTCTTTCCACGGCGGATTCCCAATAATGACGTCGAACCCACCGCGCTTCATGATTCCATAGAACTCAACGAACCAATGGAACGGCTGATGTGATGTAAGCCACTTCTCATACTTCGCTTTGTGATGAACGGCATCGATAACATACTGCTTCGCAAGATAGCGATTCAGCTCTGCCCCAAGGTCAGTCAGCTTCGCCCGCAGGGCCTTCTTATCATCCGCCGTCACCTCGCCGCCCAGCTCGACCTGCTGCCGCCGGAACAGGTCGTAAGCCCGCTCGGCGATCTCAGCTTTCTCCTCTATTGCCGACATAGCGTCATCGAAGTCGAGAGTGCTGGTCACCGCTTTCTGCAC
>JAKPFY010000168.1 GCA_029551185.1 Bacillota bacterium
ATTCGTTGCTGATGATGCCGGGCTTCCCATGCTACCGGCGCGGGTTGCGTACGCCTCGGCTTAAAGAGTGGATTCCCCTCAGCATCAATCGCGCGCCGCTTTTCTGTGCGAATCACATATGGTTGCACTCGCTCACGCGATATACTACCAGGATCGGGAAACTCCCGACTGTCCAGTAACGAAACCAATCTATGAAATGAATCAGTCTTTCCTTGATGCGGAGTAGCCGAGAGCAGCAATAAGTATGGAGCAGCCTCGGCCAAACCTTGACCTAGCCTGAACCTAGCTACTTGATCTGTGCTTCCAGCCAGCCGATGCGCCTCATCTACGATGACTAAGTCCCAGCCAGCAGTGATCAAGTCTTCAAACCTTTCGCGGTTATATTCCTCCACCTGTGCGGCGGTCCAGCCCTTGCGCTTGTCCATAGGTTTGACTGAGTCCATCGGCACGATCACTTGCGAAAAGATTCGCCAAAGGTTTCCAGGCAGTCCCTTTGAATCTTGGACCGTTTCCACACCAAATCCTGAGGCGAACCGCTTAAGCGTCTTCATGTCTTCTGGAAGCACCAAATGAAACGTCTCACCAAAGTGAACCTGCATTTCGCTAACCCATTGAGTCACTAGGCCCTTCGGGGCTACGATTAAAATCCTTCTTACCAGGCCGCGCAGCTTCAGCTCGCGCAGAATCAAGCCGGCCTCGATAGTCTTTCCGAGCCCCACCTCATCGGCCAGCAAATACCGAACCCGGTCACTTGAAATGGCACGAGAGAGAGCCCTTATTTGGTGAGGAAGGGGGATGACAGACGACCCGATGGGCGCCAGCAACACGTCGTGGGTCAAGGAATCGGCTATCCTCGCAGCCGCAGCCACATACGCTATGTGTTCAGGCACATTGGTATTAGTCTCAACCAGTGACCTGAGTCGAGAGGCCAAAACTCGCACCACAGTATTGGCTCCAGGCAGCCAGACCCGACAGGTGGCCTCACCCCAAAGTGTTTGCGTCTCAATAACTTGACAAAGCTGGTTATGATCGGCACTAAAGTACCAATCACCAGTCTTAATTGTGGTCATCAGATCCCGACTCTCCTACGCTCTTGCCCTACAATGGGCCTATGAGTCTTCGCCCGAGCGAGTCAGTGCCAAGTCGTACCACATAAGGAGCTTGGGGTCCTCCTGAAGAACTTTTTCTGGAATCTTGCGAGCCACAGCGATGATTGTGGTATAATCCCGTTGCTCCCAGGCCCGTTTGAACCCAGCACGTATGGCTTCAAGCCGAAACACAGTCAGACGCTTCTGTTTTGACTCACGGTACTCATCAAACTCGCGCAGTAGAGCTCTCTCTCTGAGCTTCTCAAGGTCACTAGCCTTGTTAGGATCTGGTACATACCAACGGTCCTTCGCTTTCTTCCGGAGACGCTCATCATCTTTGGGCAGATTACGCAAATCCTTGAAATTGCTGGACAGGTAGCTGTGGATCTGACTCGGAACCTCTCCTTCGCCGTCATAACGCAAAAAGTTCTGCTCCAGCAATTCAGAAAGCTCAAGAGGCCTTTCATACCTCTGCCAACCACTGATTAGGAGCTACCGGATGGTTATGGTTTGAGTCAGTAGCAGCACGGGTTTTGCAGCGAGCCTTAGCCACAAGGCCTTGTTCAGCCATTATGCGTCTGATTCTCTTCCGGCTCCAAACGATCTCTTCAGCTGCTAACTTCTTCTTAATCCGGCGTGTGCCATAGGTTTTTCTGCTCTCCAT
>JAKPFY010000175.1 GCA_029551185.1 Bacillota bacterium
AAGGCCCAAGGTATCGAAGAAAACAGCCCACCTTGCCTCTGTTCTACTTCTGAAGTAAACCCCAGCGTAGTATGTCCTCCGAGCCTGTATTGTTGTGTCTGCCATACCATTGCCCCTCCTTGGAATTTGAATAATTCGCAATAATTCGCATGTATATAGGGGTAGGGATATTTTCAACCTGAACCACCAAAATTCGGCAAATCTGGAAACGTTGCGAACTTGCGAATTATTCACTTATTTACGCTTAAAACCACCCAATATACCCCTGAATAATTCGCAATAATTCGCAATAGTTCGCAGTTCACTATTAGTTGTCAGCAGTTTTCACGTTGCGAATTATTGCGAACTATTGCGAATTATTCGCACTATTTTGCGAATTATAGAGCTTGATAAACTCTCTTAGGCTTTCGGCCTGACTTGACAGTTTGGACTTCTATACGCTCCATATCAACAAGAGTTTTTAGAATCCTCTCAAGTGAATAACTGCTCATGTGGGACATCCTGAGCAGGGTTGAATAGTCAACCGTTCCACCGTCTTTTATCAGGTGGAATACCTTGTTGATCTGCTTATACTCACGATCTCCGCTAAACTCTTGGTCTACCAGAGTTGTAAGGTTTCGCTTTACATACTCGATGGTTCTTATTGCTTGCTCCATCGCTTCGAGTGTAACGGTTAAATCTCGCATGTCGTTGCTGATTTGGTATAGCACAGCAAACTTCAGCAGGTAGGTCGGCATCCTCTTGAAGAACGCTCGTAGTTGTGGGCTGCATTTGGACTCTGTTATCTGAGCCTCATGCATTTGATCCCATTCGTCATAACGCTTGGAGACGTCATCCGGGAATTCGGCAATGCCTTCTAACTTCGACATTGTTTGCAAAGCATCAATCAGGGATGCTTCAATAACCGGGTCAGGACGTCCTACCAGTCCTTTTCGCTCTGCCCTTCTGCCTCCGGGCCAGAACAAGAATCTTGGCAAGAATCCACCTTTGATGATGCTGTCGTCTACCATCTCCTGCATCCAGTCCAGAGTAGACGCGGCAATAATAGAAAGTGCAGGGTCGGAGATAACTACCTTGCCACCCTTTATCGTGTTGTATTCGTATTCTCCGGTCTGCTCGTAAAGCTCGGTAAGAGTAGGGATAATGCCGACCATGTGATCTCTTTTCGATTCTTTCAGTAGTTTGTAGAACTCATCATGAAACAGCAGAGTCCTCTCCTTGCCTTGCATAGCTTTTAGAAGGCTCTCCTGGCTGTATTGGTTCGGCAGTTTGCTATCAGGCACGGCTATATTCAGTAAGTCCAATCCCTTGTTTATTGCGGTTGACTTCCTGTCACCACTTGGGCCTAATAGAACTGTCCACAGGTTGAGCTTGTAAAGCCTGCCAGCGTGACCGTAGAACTTCACCCTGTTACCAACTGCTGCCGATATAATAGACAGTCCGGTTGCAAGGTGATACTCCGGGCAGGCATCGGTAAGCGACGTCATAAAGCTGATGTATGAACGTAAAAATCCCCTGTCCGGCACTATGCCCTTAAAGTCCTTGGGGATGTTAAGTGACGCCACAGACACGTATTCACGTGCTTGGTCTAAGTAGCATCTGAACGAGTCATAACCCAACTTCAGCTTAACAAAGAAGTCTGTTATGTCGCCCTTATCCGGCATTATCTCCGGCCAGTTGAGTATTCGGACGCTTGCAGCATAAGGGGCCAGTGATTCAGCCACACGTATTGATGCTTCACGTCCTGCCCTGTCATTGTCGTAGCATATAACTACAATCTTACCTGCGAATAGAGGACTCCATTCGTCAAGCCACACCCCACATCCACCCGTACCTGTGATAGCATGTAACTGGTTTTGTGTGGCAATGATGGTGTCAAACTCACCTTCACAGATGATAATTCGCTTGCCTTCCGGCACGGCTGGAAACAGTCTTGCAGGTGATCCGTAGCCTTTAGTGTTAAGCCACTTCTGCTCTGGCTCTTTAGCACCCGGCTTATACTTGCGAATGTTTACCAGGTTGCCGTCTGCATCGAATATCGGGAGTGTGAACCGCTTACAGGATTTATCGACTCCTATCATCCATTTGGCGATTGTCTCATCTGTGAACCCACGGTCTACCCGCAGGTAGTTTAGTAGCTTGAGGTTTTCGTGTTTCCACAAGTCCTCCTGGTATTTGAGGACAAGGTTATAATCGAGTGGCGGCGGTGGAGGCTCAGGTTCTACCTCTTTCGGCTTTACCTTCGGCCTGTGTCCGTTACCGTTATTGCCTCCGTAGACTTCTCGCAGGTGTTGGATAGCATCGTCTCTTAGCCATCCGTGATTCATCTCACAGAGGAACTCGGCATAATGTCCAGACTTACCGCAACCGAAGCACTTCCACTTACCGGTTTTCAGGTTGAACTGAAATGACGGTTTATCGTCTTCGTGTCCGGGTAGAGGACATTTGGTTTTGAACTCGTCGCCTGATTCTTTACCTTCGTATATGTGTTGTCCATAAAACTCTTTGGGGTCTATACCATCCAGTATATCTTGTAAAGTTATGTAAGCCATCCTAATACCCCACCATCCTCTGTAAGCTTCAGATAGCAGGTACACAAAAACACCCGCTACCGGAGTCGTCCTACTTGTCTAAGGTAAGAACAGCATCCCGGTAAACGGGTGTCAGTTGTCATTATACCACATATAACCACTGTTCTTACCTTAGACTTTATGATTCTACAAAAATTATGCTTGTTTGTCTAGTGTCGATACTCGACTTTTGTCTACTAATCACGCCGCCTCATCACTTGTTTTCTCCCACCTCAGTTTTAACTGAAGCGGATGTTTATCCACCCTTGGACGGCTCTTATGGTTCCAAGGTCTCCCTCCTGCCTGGCCTACACACCGCCATCCGGAGGCTTTCAGTGATACTCCTGATTCAGAATCTAGTATGTAGGTTACTAGCCGCCTGTATCCCAACGAACGCGCGGTTCTCCAGGCAGCCGCATAGAGCATCGAACAGGCGTTTTTCGTGCCATCCGTGCATAGTCGCGTTACCTCCAGCGTCCAGCCGTCGTCTAATCCCCTTGCAACCGGTCTTCCTGTTATCGCAACCCCACGGATTTCACCTTTGTCATCGGCTACCGCGTGCGCGAATTTATATCCCTGCACCTTGCCATGATGTCTATGGTGTTGCTTTACGAACTCGTTCGCCTCATCGAGCGTACAAGGGACTATATACAGCATCCCTGTCTCCGTTCAGAATTTTGAATCTCGTTCGGCCAAACCGTGTTAGGTCGCCTTCGGCCTCCCTCTCCGTCGTTTCGCCCGTATCTTAGCGTTGTGGCACGCTTTGCATATCTTGGAGTGCGTGTAGAACTGATCCGGCATGTAAAAATCGTCACAGGCAGGACAATACCTATACCCGTTGATATCCCTGTTGGTATCCGCATCGTACCAGTTGACGCACATGTTATTCTCGCGCCTGGGAGTCGATAGGCACGTCCTGCCCTTGCGATAACCGCAACTTTCGCACTCCGCATACATGCCGTGCTTCTTTACGATCACCGGTAGATAATCTCTGAATGGATTCTCGATTTTCGACATCTGCCTCCCTGCCCTTCTCGCAAGCCCAATATCACAAAATAGAATCTTCAAGCTCCTTGATCTCTCGCTTCCAATAGTAGCCCCACCAGGTAA
>JAKPFY010000275.1 GCA_029551185.1 Bacillota bacterium
TTTCTCCTCCGTTCCTGTCTATCCTCTTTTCCTGAGCAAGAATCTCATGGGAACCCCTTCAAAATCAAACGATTGCCTCAAGGTATTCTCCAGGTAACGTCTATAGGAGAAATTCATGAGATCAGGATAATTCATAAACAGAGCAAAAGACGGCGGACGTGTTGATACCTGTGTCCCATAGTATATCTTCAGCTGTCTGCCTTTGTCATGGGGAGGCGTCACCCTAAACTGAGCTTCCTTCAGTACATCATTTAAGACCGGGGTCGCAATCCGTCTTCTATGATTTTCGGCTACTTTCTCCGTAACCGTCATTAACATAGAAATCCCTTGGTTCTTTAGGGCGGACACGAACAAGAGAGGCGCATAGGATATAAACGCCATTTCGTTCCTTGTGCGCTGCTCGAAATGGGCCTTCCCTTGTCTGCCTCCTGTGATGAGATCGCACTTATTGGCTACAATGATCATGCCTTGACCTGCTTCTTCCACATATCCGGCAATTCTTGCATCTTGCGAGGCAGGCATTTCCGAAGCATCCAAAACGATGAAAGCTACATCACACCTATCGGCTGCCCGAAGCGCGCGAAATACGCTGTAACGTTCCACCGGATCGCGAATCTTTGCCATCCGTCTAATCCCGGCGGTATCGATTATCACAAAGCGCTTGTCGTTCCACACGAAAGGGGTGTCCAGAGCGTCCCGGGTTGCACCGGGTATCGGGGTTACGATAGATCGCTCTTCCCCTAGGATACAGTTCACCAAAGACGATTTGCCCGCATTGGGACGGCCAAGGACCGCCAGTTTTATTACGTCATCCTCGATATCTCGTTCTCCGGGCTGAACAGGGGTATCAGGCAAGAGTTCCAGGGTTTTGTCAAGAAGATCCCCGATACCGATTCCGTGGGTCGCGGAAATAGGATGGGGCGGACCGAGGCCTAAGGCGTAAAACTCTACGTGGTGATCGTAACGACGGCCTTCTGCCTTGTTGGCGACAACTATCACCTTGCGTCCGGATTTCCTTAGAATGTCGGCGACATCATAATCATGTGGCATCAGGCCTGAAGCTGTATCCACCACAAACCAAACCACATCGGCTTCACGGATTGCCATGTTAGTCTGGGAAATTATCATCTCTTCCATTGAAGAGGATGCGGGCCCTGCATGAATACCGCCTGTATCCACAAGTGTGAAGGTCTTTCCGTTCCACTCAGTGTGGGCGTAAACCCTGTCCCTTGTGACCCCGGGGGTTTCTTCGACAATAGCATGGCGCACGCCGAGGATCCTGTTAAACAGTGCAGATTTGCCTACGTTAGGTCTGCCCACAATAGCCACTATGGGGTCATACATGAAAGGTCACCCCTATTGCACAGACTTTACCGGGTTTATAGAGAGCCTGCGTATATGTACAGACACTTGAGTATTCCATAAAATAGTATTGTGACGACAAGAGGAGGGACTAGCCCTCCTCCCCACAGATTACAGCAACACCCGCAAAGTCCGGATACAATTCATCTTTTCTCATGACAGAGACTGCCTTAGCGCAACAATTCAGTAAACTATGCTGTAAATAGCGTCTTCCAGTTCTTTGTCGTTAATCTTAATCTGCGCTGCATCCTTCAGTTCCATGAGCACTGTCGAAGTGGGCTTTGCCTTCTGTCTCTTGACTTGTTTTACAACATCGTCACGGACTTCGTCAAAAGGCAGGAGCCTCTCGGGTTTCTTGTCTTCCACTCTGATTATATGATAGCCGAACATAGACTTTACAGGGGGACTGGTCTCACCGATACCAAGGCTGAAGGCAGCTTCCTCAAATGTGGGATCCATCATGCCTCTTCCAAAGAATCCAAGGTCACCGCCTTTATCTTTCGAGCCCGGATCCGTTGACTTCTCTTTAGCGATTTCCGCGAAATCTTCGCCTGTCTCGAGTTGTTTTAGAATATTCTCTGCAGTCTCTTCATCCTCCACTAGAATATGCCTGGCTTTGACCTGCTCAGGTTCGGTATACCGATCCTTGTTCTCATCGTAATAGGCTCTTAGCTCTTCCTCTTCCACTGTCACGTCTTTTGTTGCTATGCGTTCAAGCAATAATGTAATTCTAATCTGTCCTTTGAGATCGTCAAGAGTCATTCCGTACATGGACAAGGCTTGTTCAAGGCCAACTAAGGAACCAAACTGACCGGCCAGGTTGTCCATTTCGGATTCAACGTCTTCATCGGTGACTGTGATATCATGCTGTTTGGCCTCTTGTCTGATGAGTTCTTCCCTCAATAAGCCGGCAAGCATCTGGTTGCCGCTTTGCTTCTTCAGGGCGTCATTAAACTGCTTCCATGTGATGTTCGTTGAGTTTACTCTGGCAACGGCTTTCAGGTCATTATAAGTCCACAAGGCGCCAATTGCAATAATGCCTACAACTACAATAATAATGATTGCTCTAAGCGAGCTTTTGCTCTTCACCCTTGGTTCCTCCCTTTTCACGCGCTGCACAAGAACGGATTTAGTGTACCATACTGAATATCCAGTGTCAACTCAGTCAGAGGCGGAGTGTCGTCGGCCTGTGATAATGTCACCCTATAAGCGGTCTGAGAAAATGTCACCCCCCCCCTGCGGGAATACGACTGGATCCGGAAGGATCTAGGAGCACCCTCCCCAGCCCCGGGCTGAGGAGGGTAGCAGAATTTTGGTGACATCCCCAGACCGGCGTTATTGCGCTTCCTCGTTAGCTCTGGGAAGATGTC
>JAKPFY010000277.1 GCA_029551185.1 Bacillota bacterium
CAAAGTCTGTCCCCTACAACTCCAAGAACCTTCAGCCCGAATGCAAGAACAACAGCGATGATGACCCCTGATATGGCTTGTGCGACAAGGCCGGAATACCCTCTCCGGAACAAAATATAAACCGGATATCCCATAAGAAATAAGACTACCGTACCGATGACGAGACCAATAGCAGTATTGAGGTTGGATTTAATTGCTTTTTGCTGATCTGTCCAATCAAGCATAGGGCGTGCCATGTCCAGTAGGACACCCCAGATACATAATGCGTAAGAAGAAAAAATGCCAAGGCTCACTCCTATGATTAGGCTTGTCATGGGCAACCGGGCAATGTATTCTAAAACCGCCAACCCGGGAACCGCGCCGACTACGATCATGATCTCGGCAGCCAAGGCCTTTCCCATAGCTGCAGTGCGTCCTGAAATAGGTAAAGACCTGAGAAACCATATGTTTGCCTTACCCTCCCTTGAAAAGGATGAAAATGGAATTCCCGAGAACATAGCAAGCAGGAAGAAATATGCCGCAAGAAGAAGCGCTCCTATGCTATGGAACTCAGGCATCTTGACAAGAGAGCCCCATAATCCCGCAATCTCCGGATCATTACCCATGAACAACAAGACGACGAGCATGACCGGGAACATTAGAAAGCCTATGAATCCATTCAGGACAAATACAGGGGTTCTTGAAAACAGCTTCATTTCCGTTACTGCCAATGACAGTAACGGAGTCCTTTCAGAGAATTGAGCTCTCCCCGACTTTTTTACCAAGGTCCCACGCTTTGCTGTAGGAGCCTCAAACCCTGATAGGACCCCTTGGTAGAAGAACTTGTTTCCTACAGCCAGAAAGAGACCGAAGCTCAAAGCGCTCACACCGAGAAACAGGCCTAGACTCAATAATCCTTTGGAGGTTCCGGAGTCGGAAACAGCCCAAGTAGCCCAGATACTGGGTGGAAACTGCTTCCCCGCGATCGCGACAAGGCTATTGGCCTGGGAAAGCAACTGTATCATAAACTCTTGTTCATCGCCTGGGGCGGACAACTTCGTCTGCATATAGAACTGAACACCTATTATCAGGAGCACAAGGAGGAAACCCCCAATGATAGTCAACATGTCTTTCCGCTTTGTGAAGCCTACGATTCTCATTAGAATAACGGCAAGTATCGAGGCGATGGCAACGGGAATTACGGGGAGTGTGAGAAATACGATAATTGAGGAAAGTGTATAACTAATGATGCTGACATCTGCTCTCATGCCATAGGCTGCAAAGAGAGGAACGATGAACACCAAAAGTCCCAGGTACTCGTTGGCCAAAATAACGGCAAACTTAGAGGTTAGGATTTCCCACGGCGAAAGAGGCAGGGGAATCAATATCGGTAGGTCATTTGAGAAATAAAAGACTGCTATGACCAGAGCAACACCTAGAATCAACATGAGGACCTGAGCCGCCAGGATTCCGGTAACTAAAGTAAGCCTTTCCTGATTAATGGCAGCAGCTTGTGAATAGAAAGCGCATGCCAGTTTGTAGACACCAAATGACAAGAGCGCAGCGGTCATGATGACAGACACCACGATAAGTATGCCTTCCCATAACCTTTGGCGCTTCTTAAGGTAGTAATACCTTGAATGAGATATGGCAAAGTTCATGTTGAGCTGAGCCAGGATCAATGAGAGGACGCGGTTTTTCATGTTAAACCGCCTCCTCCGGTTCAGTCAATTCAAGGAATATGGTTTCAAGGCTTTCTTCAGCCTCATTACTGAGTGTACGGAGTTCATCCATGGAGCCACAGGCAATGAGTTTTCCTTTGTCAATAATGCCTACTCTGTCACAGAGACGTTCCGCTACTTCGAGAATGTGAGTGGAAAAGAACACTGCGTACCCCTGGTCGCAGTGATTGCGCATAAGGTCCTTGAAAAGCTTTGATGATCTGGGATCAAGGCCTACCATGGGTTCATCCAGTATAAAGAGAGGGGGGTTATGCAATAAGGCCCCGGTCAAGGCCAGTTTTTGCTTCATGCCATGGGAGTAGCTTTCTATTATGTCGCCTGCCGCAGATGTCAAATCGAACATTGAAAGCAGCTCGCTTGTGCGCCTTATCCTCTCGGCAGCCGACACTCTGTAAATATCCGCCACCAGATTCAGATACTCAAGCCCTGTCAGCCTATTGTACAAGTTTGGGTTATCAGGCACAAAGCCTATACTTTTCTTAGCAGCCACCGGGTCTTTGACCATGTCTTTGCCGTTTACGATAATCCGTCCGCTATCAGGTATGAGGAGGCCGACTATCATCTTAATGGTCGTAGTTTTGCCTGCGCCGTTAGGTCCCAGAAACCCGAAGATCTCTCCCGGAGCGACTTCAAGGCTCAGGTTATCCACTGCCTTGGTCGAGCTCCCCCTGTAGGTCTTTCGGACTCCTTCGAGTCTCAGTAGACAAGCATCCCCGGCTTTCGCCACTTGCCATACCCCCTCACGGGAAATAAATATCGTGTTATCTACGCTACAATGACATACATGTACACGGAAGATATGGGTTTCGGACGAGGATATGCCTATTTACACTTCCATTATTATAGGCAGTATCATAGGTCTTCTCCTTATCTTTTGATAGAGAAACGCAGCAAGAGTCTCTCTGATCTTGCTCTTGATTGGGTTCCATTCAGTAATCCCCTCAGAAATGCATTTAGATATCAGGTCACCGACTTCGGTTTCAGCCTCCTTCAAGAGCGCCTCAGATTCTCTTACATAGACAAACCCCCTGGAGACTATATCCGGCCCTGCAACTACCTTACCTGTCTGTTTGTCTACGGTAATGACAACCACCATTATACCGTCTTGAGCCAACACCTTCCTGTCACGGAGGACTACATTGCCTACGTCTCCCACTCCGAGTCCGTCTACAAGGACTTGTCCTGCCTCTACTTTGCCGCTACGCCGAGCTTGGCCTGAAGGCTCAAATTCCAGGACATCTCCGTTGTCCAGGATGAACGTGTTCTCCTTCGGTATCCCCACTTGTTCTGCAAGCTCCCGGTGTTTTATCAAGTGTCTATACTCACCGTGTACAGGCACAAAATACTTAGGGCGCGTCAGGTTGATCATGAGTTTGAGCTCTTCCTGACTTGCATGCCCGGAAGCATGCACACATGAGAATTTATCATAAATCACATCAGCGCCTTGTCTGAAAAGGTGATTAATGGTTCTCCCGATGTCTTTCTCATTCCCTGGTATTGGCGACGCCGATATAATAATGGTATCCCCGGGACAAATCCCGACTCGCTTGTGGGTAGCCATTGCCATACGAGTCAGGGCTGACATCGGCTCGCCTTGCGTTCCTGTAGTGATAATAGTCAACCTGTCAGCACGCGTCCTGTCTACTTCTTCAGCGGGTATCAGCATTCCGTCAGGTATGTTCAGATACCCAAGGTCAGATGCGATTTCTACCGTATTCTCCAGACTTCGTCCAATAACTGCGATTTTTCGGCCAAACTTCCATGAAGCATCAATCACTTGCTGAATCCTATGGATATTTGACGCGAATGTGGCTACTATGATTCGCTGCTTAGCCTTGCTGAATTGCTCTTCGAAAGCTTCACCTACATCCCGTTCGGACATAGTGTACCCAGGGCGTTCCGCGTTAGTTGAGTCAGATAACAGGCACAATACACCCCTTGATCCAAGCTCCGCAAATTTACGGAAATCAGGAGTTTCCGCGAAAACCGGTGTCTGATCGAACTTGAAGTCTGCTGTATGCACAATTACACCGACAGGTGTCGAGACTGCAAGAGCGACTACATCGGCAATGCTGTGGCTGACACGGATGAACTCAACGGTAAACGGGCCGATATCAACGCTGTCGCCTGCTTTGACACACCTAAGAGAAGCTTCAGATAACAAGTGATGTTCCCGTAGTTTCCCTTCAACGAGGCCAAGTGTCAGTTTTGTGCCGTAGATTACGGAATCAATCTCTCTTAAGACGTAAGGCAGAGCGCCTATATGGTCCTCATGACCGTGTGTCAGAACAAGGCCTCGGATTCTGTCCTTGTTTTCTTTAAGATATGAGATGTCAGGTATAACAAAGTCAATGCCCAACATCTCTTCTTCCGGAAACGAAAGGCCTGCGTCAATTACAAGGATCTCTCCGTCATATTCAATTATTGTCATATTCTTTCCAATTTCGCCAACCCCACCTAAGGGGATAATGGACAGCTTTCCGTTCTTACTCACGTATTACACATCACCATCTTTCTTTACTTTTTGCATTATGCATCAAAACCCCCCGCATTGCAGCAGGGGGTGTCAAAACCTCTCCAATACAACATCAAAGTATATCACAAGAATGAGGTGGTGTGAAGTGTATGTTTTTGCTTTTTTGTGCATGCGTATGAACTCAAAGCTTGTGAATATTCTGTGAACATTCTAAAGGGAGGCATAGCAAATGAAATGAAGAATGCCGAGAACAGTCCATGACAATGGTTCATGAGCCTAAGTCAATCGCAGCCAGAGTGCCGTAGTTGTATAGCCCCCGCGCCAAGCACTCAATAGCGATATCTGCGCCGCTCGCCATATGAGTGAGCACGCTCCTGTTGCCTACAGCAGAACTCCTTAGGCCTAATTCGACCCTGAGCTGTTTTCCTACTGTGTCGCCGGGCGCGTCAACAAAAGGCCCTGCGTAGGGATGTTCCCTTGTTTCATGGTCATCAACATAATACTTATAGCCCGGTGGATAGCTGTTATACTGCAAATGTTTTCCTGTGGTTATCGCAAGATATTGATTCTCGCTTTGGGTATAAACAAACCAATTCTCCTTATTCGAACATTTGACATGATTAAGCCTGAATTCGGCATCCCCGATGGCTTCAAGAATAAAGAGCGCTATCTTCTTTGAGCATACCTCTCTCATAATCATTGTCTTGAGGTCAGTCAAAGAATGCACAGACTCCGTGTTCAAACTTGTGTACACAGGTATTTCATCACATTTTGCAGGAATTCTATACACGGGCCTTCCCACGCCTCCATACGCCTTGAAAGTGTAACCTTCCTCAGCTACTAAGAGATAATCAGGGAAACGCCTGATAAAATCGGGACTCCCTCCAAACTCATTAATGAACTCTTGTTTGCTTACTATTCGCCTAATACCTGGCATCCTTTCAATCTTTGTAAGATCCCTCGTACTTGGCTCGAATAATCCTGCATAATACACTGATCCACCGCCTGAAAGAACAAGCCCGTCAATGTTGTTAAGGTCTATGTAATCTCTAAGCGATGTCATGCTTCCCAAACCAACCACTATCGGAGTAAACCCAGTACTGGTAATAAACCTGCCAATGCTCTCGAAAAGCCGACTCACTGTATCGCTCCAGGTGGACGGTGAAATATCTCTGAAGCGCGAAAGAAAGTACGGGTGTGCGTAACTCAGTATCATCAGGTGAGGTCTGTATACATTATTGAGTTCACACGCAACATCAGTAACCCAGTCTATGCTTTCCGGCTCAAAGTCTCCGGGGTAGGGATTATTGTCAACAATCCGTTGGATCGACTGCACGAGCTCAATATCATAGCCTAATACGGATGGATCAACTCTTTCCCCGGTGACCATATCAACGAATATACTCCACTCCCTGACATCTATTAATCCGTAGCCCATACCGCACTCCCCCATATCTCAACCGGTTAAATCATCGGCCTTAACGCGTCAGCCGCACATCTAGTCGTCCCACTGACTCTTCTCCTGCTTTAGCATAAGGTATCCGAGGAATGGAGCTCCTATCAGTGAAGTCATAATGCTGATGGGAATCTCGCCTCCACTGATACTACGTGCAAGCGTGTCCATGAGCACCATGAAGCTTGCACCCACGATCCCTGCAAATGGCAGTAATACGGAATGATCAGGCCCTACAATCAGCCTGGCCATATGAGGAACAACCAGTCCAACCCAACTAATGGTCCCGCATGATGATACTGATGATGCCACCATTAATGTAGCAAGGAAAACATAGATTGCCCGGGCTTTGCCAACATCGATTCCCAGGGACATAGCATCATCATCGCCCAAAGTTAAGACATTGAGCTTCCATCGGAGCATAAAAAGGATAAGTACGCAGACTGTTATGACAGGTAAAGTCTTTATCAGATCCGCCCACAGGGTATTGCTAAAACTGCCCATGGTCCAAAACACGATTGCAGGCAACTCTTCGTAAGGATCTGCTACATATTTGAGAAACGAAAGCCCTGCTGAAAACAGAGCAGATACAATGATTCCGGAAAGAACCAGTGTAGTGACGGAAGCACTCCGCGCATGTCGACTCATAGTGTATGCTATTACCACTGCAAGGAGGCCGAATGCAAATGCCAAGCTTTGAATGGCTAAGGTGGATTTCCCGAACAGCAATATAGCAAGTCCGGCTCCGAAACCCGCTCCGGCAGAAACCCCAAGTATGTCCGGAGAAACCAGTGGATTTCTAAAGAGCCCTTGAAATACAGTTCCGGCAATGGCAAGCACAGCCCCTACCGCTGAAGCCATTAGGACTCTCGGAAGTCTTATGGACCAGAAAACAATATAGTCGTTTGACATCTCTCTTGGAGGCTTACGAAGTTGTATCTTAAATCTTATTAACTGCAACACAGATGTCACTTTTAAAGGGTACCTGCCCACGGAAATGGATAAGAGTAAGCACGCCAGAAGTACAGCTAAAGCTACCAGATTTGCGTGATTATGCTTCATCAAATCAACCACCTGAAAATGAAATGGATAGGAAGCCGCCCCCCGGTGTCCCTAAGACACGCGTAAACCCCATGCGGCACTCTACGAGTTGTGAGAGACAAGCCCCCTACCCGGCATAAGATCCAGTTACATGACTCCGCCCAGGTCCACGAAGGACTTTCCATAGAAGGCACTGAAAAATGCGTTGACATCTTCTTGTAGATCCAGATCCGCAAATTTGTCAGGATGGAGAAGCTTGGCTAACCACTGCACCCCTAGGACAGCCTGGGGGGCCGGGCAATCCCAAGAATTCAGATTGGAAGGGAACCAGAACACACGTCCGTTACGGACTGCGCTGACCCCCTGGAAACGCGGATCATCCAAGATTTTCTGGGGAGTGACGTCTGCTGCATACCGTACAACCAAAATGTAGTCAGGATCCCACTTGATGACCTGTTCAGGAGATACCTTAAACCAACCGCGAGCTACAGCCGAAACATCCTCGCTTGCACCGGCATTTCTGCCTCCTGCCATATTGATTATGGAATCCTGGTACATATCTTTTCCGCAAGTCGACAGCAATCCGTCACGCCCGGCGATGTATACCAGGGGCTTCTTGTCATCTGGCAGGCCGGATGTCCTCTCTGCAATCAATTCCAATGTCTCATCATAGTACTTAATGAACTGCTGTGCTTTCTCTTCTTCTTGAAGTGCCTTCCCTAGATTCTCCATACTTGCCCTTAGCTGGTCCAGGTCCTCAGCCATGACTGCAAAGACATTTTTTATTCCACGTGCCTCCAAACTCTCTACCAATTCCTGGTTCCGCCCTACAATTAACAAGTCGGGCTTTAGTGCAATGGCTTGTTCAATATTAAGTTCCCTGGGTGTTCCCACGCAAACCGTAGTCGCCACATCCGGTTTCAGGCTGTTCAAGAAAGCGCTCTTTTGCGACGGCATGTCTATTCCGACAATTCTATCCTCTGCACCGAGAGCGAACAACATCTCCGTAGCAATGGGATAACCAATGACAACCCTGCGGACAGGTGTCGTGATTTCTACTTTTCGGCCTAAGCCGTCAGTCACAACAACAGTCGTTTCCTCATTTGAGGCTTGGGCTACGTAAGTACCGGAGAATGAAATGAGAAATACAACCAAGGCCAGTGCCAAACAAGAAGTAAACATCCACCGCTTGCTTTGAACACTATTTCCGTGCTCTTGCATCTATTATTCCTCCTCATGCTTGATCTTTGTAAATTACCGCTTTTGTGCCGTAGTTATATAGCCCGCAGCAACAGCATTCCACGCAGATATCCGAGCCGCCGGCGAGATGAGTGAAGGTGCTTCTGCTTCCCACAGCAGCGCTGGTGACTCCCGTCTCTGTCCTGAGGTAATTCCCGATACTGTCAGGCGGAGAGCTTTCAATGAATCCATCATAAGGATACTTTTTCGCCTCAGAGTCTTCTATGAAGTCCAGCCATCCGGGGGGATAATCATTATACTGAAAGTGTTTTCCGCAACTGATAGCCAGATAACTATCATCACCTTGACAGTACG
>JAKPFY010000295.1 GCA_029551185.1 Bacillota bacterium
CAGAATAAAGGGCACCTCACGAAGTTTGGAGTTTCCGAGGATAACGCGAAACCCTTCCTCTCCTATCATGCCGGATCCGATATCCGCATGGCGGTCAAGACGGGATCCTAAAACACCCATTGAATCATTGGCATGAACAAGGGCGACACGGGACATTCCAAGAATTTCATCCAATTGTCCTAAGGTTTTGGCAAGTCCTTCTCTCGTCGCTATATCATAACCTGCTGCGAACATGTGGCAGGTGTCCAGACAGATTCCAAGAGGCACCGAATCTGATATATCCATTATGTCTCTTTGATGTTCAAACATCCATCCGATTTCAGTTCCGGCGCCTGAAACCATTTCAAGAAGGAGCAGTAATCCATCGCCCGGCAAGAGCTCTGCCATATCGCATGCTTTCGTAATTGCCTCTCTGATTCTCTTAATGCCCGCTTCTACGCCTGAACCTAGGTGATTACCGGGATGAATGACCAGATAGTCTGCTTCGAGACATTGGCAACCTGCAATTTCATGGGCAAGAGCCCGAACTGATACTTCATATGTCTCTTCTTTGGGCGAAGCAAGGTTAAGAAGGTACGGGGCGTGAATAGCCAACGGTCTTATGTCTTTTTCGATAAGGCTCTGCTTGAAAGCTGAAGCCTCATCTTCATGGATGGCCTTGTGCCTAAGACTCCTAGGATTCCCGGCGAACATCTGAATAGTGTCACACTCAAGGAGAGTAGCGTCATCCAGCGCCTTATTAAGGCCTCCTGCTTTGCTTACGTGCACACCGAATCTCATAATCAGGTACCTCCTGTCCAGGTATTCGATGTGAGATATGAGTTTCCTGCACGTTACGACTTTTAGCTGCGCCCTAACCTGTCAATGAAACGGAGTACAGAGTTTCCGTCAATGGCTTTTGAAAGGGAACGTCGTTCCGAGTAGATATGGACCAAGATAAGGAATAGGAGCGCCAAGGCCTTCACAAAGACCGCAAGACGCGACGCGATCCAATAACCAAGCGCTGCTCCCAGTGGATTTGCGCCTGCGTCTCCCATCATACATTCCTCGCTCAACTCATCATTTAGCGCTGCCAGTACGCCTCCGGCAAGCCCTACAGAAACCAGTCCGGCAGATGAATGATAGTCACCCAAAAGAAGCAGTGCCAAGATTATGGAAAAAGCCTTAATTGAACGGAGGGGCCGAAGGTCCAAGAGATTCATGAAGTTTGCAGCAAGACTTATTAAGGTGGCGTCAAAAACAAGTATGAACAAGGGCTTTGCGCCCCTTGAAACTGTGACGGAGACGAAAGCAAGGGACCATATGATCACAGCTTTAAGCAACCCTGTTGTCATTTGTCGCTCTTTTACGGAGGTTTTCACATGGCCGATTAAGCCCCTGGATGCATCTGAGCTGCATACATCGTCAATAAGGCCTACAAGTGAAGAGCCTACCACCAATAGAAGGCATAAAAGAGCGCTCTGCGCTTTTAAGCTGGTGAATCCGTACAAAACTACGGCAATCATAGCAGCGAAGGAAGCGGAAGTGACGAAGATAACCCCTGCTGAAGTCGGAATTTGCTTGCCTGAATAATTCTTGCGAACCAGTCCGGATAAGCCCAGCAATCTTAGGATTGGTTTTTTCATGAATCCGGCAAGCAAAAATGAGATAATGCCGCATGTGAGTAAATCCGTGGAGATTTCTCCTTATGTTCCAAGTTTACACTCTAAATAGCCTGTTTAGTTGACACATCTTTCAGCGACAGCCTTCGCAACCCAGTAAAACTGGTGTGCTCTATGGGAAAACCCTGCTAAATTCCACCCTGTGACTCTATGTGCCATTTCACAGTCGACCTCGAGAATCCGCAAGCCTTGACGCAACGCGTCAATAGTAAGACCAACTTCTACTCCGAAACCCGGTGCAAAAGGCATAAGTCTGAGGAAGATAGGGCGTCTTGCGGCTCTCTGTCCGGAAAGAATTGAAGTCAACTCACTTTTGCAAAGCCGCCTTACACCCCAATAGGCTGTTGATTTCACAATGCCGAGACCTCTGGGCCTGACGTTGGGAAGCTGCGGAAAACGCGCGACAGTCATATCAGCTTCGCAAGTCGCAATAGGTTCAATTAGCCTCGCAATCTCCCTCGCGGTTTCACCTATGTCAGCATCCAGAAAGACCACGATATCTCCTTGGGATTTCAGAGTTCCTTGCATTAGAGCAGCTCCCTTCCCCGCCCTTCGAGGCATCGGAATCACCGTGGCGCCTGCAGTTTGAGCTTTTCTTAGCGTGTCATCCCGGGAACAGTCGTCAACTACAATCACCTCGCCTACCTCAGAGGATGGTTGTGTCAATGCCAAGACTGTTGAGGTTATTCTCTCTTCTTCGTTGTAAGCTGGGATGACTACTGAGATCATCATAGACTCGTCAGTCTCCGTCAATAATGTTGGCAAGCTGCTCAATTAGGGCAAAACGCCCCATCGGGGTATCCACCTGCTCTATTGTGGGTATGTCCTGACGTTGATATTCAGTAATGAAAGAAAAGTCCGCATTTCTCGATTCGGCAATAACAGCAGGCATACCTAGTTCTTGAAAGGCTTTAACAAGGGGGATATCCGTGTAGATAGGCGTATGGGCAGGATCTCTGCTGCCTCCGGCGATTATGACTGCATCGCATATCGCTGTCTCGAAAAGGTCTATCTCGAGATACTCAGTTCGTAAGAGAGTATCAATTTCAGGCGAATACGAAGTTTTATCTTGAACAACCAGTGCAGCAACAGAATCAGCGAGTTTTTGCCCTACCGTGCCACAGGAAGGCTTGCTAATACCGTAGACCGCGCCGAGCTCTTTAGCGTCTTCAGAGGTGACGGGTTCAAGTCGTTTTGTTACATAGACTACCTGGGTCACTCTTGCGCCTGCGTCTCTCAGCGAAGCTGTCACAGTAGCGGTTTCTTCATGTGACAATCCTTGACCTGGCACTACCATAGCTATACGCTTTCCGTCCAGCCTACCGCAAATGAGTTTTGTCAGCGCCATTTCTCCGAAGGCTATCGAGTTTTCCAGCAAAGACTCGGTTCCTACAAGTTTTGCGTAAAGTGCTTCACGGTCTTTTCGAATCAAGGTGAATTCCGATTCAATTCTGTCAATGAGCGTTTGCTGATGCCTCACCAAGGTATCATCTTTTACTATGATGCTTCCTAGGAAGATTCCCAGACCTAATGCGAAGAATATCGCTACGGTCGAAGCAATATGGTGCCTGAAAGTTATCATTCTCTGCGCGCTCTCCTTATGCCCCTTTCTGTCAAACAGGCCAGGTTGCAAGCTTCAATTGCATAATGATGAGCCTCAGAAACTGCCTTATGATTTGGGACGCCGCTACACTGGTGGAGAGCGGAATAAGGCCGGCCAAGGCTACCTTGGCGACATCCTTGCCATGCGCGTTCCTATAAAGCTTGCTTATGCCTTTTGCGTCAATAAGGACTGACCCCACTTTCATTCGTACAAGAAAAGTGCTTGCCATTCCTTTACGCCCTTTGTCGAGAAAATCTTCGACTGACGAATGGCCTCCCACAATTACGATGAGTTCAGCGCCTTTCTCGTAGGCAAGCAGGAGTGCCAGGTCTTCACTGATCCCGGGGGCTTGACATTCCACTGCCTCAAGTCCGAGCTGCTTTAACCTGTCTCTTCCCGGGGATTCCCCATTGGGGTAAACGTGCACCAGAAGCTCAGAACCGTGTTTTAATGCCCGGTCGCTTGCGCTGTCCATGTCCCCTATGATGATATGCGGTGCGATACCTAAACGCAAAAGCGTATCTGCAGCCCCGTCCACAGCGATGACAACAGGCCTCATTTCATCAATGTAAGGCCTGATTGCCCTAAGATCGTCATAGTATCCCCGTCCCCTCGCCACGACAAGGACATGTTTCTTGGCAATCTTTGTGCGAATGCGTGGGAAGCTGATGTCTCTTAAGATAATCGATCTTTCTTGCTTTGCATGTTCTATTGTGTTGAGAATGAATGCGTCAACGTGGTCAGATAGGCATGTTCTCGCCTCTTTCAATTTCTCCAAGACTTCGGCTTTGGTGACAATTATTCCTTGACAAACCGGCCTTCCGTTCTTCATTAATGTGTTGCCGGAGATCTCCACAATCTCCCCGTCCCTCACAGTTTCCATCACCTTAGGTCCTACACGATCTAACAAACAAATCCCGGCATCGCATAGATGAAGCGGGCCAGGATTGTAATACTTGCCTGTAATGGAAGCTTTAACGTTGACGACTCCTCGAACCCCTGCTTGTATCAGCGCATCACAAGCTACCTGATCGATATCTTCGTGATCCAGAATTGCGATTTCCCCTCGACATACGCGAGAGATAAGGCTTTTCGTTCTTCTGTCCAGTCTCGCTACGCCCTTGACCTTCATCAAGTCACCCTTTGAAGGCCCTGGCGATGCCCTTCCTACGCTGCTACCTCCGGTTGGTCTCCTTCATAGATAGTATGTATTACCTGAAACTTTATCATTCCATCGTGTATCCGGATCCGACTTTGGATAAATCACTCAATTATGAGAACGTTGGGAAATGAACCTAACTTGCTCTGATATCAAGGCGAATCTTATCAGCTATTCTGGCAATAAAAGCAGAGTTTGTGGGTTTTCCTTTTTCGCTGCTGACTGTGTATCCAAATAAGCTGTTTAAGAGTTCGATATTTCCTCTGGTCCAAGCGATTTCTATCGCATGTCTGATAGCCCGTTCCACTCTTGCTGCGGTAGTATCAAATATCTCAGCTACGCGCGGATACAGTTCCTTCGTGACACTGTTTAAGAGGGTAGGTTCACCTATTACAAGGATGATCGCTTCTCTGATGTAAGTGTAACCCCTGATATTCGCAGGAATTCCCATATCATGGATAAGTCTTGTCACCTCTGAATGAAGATCCCTTGGGGGAGGAACGTAGTCTACTGTCTTTCTTCCTTTAATTTCTTGTGGTGACGACATTACTTGGCGTATCCTGTCTGCCAATGTTTGAACGTCAAAGGGTTTTACAACGTAGTAGTCTGCTCCCATCTCAGTAAGTTGCTGTATTATTCGCTCTTGGCCCAGGGCAGTGAGAACCACGAATCTTGGCTGATGGTTTGAATGCTGTTCAGAAAGGCGCTCAAGCACTCCCACACCGTCCAAGTGAGGCATGATAATGTCAAGAACCACAACATCAGGCTCCAACTCTGATATCTTCCTTAGAGCCTCAATGCCGTCATATGCCACCCCAACCACTGACATATCAGACTGTGAATTAAGAAATCCTTTTAAGAGATCACACAAATCATGGTTATCATCAACTATTAGAACACGTGTAGCGCCCTGTCCCATGAGTTGAGTCCGTATAATTGTGTAAAATTGGTTTCCCCATGAAATAAAAGAAGCCATTTCTTGTGTCCCTCGGTTAGAATGAAGTTGCAACCATAACATCCTAGAGAGGAGACATCAGAAATGGCTCAATACCAGATT
>JAKPFY010000302.1 GCA_029551185.1 Bacillota bacterium
TTTCTGTCAGCAATCTTCCAACGAACCTATTTCCGGCGATCAGATGTTCGATATTCCGGCACCTGAAGCGAAATCGTGTCTGGAAATCAGTCACTGATAAGCCTCATGGCGGCTGATTCTCGACCACTGAACCTGTCGCCCCTCAAAAAGTGGCAGAAAACCATACAGCCAAAAAAATTTTATGGTCGATTTTCGATCACATCATTGCCGGATGTCAACACCAATTACGGCCGGTGTTCATACCGGGTAAGCGTACAATAGCCCCCGTTCGGCATCTTCTCGAATACGTGACACAAATAGGCCGCTTACTCCCATATCTTGACAAGTTACCCAATACATGCTACTGTCAAAACAGAATTAGGAAGTAATACAATGGAGCTTCAACACCATATCAAGTGTAAGCCCGGAGATTTAGCACATTCAGTGCTTCTGCCGGGAGATCTCAAGGGAGCTCAGCTCATATCAACTCATATGGATAACCCCAGGCAAGTAGCGTCCAACCGCGAATTCAATACCTATACCGGCGCATATCAGGGTGTGCCTGCATCTGTGATATCTACCGGAGTCGGGGCGCCGTCCGCTTCAATAGTGGTAGAAGAAGCCATTAAGGTCGGAGCGCGCAACATGATACGAGTTGCAACGTGTGGGGCATTGCAGCCTGATGTTCATCCGGGAGATTTGATAATTGCAACTGCAGCAGTACGCGGTGACGGCACTACTCCGGGGTATATTGACATGAGCTATCCTGCTATAGCTGATTTCCACTTAGTTCGCGCTTTGGTCGATGCTGCGCGTGAGCTCGGTGCGTCGTATCATCTCGGTGTAATTCGGACTCATGATGCATTTTACGTAGAATCGCCATTTGCTTACGGAGATTATCGCGCCAGGACTGCTTGCTGGACTGAAGCGAACGTGCTGGCAGTTGAGAACGAGGCATCTGCTATATTTGTAATCTCAAGCCTAAGAGGATGCAGAGGGGCTTGTCTCCTTGTGCCTGCCGGCAATTTGCTGACGGGAGAAGAGATTAGGCATCCTAATGAAATAAGCGATGCAATTGATCTCATGATCAGAATAGCGCTTCGGGCAGCAGCAATGATGGGATAGGAGGTGCGGCGTATGTCGAACCTGGAAGAACGTATCCTATTCAAGAACGCTTACATATTCTCAGGCGAAGATGCGACGCTTTGCCGAGGAGATCTTCTGGTTGAGGGTAATATCATCGCTCAAGTCGCTTTTCGTCCTGACATAATTGAAAACACTGAACCGCATGAACCGATCGAAGGATCGGTTCAAGTGTCTATTCCTCGGCCTACTCACATCATAGACGGTTCCGGTCTCCTTTTGCTGCCTGGTTTCGTAGATGGACATACTCACCTACTCCAGACCTTCGGCCGCGGCCTTATGGACGGTCTTCCACTCACCCAGTGGTTACCCCTCATATGGGAATATGAATTGTCGTGGGAAGGTTACTATTACAGTACACTCCTGGGAGCTTTGGAAGCGCTCATGTCTGGCACTACATGTGTATCTGAGATGATTACGGAATGCAAACATCCTGACGCCGTTGTGCAGGCGATAATAGATAGCGGCATTCGCGCCACTGTAGGCCTTTCCATTGCAGATTATATGGAAGGCGAAAACACTCCTGTGAAGGCTACTGACGTTGCTCTGTCTCAGGCTGCGGAGTTTGCGAATAAATGGCACGGCGCAGCAGGCGGACGGATTCGGGCATCCATTGCGCCTGTGGGCCTTCCTGCTTGTACTTTAGACTTGATGAGAGGCGCTCGCAAGCTTGCGGACGATTATGACTTATGTCTTCACACTCACGCGTGTGAAGGTCGAACAGAAACCGAATCCGCACTCAGCCGTTTCGGGAAAAGCGAAATCGCAGTTTTGAAGGAATGCGGTGTACTTACTGACAGGACTGAGCTTGTCCATGTAATTTGGGTCACTGATGATGACATTGAAATGATTGCAGAAAGCGGTGCAGCAGTTGTGCAGTGCCCATCCAGTAACGTGAGGCTTTTGGATGGAGTGACTCCTGTAGTGGTCATGAAGGGTAAGGGAATTCCTGTGTCACTTGGCTGTGATGGCGCTGCGAGTAGTGGTTCATATGACTTGCTGGTGGAAGGGAGGTTTGCGGCGCTCCTTCAAAGGATGACACTGTCAGATGCGAAGGCGCTTAACCCTGTGGAAATCCTACTTATGTTGACCCAAGACGGCGCCAGAGCAGCAGGGTGGGTGCGGAAAGAGCGATGTAGTCTCCATGCCGCCCCTGCACCAGTACAAGCAGGCGTAGGTCAGCTGGTTGCCGGTGCTGCTGCAGACATAGTGGGTTTTGACCTATCCTCACCTAGGCTTGCTGCAGCAGAGTTGCAAGCTCTTCTTTCCAACCTTGTATTTGCCGGATCTACAAGAGATCTGAGATTTGTGATGATAGACGGGCGCAAGGTAATCGAAGATGGTGCGCATGTCGGTATAGACATTACTAACACAGTAGAAAAGGCAAAGGAGGTAATGCAGAAGGAGAATGTGCCTACTTCACAGCTCAACATGGCTTCTGTCATACCATGGTGAGTTGTTCCTCGCGATGCCCTATATCATGGCTCTCGCAGCGCTAAGTAGTTTCGTGGGAAGAGCGAGCAGATCGGAAGCAGCAGGGCAGCCTTACAGTTTCCCAAGATAGGTCATGCAGATAGGTCATGCAGATAGGTTATGCAAGATAGGTCATGCACGATTGAAGGCCGGAGAAGGTCATGCTATACTGGTAAAAATAGCGTTTCCAGAGGATTTGTGGACTGTATGCCAGGTTCAAGTCTGTCTGGCATTTACGCTATGTGTTACTGGGGGTAGGCTTATTTGACGCAGATAGACGAATTCCTCGCGTATCTTAGTTCTGAGCGAGGCCTTGCCAAGAATACCATAGAGTCATATGGGAGAGATCTCAGGCAGTTTAAGGGCTTTATCGATGATAGCTACGGCATTCAGTTGGAGGATGTAAACGAAGATATTATTCTGTCTTATGTAAAAGCCATGAGAGATCAAGGAAAAGCAAACTCAAGCATTTCGAGGTCGATTTCTTCCATTCGGGGATTCTACGGTTTTGCCTGGCATGAAGGGCTGATGGAAGACGATCCCGCTTCCAATATTTCTTCTCCTAAACAAGAAAAAACTTTGCCCCACGTCTTAAATGCGGACGAAGTGGCTATTCTCCTGGAAGCCCCGGCGACTCACACTCCGTCAGGCATTCGGGACAAAGCCATGTTAGAAACGATGTACGCTACCGGGATGCGCGTATCTGAATTGGTTTCGTTGAACCTCGGAGATATTGACACTCATATGGGTTATGTCAAGTGTATAGGCAAAGGGTCTAAGGAGAGAATTATCCCTATGGGTCGCGCAGCTTGCCTTTGGGTGGAGACTTATCTTACGTCAGCAAGGAGGCAACTGGCGCAAAGCAGAAACGAGAAGGCTCTGTTTGTGAATTGCCGAGGAAAGAGGCTTACCCGACAGGGTTTTTGGAAAATTATCAAGGGTTACGCAAAGAAATGCGGTATTTCAAAAGAGGTGACCCCTCATATTCTCCGTCATTGTTTTGCCACACATCTCTTGGAGAACGGCGCGGACTTGCGGTCTGTCCAAGAAATGCTAGGGCACTCAGATATTGCTACTACAGAGATATATACCCATCTCACTAAAGGAAAACTAAAAGAGATATATGACAGGACCCACCCACGCGCGGGTGGAGAAGAAGAGAGGGGTCGACGTGAGAGTCTATGACATTATATTAAAGAAGAGACGTGGCTATGAGCTGTCCAAGGACGAGATCGACTTCCTTATCACCGGGTTCACTTCAGGCGACATTCCTGACTACCAAATGTCCGCCTGGCTAATGGCCGTATTCTTCCAGGGGATGAGCGTTGAAGAAACATGTAATCTGACAATGGCCATGGTTCACTCGGGTGAAAGCGTGGATCTTTCCCATATTCGCGATGTGAAAGTTGACAAGCACAGCACAGGTGGGGTAGGTGACAAAACCACCTTGGTTCTTGCGCCGCTTGTGGCAGCTTGTGGGGTTCCTGTAGCAAAGATGTCAGGCAGGGGGTTAGGCCACACAGGCGGCACCTTGGATAAGCTGGAATCTATCCCCGGTTTTTGTGTCGACTTGCCAAAGGACGAATTCATAAAGGCAGTCAACACAATAGGAATTGCTGTCGTGGGACAGACAGCTTCCATCGCGCCTGCTGATAAAAAGCTCTACGCGCTTCGGGATGTGACTGCTACAGTAGATAGCATACCGTTAATAGCAGGCAGTATATGCAGCAAAAAACTCGCTTGCGGGGCGGATGCCATTGTTTTTGACGTGAAAACCGGCAAAGGCGCATTCATGAAATCAGAAGACGATGCATTATGCCTGGCCGAATTAATGGTGGATATTGTGAGAGGGGCAGGGAAGAGGGGGGCGGCTGTAGTCAGTGATATGAATCAACCTTTAGGATACGCCGTAGGCAATTCCCTTGAAGTTATGGAAGCCATTGATACCCTACGCGGGGAAGGCCCTGAAGACCTTCGGGAGCTTTGCCTATCCCTAGGATCCCTCATGCTTGTTCTTGGGGGTAAGGCCAAGAACACTGAGGAAGCCAGGATAAGCCTGGTAAACGCCTTAAAGACCGGAGCTGCCTTAAGCAAATTCGCTGACCTTATATCCAATCAAGGCGGTGATGTAAGGGTCATCGATGCCGCGGATGCTGTTCTCCCGTCCGCCAGGTGCCTGGAGGCGGTTCCGAGTGTTCAGTCGGGCTATATAAGCGAAATTGACGCAGAGAAGATTGGGGTAGCTTCCATGATCCTAGGCGCAGGACGCAGAACAAAAGACGATACTATAGATCCTGCAGCCGGCATTATCGTCCTGAAGAAACTAGGAGATAAGGTGGACGAGGGCGAACCCTTAGTGATGCTCCATACGAATAATTGGGACACGCTTGAGCCTGCTGCGGAGCTTGTGATGTCATCATATAAGGTCTCCCAGGATAAACCCGTTGTCCCTCAGCTCATAAAGCAAGTTATTGAGGACTGAGAAAAGCAGCTTGAATACTTGTAAGACTCCCTTTTTCACGTGGGTGGGGTATATCGCCCCGCCCATGTGAATATGTACGTGTACAGATGCAGATTCGGCGCATGCTATGACAGGGAGGAAGTAAAAGTGGGCACAAGAAGTGTCGTACCAAAGACATTCCTTGCCGGCGTCAGCGTCATCCTTGTTTTCGGATTAATTATCACCGGAGTGTATGAACCTCTCCGGGTAGAGGCTGAGCAGCCAACTCTTGTGCCGAGCATTCCGATTACTGCCGAGTCTGCTTTGCTCATGGAGTCGACCTCCGGGAAGATCCTCTTTGAGAAAAACCCGGACAAACGACTCCCTCCTGCCAGTATCACAAAGATTATGACAATACTTCTGGTTATGGAGCAAGTAGCCCAAGGCAAAGTCCGCTTCAGTGATATGGTGGTCACCAGTCAGAGAGCGATGGAAATGGGAGGCTCTCAAATCTGGTTAGAAGTTGGGGAAGAAATGTCCTTAGAGGACCTTATGAAAGCAATTGCCATTGTCTCCGCAAATGATGCCAGTGTCGCGGTGGCGGAGCATATTGCCGGTAGTGAGGAAGCTTTCGTGGACATGATGAATAAGCGCGCACGGGAATTGGGGATGACAGGAACCAATTTCGTTAACGCCTCGGGGCTGCCTCATCCGGATCACTATTCAACAGCAAGGGATATTGCCCTTATGTCCAGGGCTTTACTGCATTATCCAAAGGTCCATGAATGGTTTACCACTTGGATCGACTATGTCCGTGGTGGAAAAAACATCCTTGTGAACACAAATCGTCTCATCAAATCGTATGAAGGGGTTGACGGGCTGAAGACCGGCTTCACGGAAGAAGCAGGTTATTGCCTTGCAGCGACCGCGGAGAAGGGCAATCTCAGGTTAATTTCTGTTGTACTTAAGGCCTCTGATTCAACCACACGCTTCAATGAAGCGTCAGCCTTGCTTAACCTTGGATTCAGGCACTTCGCCGGGGTTGAATTAGCTAAGGAGGGCCAGGTTATTGGTGCAGTGGAAGTGACCAGAGGGGTTGCAGATAAGGTGGACGTGATTTGTGAAAACCGCCTGGTTGCTGTTGTGCCCCGAGGAGAAGAAGAAAAGGTAAGGCATGAAATTGTGCTGCCGAAGAAGGTTGACGCGCCTGTGGCCAAGGGTCAGAAGATCGGTGAAATGCTCGCCCTGACCGAGGATGGCTCAAATCTGGGCAGGATCAGCCTGCTAGCTTCCGAAGAAGCGAAGAGAGGCAACATTTTCAGGGTAGTGTTTCGTATCACCCGAAACCTTCTCCGTGCCTTGTTTAGGGTTAACGGAAAATAGACTCCCTAAGTCCGCGTCTTCCAACAGCCCAACGAGGCTGCTTTTCTTTTTTTATGACTCACGGAAGGAGTAATTATCTGACCGGAGAATAGGGATGGGACGGGACGAGAGAAGGAGGATTATGAATGGAGACTGAAGTCAGGGTCATTGGCCGTGTTCTGGTAGTGGGCATTTGGGGAGAGCTCGACTTGAATACGGCTCCGAGCTTTCGTAGCGCAGTTGAAGAGCAGCTCGACGCGAATCCTGATATAACAGACATCCTTCTTATGATGCAGGAGGTTACCTTTATTGATAGCTCAGGGTTAGGAGTGATTCTAGGCAGATATAAGAGGCTCAGGCCCCACGGGGGGAATGTCATAGTGGTAGCTCCCTCGCCACAGGCGCGACGTGCGCTGGAATTGTCAGGCTTAGCAAGTGTCATTCCTATTTGTGACACAGAAGATGAAGCATGGGCCAAGGCTGTGGGGGTGTAACCTTATGAGTGTGAAAAACCATGTAACCCTGGAGTTTCCTGCAGTTCCTGAAAACGTGGAATTTGCCAGAGTGGCGGTTGCCTGCTTCGCGTCGCAAATCAGCTCATTTACTCTTGAAGAAATCGATGATGTTAAGTTAGTGGTGTCAGAGGCGGTATCCAACACTGTACTCCACAGTTACGACGTTTCCGGAGGCATTATTCGGTTGTCTGCAGCAAGATGTAATGATACCCTCACTGTCATAATCGAAGACTTCGGAAAGGGAATAGCTGATGTAAGTCAGGCAAAGACGCCGGCTTTTACCACGGATCCGGATCGGATGGGTATGGGATTTACGATAATGGAAGCACTATCCGATGAACTCCATGTATCTTCCGTCCCCGGAGAAGGGGTTAAAGTTGTGATAAGAAAGTCACCTCATGGGGCGGCGAAGGACAGTGATGACAAGGAAGTCTAGTCAAATCCAATTTTCCTCTGCACCCCTACTCACCAACGAAGAGGTGTATGAGCTGAAAAAGCGTATCCGCGCTGGGGACGGAGAAGCGCGAGATGAATTGGTCTCACGGAATCTGCGCCTCGTGATGAGTATAGTGAATAGGTTTCCCCTTGAGATAGATGACAGGGAAGATCTGTTCCAGGTAGGATGTATCGGACTTCTGAAGGCAGCTGACCGGTTTGACGAATCATGCGGAACCCGCTTTTCCACGTATGCTGTTCCGGTTATCCTCGGGACAATTCGGGAACATCTGCGTTCCTTAGGACGGCTCAAGATTGGAAGAACCCTCAGGGAC
The DNA here is from genome assembly GCA_029551185.1 of Bacillota bacterium. Taxonomy (GTDB): domain Bacteria; phylum Bacillota; class SHA-98; order UBA4971; family UBA4971; genus UBA4971. Next base: position 7,683 of record JAKPFY010000302.1, read on the forward strand.
AGAGCTGCCAAGGTTGAAGAAGCCTTAGGCGTTCTAAGGGCTGAACTTGGGCGAGAACCCAGTATTTCGGAAATTGCCGAGAAGACCGGGCTGTGCAACGCAGAAATAGTTGAGGCCCAAGATGTCTTAAGACCCGTTGTATCTCTTTCTGAACCTGTTTCCCCTGATGATTCGCTGCATATTGAGGATGGAATCTCTTCTTCGTCCTTTGCCGACGAAAGAATCGAATCTATTGCCCTTCAACAAGCTATGAAGCTTCTGGATGCTACTGAACGCGCGGTAATTGAGATGAGGTTTTTCTCTGAGTTCAAACAGACGCAAGTCGCAAAGCGACTTGGCATCTCCCAACCGCAAGTCAGCAAGATTGAGAAAAATGCCTTGAAACGCTTGCGACAAGAACTTGATGTCATGTAGATGCGAATGTAGTCCTATCCTGCATCTTGGCCTTCCTCATGCCCTATGGGCGTCTGTTTCGCATAACGCCGCATCCCTTAAATTCCGGGAGAATTAAACCCTTGTGACATGCGCATAATTAGAAAAGAGAAAGGGGGCACAACAGGTGTCAGTAGTGAAAGTTGTGGAATTACTCGGTGAATCAACAACAAGTTGGGAGGATGCGGTACAGGAAGCTATCAGTGCAGCGTGTAAAACAATCCGGAATATTACAGGCGTCGAAGTGTTAAATATGACCGCTTCTATAGAAAACGGCGAGATCGCCAAGTACAAGGCAAATGTGAACGTGGCCTTCTCTGTGGACGGCACTTAGCAATAGCTTATATCCGCTGCATATCAGTGAGGGGGAATACCGAAGGTGCCGTCACAAAAGGCCAAAAAGCAGATGACAAAGATGCCTGAGACCATCCAGGAGGTCCAGGAGCAAACGCGCAGACAAAAGGTTTATCAGCAATTGGTGGCTGAAAGAAAGCCGAAGCCTCCGTACCTCCGAAATTTCCTCGTTGCATTTATGACAGGGGGCGGTATTTGTGCAATAGGCCAAGTTGTCTTAGGCATCTTTATGGAGCGAGGACAGGATATCAGTGCAGCGTCTGCGCCTACTCTTGCAATCATGATTTTCTTAGGAATCGTTCTGACCGCATTCGGGATTTATGATGAGTTTGCGGAGTTTGCCGGGGCAGGGGCTGCAGTGCCAATTACAGGGTTCGCTAACACAATCGCTGCATCCGCCATTGATTTTAAGCATGAAGGTTGGGTTTTGGGAATGGGCAGCAAGATGTTTATCATTGCAGGACCTGTTATAGTCTATGGCATTTTGAGCGGAGTATTTGCCGCTTTTATAAAGTTCATTACAAGATTATAGTTTTAAGGGGAATACGGCACTGTGGCATCGAAGAAGATTGGACAGGCAACCCGCAAATTCACAAATCCCCCGATAATTATTGGGACAGGCACTGTAGTAGGGCCTATGGAAGGACGTGGGCCTCTTGCCGGGGATTTCGACGTGGTATTGCCTGATCTGACTTGCGGTGAGAAGACCGCGGAGAAAGGCGAGCGGAAATTCTTGGAACAGGCTGCCCAGATCGCTATAGAGCGCTCAGGGATTAGCAAAGATATAGTCGATTACTACATTGCAGGCGATCTTTTGAATCAGATTATCTCAGCAAGCTTTTCCGCGAGACAACTGGCTATTCCTTTTCTTGGAGTTTACGGGGCATGCTCTACATGCGCTATGGGGACAGCTCTCGGTGGCATGATAATTGACGGTGGGTTCGCTGATTATGTTCTGGTCGCATGCTCAAGTCATTATCAAACAGCGGAGCGCCAGTTTCGATACCCGATAGAACTGAATGTTCAACATAAACCTACGTCCCAGTATACTGTGACCGGCGCCGGGTCCTTGGTTCTTGCGTCTTCCGGGAACGGCGCAAGGGTTACTTGGGCTACTACCGGCAAGGTCATAGATCTCGGGATAAAAGACCCATGCAACTTGGGCGCTGCCATGGCG
>JAKPFY010000306.1 GCA_029551185.1 Bacillota bacterium
AAAATCGTTACAGGTGACCCAGACAGGAAGGCTTTCCAACACGGAAGTTGAGGAGAAGCGTGAGACTATGAAGGATGTAGAGGTAGTGTAATGGATACCCGCACGCTCTATGAGGAGTGCCTTTCCGGTGTCGTACACGAAGTTGAGCAGCAGCTTATAAAGTGTCCGGACCTGGAGCCCGAGTTTGAAAAAATGTACTTAACTGCAGTCGGCAGCGGAATGAGGTTTCGACCGTGCCTGGCGCATATTGCACACACGATGTGCGGCGGAGGGGCGGAGAAAGCCTTGATACCTGCTGCTGTTGCCTTGGAACTCCTCCATAAAGCCTCTTTGATCCATGATGACTTAATTGACGGAGACACCTTACGGCGTGGGGAATCTTCGTCTCACCATGTTTACGGAACCGAAAAAGCCGTCATCATGGGCGATTTTCTTGTTGCCCGGGCATATCTTGTGATAAATGACTTGGAAGAATATGTGCCTCTTGAGGTTTGGCGAGAGGTGAGGCGCCGCTTTACAGCCGCGCATTATGACATGTGCAGCGGCGAATTGCTGGAACTTGTGGAGTGCGAAGGTATTCCCACTTTGGATCGGGTTGAGAGGGTCCTCATAGGCAAAACCGCTTCGCTCATAGAGCAGTCATTGGCTATAGGTGCAGTGCTTGGCGGGGGCAATGTGTTTGAAGTCAACGCGCTTGCGAAATACGGAAGGTTAATCGGGATTATCTTCCAGACAGCAAATGATATTAATAACCTATCCGGGTTCGATTCGGACGTAAAAGGCGATTCGCTAAGTGATCTTGTAGGACGGCGGGTAGGGCTCCCAATAGTCGGTCTGGCGATGTATCTTGGCAAGGAACGCTTTGAGAACCTGTGCCAACTGGCTCAAAAAGGCGGGGAAGGGAAGAAGCTCGCTGAGATCGAGCTAACCAGGCTTATGAAAGAAGGTCAGGTACGATTGTGGCTTGACAGCATCTTGGGTAAGTTCAGGTCCGAAGCGCTTAATGCGTTGTCAGTGTTTCCTACAAGCCTCGAGAAACAGGCGCTTGAATCTGTTGGCATGGAGATGTTTGAATCGTGGTTTTGGAGGCCTCACCGAGATAATGAAGGCTGGATATAGGGCAAAGCCTCTGACCGAATCAGCTATCGCTCTAGCCCTATGTGCTATAGTCTGGTGGGTGTTTACGCCGATGCCCGGCATCGGGGCGTATTTTAACTACATGAGCGCCAGCTTTATCGCAATTATCGGAACTATGCACGGAATGCGTTGGGCCTTAGGTGTGGCTCTATGCCTCAACTTGATAGTGGGTATGACTTTTGGGCCGGCGAAGTTGGCCACGTGCCTTTTCCTGGTTACACCGGTCGCGTTGATGTTGCCTATGCGCGGTGACTGTGAGAAGCCTAACAGGCCGGGAGCGGCACTGGAGGGCATGAACCGTCGAACGTGGTGGATCGTGTTTCTCTTTACCTATGCCGTAACATTTACTGCAAATGTGTGGGCAATAGGCCTACTAATGAATGTTACGGTAGGGGATGTCGTAAAGCTAATGGCGTCAGCGAACTATAGCGCTCTCCGGAACTTCCGGATGTGGGCGGGTATGTCACGAGATGGCCTAAGCGCTCTGGCTGTCAAGTGGAGCCGGCTGATAGTGCCCACAGTCGGAATGGGATATGGCGTAATGATATATGTGGTGAACCGTCCTGCCTACCATATCGGCCTGAGACTTCTTAAACTGATTTCATCCGGTTGACCGCTCCTGTATCGGACATGGCCAAGATATTCAGATCTATCGCCTTTATAGCCATTACCGCATAGTCATCCTGGAATCGAATACCTTCTATATCAATTGAACTGATAGCCCCGTTTGAAAACTCCGGGACGTCAAGGCTTATTATTCCGTTGCCCAGGTAGCTTACGCCGGGTGGAAGGTGAGATCCCATTTTTGACATAAGGGTATTAATCAGATGGGACGCAAGGGGGGCAGTCACCTTAAGTGAGATGGTTCTGCCTTTAGCTTGAACTACAGATACTCGAAATGTAGGGTAGAGCGGTACAGGTCCGAAAAGCGATACGTCAACTACGAGTTCTCCCGGTTCGAAACGGGCTGTGCGCACCCTGATGTTCTGTGGCATATCAATGTTCTTTAAGGCGCCTTCAAGCTCGTCACTATACAGCACTATTTCAAGAGGCTCGATTCTCATGGATATCACCGGTCCTATCATGATTTGATGTTGATGCCTCAGCCGACTGGGAAGTCAGGAATTTAGATAAATAAAGCCCTAAGGATGTTAAGAGGATATTTTCAATTATCGGACGGTAGCGGAGGAGCTCCAGTTGTTTTAAGGCGTAGGCGATTTCAGCCTGGCACCGGTTTGATAGGTACTTCAGCCCTTCGAATGCTTGAGCTGTTATAGTCGGCGGGTTCGGAATCACCATGGAGCAAGTCTCAAGCGCATTGAAACGGTGTTTCGAGATGTCCTTCTTTAGGTCTTCAAGGCAATCTGTAGCATAGATCATTTTCCCTACTGCATTGCCTATTTGTCGGAGGGGTTTGGCGTTGCCCGGAAGTCCGCATAGGGTGGCAGTATATTCAAAGACCTTAGCAAGGCCTTGTCCCGTTGGCGCAGCCAGTTCATCAAAAGAGACGCGGGACTTGCTCCCGACAGCGGCAGATTCCAGTTCCTTCTGGTATTCCTGGATGTTAATGAGTGAGGATGTGTCAAATAGGTTTTCGTGTAGGGTACTCCTGGCGCGGGCAAAGGCTTGTCCACAGATGAATCGGGGAATCCTGGCCATGCGGACACCGTCTTCCAGGGAGTCTTGGGTTTTCAAATCCATCATGACAACTGTGAAAGCGGAACCCAGTTTCATGAAGAGCTCATCACTGTCAATGACGTAGTACTTCTTGTGAGAACCTATGGGGCAGAAGACTTCTCGAAATAATGGCGGCTCTGGCCATTGAGCGGATATAATCAACGTTAGCAATGCGGAGTCGAAGTTAGTGCATGCCCTAAAGGGCAGTCCGTAGTACTTTGAAAGGGCGAAGCATAGGCCGCAATAGTGAGCTTTATAGTGAATATTTTGTCTGACGGTGAGGTCAAGACTGTAAGGCTTGGTATATCCGAACACCGGCTTTGCCCCCCCCGACAAATTCCTTTGCATTTGAAATCTAATCTTCGCCTCATGACCTGGAATATCCTGCACGAGCATAGTGGTATCCATATGTTTGGCGGAACGCTTCGACAGGTGTCGAGAAGCGCGAAGCTGAAGGTGTCCTGCCAGGCTCCGCATCCTAGGAACCTGCTCGCAAACAATGCTAATGTCAGCTCAGAGTGCCTTTTGACAATCAGAAAAACGGCATTACCCCGGGAGGTCTCACGGACGGGCGGAAGCGGAGTATGAAGCCCCGTTGAAACAAGATTTATCGTGAGAAGTCAGCTGAAGCCATAGTAACGGAAGCCGGAAGGCGGATGGGAAGGGCTGAACCGGATGAGGTGGAGGTCAATGAAGGCTACCAAAAGTGATGAATTAAAGCACAGACAACTCACTTTGTGGGACTATCTCGAGAACGATACTCCGGAAGAGGAAAGATATCGAGGAGTGTACATGTCACCAAGGATGGCCGAAACGGATACCACCGCCACAAGTGAGCAAGAAGGAGTGCTGTTGGAGGAAATCTTAAGCCCGAAGAACATGAATCGGGTTTACAGGCAAGTCAAAAGGAACAATGGAGCGGGCGGTATTGACCGGATGACGGTGGATGAATTAGGGCCGTGGATGGGGGAACACCGGGACGAAATGCTGGAATCCCTCAGAAACGGGAACTATCGCCCTCAACCGGCAAGGCGGGTAGAAATACCCAAAGAAAACGGCAAAACCCGCAAACTTGGAATACCAACAGTCGTAGACCGCATGATACAACAGGCGGTCAGCCAGGTACTAAGTCCTATCTATGAGGAGCAATTCCAAGAAAACAGCTATGGATTCCGGCCCGGGCGTAGTGCTCATGACGCACTGAGACAATGCCAAAGGAACATTGCAGACGGCTACAAATACGTAGTTGATATGGACCTGGAGAAGTACTTTGACACGGTGAATCAAAGCAAGCTTGTCCAGATACTATCGGAGACGATAGAGGATGGACGAGTGGTTTCCCTCATCCATAAATTCCTAAGAGCAGGAGTGATGGATGACGAGGCTTTTGAGGAGAGCCCGGATGGAGTGCCACAGGGAGGGCCACTGAGCCCGCTTCTAGGAAATATTATGCTGAACGAATGCGACCATGAGTTAGAACGGCGGGGGCACCGTTCTGTGCGTTATGCAGACGATATGATGATATTCTGCAGAAGCAGGAAAGCGACGCAAAGGACGCTGGAGAACATCATCCCATACATTGAAGGGAAA
>JAKPFY010000307.1 GCA_029551185.1 Bacillota bacterium
ACGATTTTGCGGCAACCAGAGCAATGTATCCCGGCCTTACATCAATCAGAACGCCACTTTACGAGCAAGGGTACCATGCAGGGGCAATGATAATTGATTATATACAATCAGGAAAGGAAATTCCCGGAAAGCTTCTTAGGGGCGAGTTGATAGTGCGGCAGTCAGTACGATCCCGAAATCAGGAGGGAAGGGAGCAGGTTTGATGAAATGCATGTCAGGATGGTCCAGACGTAGACAGGCAACAGCTTATTGGATGATCCTGCCGGCTGTAGCAGCCATGCTTTTGGTGCATTATATACCCATGCTTTGGGGCTTTTACATCAGCATGCATGATGTAAACCTGTTTACAATGGTCGATTGGATGAACGCGCCTTTTGTGGGATTCCGAAACTTCGTTGACGGTTTCAACCCTGCCACAACCACCGGCGCCCGTGCGCTTAAAGCTCTACAGAATATCACAGTCTACTCAGTAGTAACGATTAGCGCAGGTTATGTGATAGGCCTTGCCGTCGCGCTTCTGCTAAACCAAGAATTCGTAGGCAGAACCTTTATGAGAGGCTTAATCCTTCTTCCTTATATCACTCCTGACTGTGTAGCATTTAATGTGTGGAAGTTCATATTTCAATCCAGAATAGGCATACTTAACCGTTATTTGGTGCAATGGAATCTTGTCACAGAGCCCCCTATTTGGCTGGTGGGGCCGCCTGCGCTTTGGGCAGTGACCATAGCAAGCGTCTGGAAAGGTTGGCCTTTCGCTGCGCTCATTCTTCTGGCAGCTCTACAGAAGATCCCGCCTGAACTCTACGAAGCTGCTCGTGTAGACGGGGCAAACGCGTGGCAGCAATTTGTCATGATTACAATGCCGCAGCTTAGAACAGTATCAGTAATGTTGATACTCATGTCAATTCTATGGAACTTCAACGCTTTCAACCAGTTCTTCATCATGCTTGGCCGTGACCCGGGTACCGCAGCTGAAGTGCCGTCCACGCTCATACTCAGAGAGGCCTTTACTAATTTGAAATACGGGATAGGTTCCGCATTGTCCATAGTCCTGATGTTGATTTTGCTGGCGATCACCACAGTATACCTGTATGTCCTACGCGGCACAGCAGGCGCGGAGGAGGTGTAGCAAGTGAAGACACATAAGACGCGTATCCGTTCAGTAAAGGCTCTCAAGCAAATTCTGGTGTATTTGGCTGTGGTGCTGGTAGCATTGGTAGTGTTGGTGCCGTACGCTTGGATGATATCAGGCTCATTTAAGGAGACCTTGGAGCTGCAGTCTTCCGACGTTACCATACCTGAACTCAGACCGTCCTGGATTCCCAGGAACCCGACTTTACGTAACTATAGAGATGTTAACCGCACTGTTCCTATGTTGAGATACTTCAAACACTCAATAATCATCAGCTTCGGCACGATGATCGCATGTACATTGCTGGCTTTGCCTGCAGCTTACGCGCTATCCAGATTCAACTTCCGCGGACGCGGGGTATACACAGTCTCAGTGCTGGCGACGCAGATGTTGCCCGGGATTCTATTTCTTATACCGTACTATTTGATATTCACCACAATTTCTCAGCGCACAGGCATCCTACTACGGGATACCTATGGAGGGATGATCTTCACTTATACATCCTTTGCCCTGCCTTTTTCCATAGTCATGTTAAGAAGCTATTTCAACGGCATTCCGCTGGAAATCGATGAACAAGCCATGATAGACGGTTGCACACAACTAAGAGCTCTCTGGACAGTGATTGTTCCCCTTGCGACGCCTGGCATTGTGGCAGTGGCGATTTACGCGTTTATCATGGCCTGGAACGAAGTCTTGTTTGCGTCTGTGCTCACAGGTAGGTCCACCAGGACTGTGGCTATAGGTATCATGGACTACGTAACTGCCACAGGGGCCAATTGGGGAGGCATGATGGCCGCATGCATCGTTATCAGCATACCTGTGCTGGTGCTGTTCACATCTATGCAGCGTTATATAGTGGAAGGCTTGATTGCAGGGGCAACCAAAGGTTGAGTTGCCGACTTATTAGTCCGGGAACCAGGGGGTGATGCTCATAGGGCCAAAACGAGGTGCGAAACTCGTATCTTTAGATCCGGAGGGCCGAGAGAAGAGTGCGAGACCCAATAATCAAAAGGGAGGGTTACGGGAAAATGAAGCGGTTTATGTGTATGGTTGTCGGGATTGTTTTCTTATTGGGTTTATTGACATCGATGACATTTGGAGCGTCTCGTGAGATCACATTCTGGCTAATGCCTAATGCTCCGGATGATGTGCACACCGTCTGGTTAGATGCCAAGGTGGCGGAATTCCAGAAGGAGACAGGCATCACCGTTCACTATGAGGTGATAGGATGGGGTGACGCCTGGACCAGGTTGGTTACTGCAATTACAGGCGGCGAAGGAGCTGACGTGGTTCAGGTGGGCACTACCTGGAATCCGCAGCTTGCGGCTATGAAGGGCCTTAAGAAAATTAATCCGTCTGAATTCGGCGGGGCTGGCGCCTTCATGCCTGCAAACTACGAGTCCACCACGTATAAGGGTGAAGTCTACGGAGTGCCGTGGTTTGCTGAGACTCGTTGCCTGTTCTACAACAAAGACCACTTCGCAGAGGTCAAGATTAAGCCTCCTGCTACTTATGACGAACTTGTGGCTGCAGGCAATCAACTTGTAAAAGCCCGGGGTCAGGGCACAGCTATCGCTATTGCAGGAAACCAGGCGTGGGACTTGCTCCACAACTGGGCTATTCTGCTCTGGGCTTGGGGCGGGGATCTTGTCAGCCCTGACCTGAAGAAAGCTACATTCAACAGTCCAGAGGGTATTGAAGCGATGAATTGGTATGTAGACCTGGTCAGAACCGGCCTTGCTTCTAAGTCGTGCGCCGAGTACAACCAGCCTGACGCAGACGCTGCTTTCATTAATGGCAATGTGTCCATGGCGTTCATGGGGCCTTGGAACATTGCAAACATTGAACATGACAACCCTGCGCTCAACTACGGTGTAGTAGAGCCTCCTAAAGGTCCTAAGGCGCGGGCTGCGTTTTCAGGTGGCAGTAACCTTGCGATCCTCTCCGGCAGCAAAGCCGAGGAAGACGCCAAGGCGTGGATCAAGTTCCTGCTGAGAAAGGATAATCTCGTGTCCTATTCTTCAGAGCTTACGCACATGCTGCCTGCGACGAAGGAGGCGTTTGATGACCCGTCCTTTAGCACAGAAATGTATAGGCCTTTCAAGATAGCGCTTGAATATGCTACTGCATATCCGCCATTAGGCGTATGGGGCACAATTGAGAACGACATAACAGTCGCATTCAAGGCGATCTTTACTGACTATGTCACAGGCAAATTAGGCGCAGACGGAGTGAAGAAGCATCTGGACGATGCAGCCCAGCGCGTAGACGCTGCGCTTAAGACAGAGAAGTAATCAATGGCAACTGTCAGATAATGACGTAAATTGGAGGAGAACGCCTTATGCCGTGCTATGATTCGGGATGTGAGCTCAATTCAGGGGTGCCTTTAGGCGGTATCGGAGCAGGGAAGATTGAGATATTTCCTGACGGCACACTGGCTAATTTCACGCACCAGAACAACTGGGATAACCCGATAGGCCGGACAAGTGATCTGAACCATATCGATGCACGGGTCGGCCACCACTTTGCAGTCTGGGCATCCGAACGCGCCGAAGGAGCGGAACCGGTGGCGTGTCTGCTTCAGACAGCGGATGTTGCAGGGTTACTGCGTGTTGAAAGGATTGAATACAGGGGTGAATACCCCTTCGCGACACTTGACTACATAGATTCCGCCCTACCGCTACAAGTACGATTAGAGGCGTTTTCCCCAATAGCGCCTGGGAACTTGGAGTTGTCGGCAATGCCGGTTGCGGTGTTTATATTCACACTGACCAACAATAACTCAGAATCAATTGTAGATGCAGCAATCATGGCGACTGCACGAAACACTGTCAGCGCTTGGAATGTAGGACGCTACAATCAAATCGTGGCCAGGGGAGATGTCAGGGGAGTCCTGTTTTCCTCAGACTCCCCGCTCCCCACCGACACCGCTCATGGGACGGTATGTCTTGCAACCCCTGCCTGGGCAGGTGAGGTCAGTTGCCATGATTCGTGGAATCTCAAGACCCGGGATCCATTCAATCTTAGTCTTGAAAATGAGGACCTTGCGCCATGGGACACTTTCTTAGTTACAGGCAGCTTGGGCGTTGAGGAATGGAGTTCCTTGCCTGTGTCTCCTATAGTGCAGGGTGAAGGTGTTGAGCCGGGAGGCGCTATTGCAGTTCGGGTTAGGCTGAAGCCGGGTGAAACTAAATCCATCCCGTTTGTTCTTGCATGGCACATGCCCAATTCCCATTTCGGACATGTATATGAACATGACTATGCGGACGCTGTTGAAGTTGCGGAAGTCGCCTTGAGCAGGCTGGATTCCCTCCGTGAAGGCGCAGTTCGGTGGGAGGCCTGTCTTGCCCAAGCCCGGGCAGACATGATTAATCCCTCGGCGGACAAAGTCAACGAGAGCGGGGCCTCCCACTCTGATGAATGCAGCGGAGCCTGTAGAGGCTTACCTCTCTGGTTAGAAGATGCGATGCTGAACAACCTCTATGTCCTGTCCTCAGGAAGTTGGTGGGACAGGGAAGGGCGGTTCGCCTTGTTTGAAGCGTCAAGAACGTGTCAGCTCATGAATACCGTAGATGTCCTGTATTATGCTTCTATACCTGTGTCATGGTGCTACCCTGGGCTTCAGGAATCCGGCATCACGCTGGTGGCAAAATCGCAGCGTGGTGACGGTTATATCCCTCATGATCTAGGCAGAGGCAGGATTGATTATCCCAGCGACGGGACGACTGCGCCTCCAAGATGGAAGGATCTATGCCCCAAATTTGTGCTTATGGTTTATCGAGATGTGCTTTGGTGGGGGAGAGAGGATCTCTTGAGGCGCTTGTATGACTCAGTGAAACAGGCGATGCTGTGGGCGATTGCAAGTGACCTTAACGGAGACCACCTTCCTGACAACGAAGGAGCTGACCAGACTTTCGACAATTGGAACTTTCAGGGGACAAACTCTTATACATCCAGTATTTATCTAGCAGCTCTCCTCGCGTGCGAGCGAATGGCTGAAGCTATGGGAGATCATGCTTTCAGTCAGGAATTGCATCAGAAATTCATCCTGGGCCAACAGTCGTTTGAGGAACAACTATGGAACGGCAGATACTACAGAATTGTAGCTTCCGAAAAGAAGGGGACTATGGAGCATGAGGCATGCACAACAGGTCAGCTCAATGGTCAATGGTATGCCCACCTACTCGATCTTGGCTACATCCTTCCCCGGGAACACGTTGTATCGGCAGTGCATGCTATGTTGGAAATGAACGGATCAGTTTCACGCTTTGGAGCGGTGAATGCGGTGCTTCCTGACGGTAGTGTGGATAGGTCGAATTCTCATTCAGGGAATGTATGGCCTGGAGAGACCTATGCCCTTGCGTCACTTGCGATTTATGAGGGAATGGTGGATGAGGGTTTGGAGCTTGCACGCAAGGTATGGGCAAACATCACAGACAATGTGAAGAACCCTTGGGATCAGCCGGATGTCATAGATTCAGTCACCGGCAAGTATGGTTTTGGTGACCACTACATGCGTAACATGGTCGTATGGGCATTGGCTTTCGCGCTGTCTAAGCGCGATCCCAGGGTGAAACGAGCGCTTGATGCGCTGAAACCAAATCCTTCTTAGTTTGCCTCGTCTGTTCCAGACCTGAAGTTCGTGACCAGGATCTCACTGAGCGGGCCGCGGCCATCACCTTTTGAGTTGATAGCCCTCTTTGCTTGTATTCTATAGATATTAAAGTCCTTATATAGTTCATCGAAGAAATTGTCCGAGGGATCGACATTACGTGGGTCTGAGTTGCTCAACATGAGCAGGGCTCCGGTATCATGCAGCTGCCGAAAGAACTTTGCTAATGCTACCTGGTCATCATCTGAGAACTCCTGTTTGTTGTATGATGTGAAGCAGGATGTGGTGTTGAGTGGCCTATATGGGGGATCCAAATACACGAAGGTTTCTGAGCCCGTGTAGTTTAAGGCTCTTCGGAAATCTCCGCATATGATCTTTACTTTCTCCAGCAACGCGCTTACCGCGGTTAAGTTTTCAGTATCACATATGGTGGGGTTCTTGTAATCACCGAACGGCACATTGAACCCCCCGTATTTGTTCACCCGGTATAAACCATTGAAGCATGTTTTGTTCAGGAAGATGAACTGTGACGCCTTTTCAATATCTACTTGATTAGCGCCGACTTTTCTCGAATTGAATGCTTTGCGAATATTGTAGAATGTCATCTTTCGAGCGTCCATATCTTGAGCAAGGTACTTATGCTCCATATCTTCAAGCAAACTGATTAGGCGGTCGACATGATCCCTGACTGCCCTGTAGGTATTAATAAGATCTCTGTTTATGTCAATGATCACTGCTTCTTCCACAGGAAAACTCTGAAGGACATCAAACAAGACTGCGCCGCCGCCGACAAATGGTTCAACATAACGTGTTATCTTGCCGGTTATGAGGGATTGAGGGTAGAATTCCCGGAACGTGGAAAGGAGCTGTCCTTTTCCGCCTGCCCATTTGATGAAGGGTTGTGCTTGGCAAACCGCTTTTTCAATCAATGCAGATTCCTCCGGTATATTCCCACGCCTTGCTCCTCAATTCTTTGCCACAATGCATCATCCTGTGGATCGTTCATTTCTACGACATCGATCCTATAAATCCCTGCAGCCTTGTCCTGATCAGGTCTCAACCCTTTTGGGCAATTTTCCCTCGCAGTAGACAGCAATGTCGATATCGGAACACCCCGTCAGACGTTTACCGGGCGAATATGTTATGTCCAAATTTGCTATATTATACCACTGGCGATATAGTCATCGGTAAACGCCTGTGGCCATGATAGTTTCCCGTCTTTCATAAAACCTGTGACATCGGCTTGCATTTCACGGGAAAGCTCATGGTGAGAGGTTAAATCCCGTGACAGACCAAACACATCTCTTAGCTGCAAATTCAACATCCTATTACAATGATATAAAGGATTAAATTAAATGTTTCGCCGGCTATAAGAGGTTATCTGCTTAAACAAGAGCTTAACATTGATACCCGAATTCAAGACATTTCTTTGCTATTATGTTTCTGTATCCGCATCATTAATCAGCTGAACCCTGTGTGAAAAGTATAAATGTTAAGGTGAATAAGTGTCAAGAAAATCGGTTCTTCGGTATGTAAGGAGTTCCATACATACTATGTCAATATAATAGCCGAGTACTTCCACTTGATCCGGATGCCGATCTCAAGAAGCTTCATGATAATCTGCATGCGGAGTATATGGAAAAAGAAGGACGAAGAGCCTCACCTCTCGAAGAGTTAGTTGTTCTTCGCAATATCTCCATTTGTACTGACTTGATCTATGGATAGGAGTCTTCAATATGAGAAAAGTCCTGTTAGTAGAGGATGAAGAGAATATCCTCTTTGCAGTCAAGCGATATTTGGAAAATGAAGGCTATCGGGTTTTTCCGGCTCCGACGCTAAACAAGGCAAAGACATATTTCCAGGATGATTTAGATCTGATTCTCTTGGATCTGAACTTGCCGGATGGAGACGGCTTTGCTTTTCTTGATTTTGTTCGGGAGAAGAGTTCAATCCCTATTATTTGCTTGACAGTCAGAGACAGTGACAGGGATGTTATCCGCGGACTGGAATCCGGAGCGGATGACTATATCACGAAGCCTTTCAAATTGCCGGTACTGAAGGCAAGAATCGAAACTGTTCTACGCCGGATGAAGAAGGACCCGAAACTTGAGAGCAT
>JAKPFY010000039.1 GCA_029551185.1 Bacillota bacterium
CCGATGGTCGGCGGCATGGTATCCTCGACCATATTGACACTGGCGGTCATCCCCGCGATCTACGCATTGGTCAAGCAATGGCGTTTGAACCGAGGAATTGAGCAATAAGCATGAGTTACATAAAGAAACTCGTTTTAGTTGTTATGACAGTGAGCAGCATCTCTGTTAGTGGACAGGGATGGGAAATACCAAAACAAAGCCCTGGACTTAAACCAGACGTACAAGCCGGGAAGTCACTTTTCAATAACCACTGTGCTGTTTGCCATGGGTCGGATCTGAAGGGGACTGCGAAGGGGCCTCCGTTCCTTCATCGCATCTACCTTTCATCCCATCACTCTGATATGGCTTTTCAGATTGCAGCAAAGAGTGGCGTTCGTTCCCACCATTGGCAATTTGGGGACATGCCTCCGATCCCCCTCGTTACGCCAGACAGCGTGGCACACATAATCGCCTACATTCGTCGCGAGCAGCAGAAAGCTGTTATCGAATAAGTAAGAGTAAAATTACGATTAAACGTGATAAATACAGGAGGAGCTTCCTGTCTTAATGATGTCTGAAATGTAATTCGAGCCTCACCTGATTGTCAGCCAGAGGGTCTCAAACTGATAGCGCCGCGCTGTGTGCGGAAACAGCAGAGAGACAATTAAAATGACGATCAGAACTTTACACTTGGAAACGGGCCGGCATCTCCTTGGCGGGGCAATGCAAACCAAGCACCTTGTCCATGGCTTAGAGGAGCGTGGAGTGCCTGCCCTCCTTGTCTGTCCTGACAACGGTGAGCTTTATCGTGCGGCGACAGGAGAAGGACTTGATGTTCAAGGCGTGCGTTATGGAGGTGATCACGACCTAAGGTTGCTCCTGACACTGAGCAGGATCATCCGCTCGGCAAAACCCGATATCGTACATTTGCACAGCCGCCGAGGCGCAGACATCTTTGGCGCCTTGGCCGCAAAGTGGGTTGGGCATCCAAATGTAATCATAACTCGGCGTGTTGACAATCCTATCTCAGCAGGGATGCTAAACGGCTTCTGCATTGGAAAAATCCCGAAGGCAATAGTATGTGTCTCTGACGGAATTTCAAGTGTAATGAAAGAGGCTGGCTTTCCTTCTGAAAAAATAGCAGTGATTCATAGCGCGGTTGATGCAAGCGCATATGACTCGACCTTGAGTAAATGGGAAGCCCGGAAGATCCTACGTGTTTTGCCGGCATCTCCGTTGTTGTGTGTAATCGGGCAACTTATTCCGAGAAAAGGGCACCATATCCTGCTGGATGCACTTCCTTCGTTAAGAAATAAATTCAAAGACATCCGTGTCCTGGTTGTAGGAAGCGGACCCCATCGCTCTAGGCTTGAAGCTCAGGTTCGTAAGCTTGATCTTGGAGGGTGTGTGCAATTCATGGGTTTTCGTTCTGACATCTCCACAATTCTCCGTGCCAGTGACATGTTAGTCCATCCAGCACTTCTAGAGGGGTTTGCCAATGTCGGTCTTCAGGCGATGGCAAGCGGAATCCCTGTTGTCACTACGAGTGTAGGTGGAATGCCAGAGATGGTTCAGCACGAAATAACGGGTCTTGTTGTCCCCCCTGGAGACTCAAAGTCGCTAACGCAGGCTATAGAAGAGTTGCTCTCCAATCCAGGAAGGTGTTCCATGATGGGACGTCTAGGTCAGGATATTGTCCGGGAGCGCTTCTCTGTTGAAAGAATGGTCGATTCAAACCTAGCGCTATACCAAAAAATTTTGGCTTCGCATCATTCTTGATGCAGATCGCAGGAAATAAGTGCAGATTTTGTTGTCAACCTAACGCAAAGATAGGGGGTACTGATGAAGAACATCGCAATCGCCATGGCTGCGGCCATGCTGCTTCTTTTGGGGGGATGCGCCAGCGCTGGATTTGATCCTGATGATGGCAGAGGGCACACCCATTCGGGGCATTCGCACTAAACTACTCAAGAGGAGGCGCGACCGGTGGATTACTCGCGCAAA
>JAKPFY010000054.1 GCA_029551185.1 Bacillota bacterium
ACTACACAGCATACAGGGAAGCGGACCTTCCGTTTCCTCATAAGAGTTCCATGAGATTGCCGATATCTCTTCTTGAAGGCCAGGAGGGATTCAGCCTACAATTTTTCATCCGAATGCTCTATTCGTGCCTCGTTGATGCGGACTTTCTGGACACTGAAAGTGTGATGGATGCCACGAAAGCCGGCGCTCGAAGAGGCGAGTACCCAACTATTTCTGAGCTAGAACGCCGTCTTGATGTGCACCTTGAAGGGCTTGGTGCCTCGGCTGAGGACACTCTGGTTAATAGGTATCGTGGTGATATTCTTCAGGCTTGCATAGACAGGGCCCAATTGGAGCCTGGTTTGTTCAGTCTGACGGTTCCCACAGGTGGAGGCAAAACCCTGTCGTCATTAGCTTTCGCTCTCAAGCACGCTTCTCTCTACGGATTGGAACGAGTTATCTACGTTATCCCCTTTACCAGCATTATTGAGCAGAATGCCAGTGTGTTTCGCAAGGCATTGGGGGATGAAGCTGTCTTGGAGCACCACAGCAACTTCGAGTTTCCCGATGAAAATTCTGAGGATTGGAACGAAGAGGTCGCAAGGTTGCGACTTGCTACAGAGAACTGGGACGCTCCTGTTATTGTTACCACGAATGTTCAGTTCTTCGAGTCGCTTTTTGCTAACCGCAGCGCACGTTGTCGCAAAATTCATAACATAGCAAGAAGCGTCATCATTCTAGATGAAGCTCAGATGCTCCCCACAAAATACCTTACACCGTGCCTTGCCGCAATTCGTGAACTCACCGAGAACTATGGATCTACTGTCGTCCTGTGTACGGCTACTCAACCAGCATTAGGGGATTTGATGCCGGAGACTGTCCGGATCCGCGAGATAGCACCGGATCCGCCACGCCTTTACGAAGCCTTTCGCAGAGTAGAGGTAACGCAGCTTGGCCAGATGGATGATGATGAGATTGCCTCTGAACTCAGGCAACGCCCACAGGCACTGTGTATAGTCAATTCACGTTCCCATGCTCGTGAGCTTTACAGGCTAATCTCTGATCAGGAAGGCGCCTTTCATCTGAGTGCCTCTATGTGTCCTCGGCACCGCAGTGAGGAGTTGGATACGATTCGGAATACCCTGAAGGAAGGTGCTCCATGCCGAGTGATATCAACTCAGCTTGTGGAAGCCGGAGTTGATTTGGATTTTCCAGTGGTGTTTCGTGCGTCTGCGGGCTTGGACTCCATTGCTCAGGCGGCTGGCAGGTGCAACAGAGAGGGCAAGTTGGCTAGAGGAGATCTTTTCATATTTCAACCCGTTGGTCGCAGATTGATGGGATGGTTTCAACGAACTGCCACAGTTGCTGACATGGTTCTGAGACATACAGATGACCCGTTGGGTTTGGAGGCAGTTGAAAGCTATTTCCGAAGACTGTACGACATAGAAGGCGATGGGCTAGACAAGGAGCGTATTATGGAGGCAGTAGGTGAAGAATGGAAGCAATTGAGCTTCCCTTTTGCAGAGATTGCAGACCGGTTTCGAGTCATTGATGCCGACACTGTCCCAATTGTGATTCCATGGGATGACGAAGCGGAGGACTTGATTGATAAAGTAGCTTACTGGCCGTCCTATGGGCTGTTCCGGAAATTGCAGCCTTATGTTGTGCAAGTATATCCCAATCAGTTTGCACAGCTCGAACGGTGCGGCAAGGTGCGTACCCTCGGGGGCGATAAGGGGGCGATTCATGTTCTCACTGACGAGTCTTGTTATACAGAGGTGGGATTGGAGATAACAGAGGATCTGGATGTAGCTGGAGGAGCATGGTATGTGTGAGATAAGCGGTTGCAGTTGCAGAAGGATTGGAGAGGAGGGGGAAGATGGGATACGGAGTTGCTATCAAAGTCTGGGGGGAATACGCGTGCTTCACGAGACCGGAAATGAAGGCGGAACGAGTCAGCTATGACGTAATCACGCCTTCGGCTGCCCGGGGAATCCTTGAGGCTATTTACTGGAAACCGGCGATACGCTGGGTTGTCGACAGGATACATGTATTGAATGACATCCGCTTCGACAACATCAGGCGGAACGAAGTGGGCAGCAAGATCTCGGCCCAAAACGTAAGGGCTGCGGCGAGCGGGAAGACGGTTACATTATGCCAGTATGCGTCAGAGGATCGACAGCAGCGTGCGTCATTGGTGCTCAGGGAAGTGTCGTACGTTATAGAGGCTCATTTCGAGCTTACTGATCAAGCTGGCCCAACTGATACGCCGGAGAAGCATTACAACATCATCATGCGACGTGCGCGACAAGGTCAGTGTTACCACCGCCCATACCTTGGATGTAGAGAATTTCCTGCCTATTTTGAACTGATTGAAGGGTCAATTCCGCAATCACCATATGTGGGAGAGCGTGATCTTGGCTGGATGTTGCTAGACATAGACTACCAGGACGATATGACGCCGCGATTTTTCCGGGCTGTGATGCATGATGGCATTATCGATGTGCCCGAGATGCCGGAAGGAGGCGGGATGGCTTGATACTCCAAGCGCTGTATGGTCTATACGAGCGTCTATTGGACGAGCCCGATTCGGACATATCGCCGCCTGGCTACAGCAAAGCGAAGGTTTCGTACGCGCTCAATCTTTCGGAGAACGGCGAACTCCTCGATATACTGGACTTGCGGGAGCAGGGAAAGGGCAAGCGACTTGTGTCAAAGGATATGGATGTACCGAGGCAGGTCAAACGGACCTCAGGTGTGAGCGCCAACTTCATGTGCGACAACAATGGTTACGTGCTTGGAGTGGTCCAAGAGAAGGGCAAGCCAATTGAACTTTCAGACAAGAAATACCGCGCTATGCGCGATCTACATGAGGAGATTCTCGAAGGAGTGGATGATCAGGGAGCATGTGCGCTCCTCACCTTCCTGCGAACATGGAATCCTGAGCATGCAGAAGGCCATCCTGTATTGGCACCTGTATGGGATGATTTGATGAGTGGAGGCAACATAATCTTCAAACTTGACGGCACATCCGGCTACATACATGAGCGACCTGCTATTCGCAAGGCCTGGGAACAGAGTATTGAGCAAACGGCTCATGAAAACATGGGCCAGTGCCTTGTGACAGGCAGGAGTGCGCCGATCGCTCGAGTTCACGATAGTGTCAAGGGAGTCGTTGGCGCACAGAGTTCCGGTGCTGCGCTAGTCTCGTTTAACTTGGATGCTTCTACGTCATATGGGAAGGAGCAGAGCACAAATGCTCCAGTCAGTGAAGAAGCTGCTTTTGCATATGTCACAGCACTGAATTACTTGCTCCGAAGTGATCGGAATCGTCTTCGAATCGGTGACACAACCACGGTGTTCTGGGCAGAACGTCCTGCCTACCTGGAAGAGGAGATACTGGCCGAGTTGCTCGATCCAACGGTGGATGCTGCAAAGGAGACCAAAGGGAAAACGTCAGCCAACAAGGGTGGAAAGACGGAGTTTCGTCGCGATTCTCAGGCTACGAGAATGGTTCGGGATGCACTTGCCCGAGTCGCTAAGGGCAGGCCACTTGAGGAAAGCATGGTTGACGTCGATAAGGATGTTCGCTTCTACATCTTAGGCTTATCGCCGAACAATGCACGCCTTTCGGTTAGATACTGGCATGTTGACACATTCGGCAATCTCCTTGAGAAGATTGGCCAGCATTATTCAGATATGGCTATCGATCTTCCTCCGTGGGAGACTGGATCTTTCGCGGTATGGACAATAGTCAACGCAACTGCGCCACTAATCGACGGCAAGCGTGACGGGAAGAGTGCGTCGCCGCTTTTGGGTGGAGCGCTTACACGAGCAGTGTTGCTTGGAACCGATTATCCCCAAGGTGTTTACACGGCTCTGCTCGGACGGATCAGGGCAGACCAAGAGATCAGTCCAGTGCAGGCGGCCATGATCAAGGCTTGTTTGGTCAGACATGCGAGGCTATCGGGATCCAAAACGAAGGAGGAGAGTTACACAGTGAGTCTCAATGAAGAATGCACTAATACCGCCTATCTTTTGGGCAGGCTTTTTGCAGTGCTGGAAAAGGCTCAGCAGGACGCGTCTGGCGGCAAGCTCAATGCCACTATTCGCGACCGTTACTTCGGTGCAGCATCGGCGACGCCGCAGAGCATTTTCCCGGTGTTGCTTAGGTTGGCGCAGCATCACATCGCCAAATCTGAATACGGAGGAGTAGTGGACAGGCAGATCGAGGCCATTATCGGTGAACTCGACGGTTTTCCGCCCCATTTGAACCTCGAAGAGCAGGGAAATTTCATCCTTGGCTACTATCATCAACGTCAAGCGCTGTACAAGAAAAAACAGACTGAAGCCGAACAGGCGGCAGGGGAGGGTCAATAATGGCTAAGGTGATTGACAAGCGTTACGAATTTGTGCTTTTTTTTGATGTCGAGAACGGTAATCCCAACGGCGACCCAGATGCGGGCAACATGCCCCGAATCGACCCTGAGACTAGCCTTGGGCTAGTAACCGATGTGTGCTTGAAAAGAAAGATCCGCAATTACGTGGAGCTGACCAGAGAGGGACAAGATGGTTTCGATATCTATGTCAAAGAGGGAGCGGTCCTTAACGCACAACACCGCAAAGCTTACAAGGCTCTCGGAATTGAACCAAAACCGAAGAAACTTGCCAGTGAGGATCTCACTAAGTTCATGTGTGATAATTTTTACGATATTCGTACTTTTGGCGCAGTGATGACGACTGAGGTCAATTGTGGACAGGTTAGAGGGCCAGTGCAACTCAACTTTGCCCGGAGCATTGACCCCATAGTCCAGCAAGAGATAACGATCACACGAGTGGCTGTAACTAACGAGAAGGATGCCGAGAAGAAGGACCGCGAGATGGGGCGCAAGCACATTGTGCCGTATGGCCTGTATCGCGGCGAAGGCTATGTGTCCGCGCCTTTGGCTGAACGGACGGGATTTACCGACGAAGATCTGGACCTGTTATGGGAAGCACTGATAAACATGTTTGACCACGACCATTCAGCTGCCAGGGGCAAGATGGCTTCACGCAAGCTTTTCGTCTTTGAACATGAAAGCAGAATTGGAAACGCGCCAGCCCATAAGCTATTCGATTGTGTTGACGCGGTGCGCCGTGATCCCGTAACGCCGGTTAGACGGTTCGGCGACTACGAAGTGACGGTCGATGAAGCGGCATTGCCGGATGGGGTCAGGCTGATCACGATGATATGACCGGTGGCTATGATGAGGATAGCTTGCTGCCGCTCTCTGGCATACAGCACATTGCTTTTTGCGAGCGACAGTGGGCACTCATACACGTCGAACAGCAATGGGCGGAAAACGTGCGAACTGTCGAAGGACGGCAGATGCATGAGCGGGCGCATAACCCTTGGCTTGCCGATTACGACAGCGATCACATTGTCTCTCGTTCTGTGCCCTTGATCTCTCATAGACTTGGGCTTTCGGGTCAGGCTGATGTGGTGGAGTTCTGGCCTGTTGGGGAGGGCGTTGATGGTGGTGCTCCTCTGCCTGGACGGGAGGGACTGTG
>JAKPFY010000059.1 GCA_029551185.1 Bacillota bacterium
GCACCATTTTTGTCACACCACGATTGTCGCACTACAGTTTCCCAAGGGATTCGGTGGTTACCGGAGCCCTTGGTAAACTGTTGCATGTATTTATCTTGCTTATCCATCTTAGTCAGTTCCTACGGGAAACTTTGCATGATCCCTTTGCCAAACTATGCTTCCTGTTTGTCTTCTTGCACCATGAATCCGGTGGAGAATTCGCCTGTTTTTCCGGGTGATCTCAGGTTATTCTATAGAGTTCGTAATAGGCCAAAAAAAACCAAGTCGTCTAATTGCAATGAGTTGACTCTTATACTCAGTGTATCTCGCAGGTGAGCTTTGAGAAAGACTGGGCCGGGCTGCACAGGATTTCGCCTTTTCTCATATGATAACATGGACTACCATTTGGGCAGTGTGAGATCTCTGATTTAAAGAGCCGGCGGACTGTAAGGGTAGAAGAAAGGCAATGATGTAACGGAGAAAGGCTAATTTGCGTAGGGTCTTTCTCCGTTTTGACATAGGGCGATGTCGAGCTTGTAAACCATCCGGTGCTGACCGGGCTCCATCGCCCATGGCACAAATTCTCTCTATTTCTTTACGCCCAGATACGATTCTTGAATAGTGGGGTCTTCAATAAGCTCTCTTGCTCTTCCTGACTTTACAATTCGTCCTTGTTCAAGCACATAAGCCCGATCCGCCGTAGACAGGGCCTTGTAGGCGTTCTGCTCGACGAGAAGTAAAGTCTTCCCTGTGCTCTTGATGCCTTCGATAACCTCATATATCGTCTCCACAAGTATCGGCGCAAGTCCGAGAGACGGTTCATCTAAGAGCATAAGCTCAGGGTCACTCATGAGTCCTCTGCCGATTGCAAGCATTTGCTGTTCACCGCCGGAGAGGGTTCCGGCCATCTGCTTCTCGCGCTCTTTCAATCTTGGGAAGAGTTCGTACACTTTCCCAAGATCGCGCTCAATAGCGACTATGTCCTTCCGTAAGTATGCTCCGAGCATTAGATTATCCTTCACAGTAAGGTTAGCGAACACCATCCTGCCTTCAGGTATTTGGCATATGCCTTCCCTCACTATGGTGTGGGGTGAAGGAGGAAGGGGATTACCTTTGAAAATGATCCTGCCTTCTCTGCTTCTTACGATACCTGAGATAGTATTCAAGAGCGTGGATTTACCTGCGCCGTTCGCACCGATTATCGTAACTATCTCGCCTTTGTCAACTGCTATGTTTACGCCTTTCAGGGCATGGATACCGCCGTAGTAAACATGGAGGGCCTCGACTTTAAGCACTGATCCCTGCCTCCTTCCCCAGGTAGGCTTCGATTACCTGAGGGTTGCTCTGAATCTCCTTAGGGGGTCCTTCAGTGAGTTTCTTGCCAAAGTTAAGCACAACGATGTTTTCGCATATCCCCATGATCAAATCCATTCTGTGCTCAATAACTAAGACAGTGCAACCGAATTCGTCGCGTATCCGACAGATATGATGCATGAGCTGTTGTGTTTCATCAGGGTTCATGCCTGCTGCCGGTTCATCCAAAAGCAGCAGCTTCGGTTTCACTGCGAGGGCTCTGGCTATCTCGAGCCTACGTTGAAGACCGTAAGGGAGGCTGTGGGCGACATGGTCTTGCCACTCTGTCAGTCCTAGGATCTTCATGAGAGAGACAGCGTCTTCACGAAGGCGCTTTTCCTCGGTTCTGAATCTCTTCGACTTTAGCACTGAATCTGCAATACTGTAGGAGGCATTTCCGTGACATGCAGTGATGATATTGCTATACACAGAAAGCCGTTTGAACAACCGTATATTCTGAAACGTTCGGGTTATCCCCATATTAGCGATGACATGGGGTTCAAGGTTTTGGATTGGGTCTCCTCTCCACGTAATTTCTCCCGCTGTAACCTTATATATCCCGGTTATCAGGTTAAAGATGGTGGTTTTACCTGCTCCGTTAGGTCCAATGAGACCGGATATTGACCCTTCTTGTACGCGGAAACTCACATCTTCGACTGCGGTAAGCCCCCCAAAAGTTTTTGTTAGATCCGATATTTCAAGGATGTCCATTTCATGACCACCTACACTTCTCTCGCCTTGCCATGTTTGTGTCCGAATCCAAAAGCTCGCAGAATACCTTTAAAGGTGATTTCCTTACCTCCCATGAGACCTTCGGGCCTGCTTATCATTATGAATATGACTGCAGCCCCGTACGCTACGAGTCTCCATAGGGCAAACGCTCTCAGAAGTTCCGGTAAAGCAGTCAAAAGGAGAGTCCCCAGCACGCTACCGGAAATACTGCCTATACCGCCAAAAATCACGATGATCGTAAGTTCAGTGGACTTAGTCATACCGAACATCTTCGGCTGCAGAAAACCTGTGTAGTAGCCTACGAGTCCACCTGCGATTCCTGCATACACCGCACTTGTGAACAGTGAGATCATCTTATACTTAAAGGTATCAATTCCTATGGTTTCGGCAGCCAGTTCCTCTTCTCTTATGGCAATCATATTCCGTCCGTGTCTGGAGTTGACCAAGCTGATCATGAAGGCAATACCTGCTAGGTTAATGAGAACCACATTCCAAAGGTCGATCCTAATCGGGATCCCCGGCCATCCCCTGGCACCGCCGAATACCTGAACATTATCAAGGATAAGCCTTATTGCTTCCCCAAATCCTAAAGTGGCAATACAGAAGTAGTCTCCCTTCAGCTTCAGAGTGAGCCTGCCTATGAATAGGCTGATTATTCCTGCTGCAAGACCCCCGGCGAGGAGAGAGACGATAAGCGGAAGGCGTAAGTTGACACCTATGAAGGCTGCCGCGTAGGCGCCTATCGCCATAAATCCTGCATGACCGAAAGAGAAAAGCCCTGTGAATCCTGTAAGGAGGGAGAGGCCTAAGACCGCCATGAGATTTATCCCGGACAGTATCAGGATGCCTTTTACATAGAACCAGTCCACGGTTGTTCCTCCCTCCTATGCTTTCTCTTCACCGAGTTTGCCCATGAGCCCTACCGGGCGAAACACCAGTATAGCTATGAGCAGACTGAAGGAAATCAAGTCTCTGAATTGCGATGAGAAGTATCCCGAAATGAGGGTTTCCAAAAGACCCAGTATCACCGATCCGATGACAGCTCCGGGAAGGCTTCCCAACCCTCCGAATACCGCAGCAATGAAGGATTTGATGGTCACAGCCCCTATCTGAGGATAAACCGTGTATTTCATACCGAACAGCACACCTGCGACACCTGCAAGGAAGCCCCCTACTGCAAACACAAGGGTTATAATCATGTCAGTATTGATGCCCATCAATGCACTGACCCTCGCGTTGAACGCGGTGGCCCTGATGGCTTTGCCCACTTTTGTGAAATCGATGAAATAGACCAGCAATAAAAGGCATACCGCAGAGGTAATGAAGATCATAGTATCAAGGCGTCCGATAAAGAGAGATCCTATCTGAAACGGTTCCCGGGAGAGGACCGGGGGATAGGTTTTGAATGTGGGACCTATGGTTGCAATGACGAAGTTTTCGATAAACATGGAAGC
Organism: Bacillota bacterium; assembly: GCA_029551185.1. GTDB lineage: Bacteria > Bacillota > SHA-98 > UBA4971 > UBA4971 > UBA4971. The sequence continues at coordinate 3,519 of JAKPFY010000059.1, forward strand.
GCCCATGGCTGATATGATGAAATACAGGAAAGGAGCATTTCTCATCCTAAGCGGTTTGTATGCGACTCTTTCCAGGAGGACCGCCAATACGGTGGAGCAGAGGGCAGCTCCGAAAAACGCAAGTACAAAAGGCCACTTGAAAAGCGTCAGAAGATAAAAACCGAAGTAGGCTCCGAGCATTATGATGCCCCCGTGGGCGAAATTGCTGAAGTTCATGATACTATAGACAAGGGAGTATCCCACTGCCATCAAAGCATAGACACTGCCTATGGACAGACCGTTTATTATCTGCTGTAAAAACTGGGTCATCCATATCCTCCTCAGCGCGGTCGGCAAGGCCGGGAACGAGGCATTCTCCCAAAAACCTTGCCGACTGCTTTGATATCTGACAGCGCAAAAACGCTATAGCTCTACCGTGCTACTGTTCTACGGAGCATATTTCTGCTGGAAGATGTAGTTGCCGTCCACTATCTTGATGATGGCAGCTTCTTTGCCTTCCGGGTTGTGGGTGTCCTTGTCAATTCTGATTGTGCCTGTGATGCCCTTGACATTCGTGGTCTCTAATGCATTTTTAATGGCTACCGGGTCGAAGCTGTTCGCTCTCTTTACCGCATCAACAAACACGAGAAAAGCGTCATGTGCAAGGAATCCGTTGAGTTCCACCTGACGGTTGTACTTCTTGATGTAGCGTGCCTTGAAATCCATGACATCGGGGTCGTCGAAGTCCAAGTGATTCACGACGTAGCTGCCTTCGATTGCGTCCTTTGCCATCTCAATGAGGACTTCAGACGGCCAGCCGTCTCCGCCCATAAGCGTGCACTTTATGCCAAGTTCCCTTGCCTGGTTTGAGCTCAAGGCTACTTCCTTGAAGAAGTATGGCATGAAGATGAGATCCGGGTTTGCTGCCTTTATTTTAGAGAGCTGAGGCCTGAAGTCGGTATCTCCGAACTTGAAAGCTTCTTTTGCGACGATCGTGCCGCCTTTTTCGGTAAACGTCTTAATGAAGAACTCAGTCAACCCTTGAGAGTAGTCATCAGCGACATCATATAGCACTGCGGCTTTTCTGAACTTCAATACATCATAAGCAAATCCGGCTGCTACCGCTCCCTGGTAGGGGTCTATGAAGCACACTCTGAAGTTGAAGGGCTTGGTCTTGCCATCCACCACTGTGACTTTTGGATTCGTGGCCACAGTGGCTATATCCGGCACTTTCATTTCCTCGAGAATGGATGAAATGGGGATAGCTTGTCCGCTGGCGTTAGGACCGATAATGCAGACGACCTTGTCCTGACCGGTGAGGCGCCTTACACAGTTGACTGCTTCCATGGCATCACCACGGGTGTCGTAGCCGATTACCTCGATCTTGGCGCCCAAGAGCCCTCCTGCATCATTGAGCTCCTCTGCCAGCATTTTCACGGTGTTAAGTTCGCATTGCCCCCACACTGCCTGGTCACCGGTTAAGGACCCGATCCATCCAAGCTTGACAACTTTAGCTTGTTCTGCGGCTAAAGCCGCTGAGATTCCGAGGGTAAGACAAAGGAGTACACAGAGAAACACTGCAGGACCCAGTCTCGCCTTGCTGAACATGACACCAGTTCCTCCTTTTAAGATATGGGATTGCATCCCTCATTTTACAGAACCATACGAAACAAGTCAATTGAAAATATGCACAATTGTCGTCGGCCTGTGATAATGTCACCCTATAAGCGGTCTGAGAAAATGTCACCCCCCCTGCGGGAATACGACTGGATCCGGAAGGATCTA
>JAKPFY010000068.1 GCA_029551185.1 Bacillota bacterium
CACAAAATTGCAGCAGGATGGTGATTCCCTTCGGTCGGCCCTAATGGAAACAAGAGTCGAGCTACTTAAGACCACGCATAAAGGTAATATCTTAGCGTGGCAAGTTACGTATTCCCTATTAAGTCATCGGAGGCCTGGGTCAACGCGTAATTGAAAACTAAATGGTACACATAGCTAACTTTCGAGGGAAAATGAATCAGTACCCACCAGAACTTGACTCAGACAACCGGGCTCAGTGCATTGAAATTTGGGCTCTTCCTTTTTATAATACCGTTTACTTTCGTATACTATCCTCAGATCCTTGGACAAGGTTCGGCAATGGAGGTTATATACTTCACAATCACTTAATGAGGGGCTGAAAAGCCAGCCCCCTATCGCCATCTATCCCTGAATAGGCACCCTGCATCATATCATTCGTTTCCACCTACCGGTCAAACCTAACCAGGCATCGACAATTCTTACATATTCGAGCCAAACTCCTTGAAGAGACAGTCCTGACAAAAAAAGATCGACTTGAGGGAGGACTTTCGTTATTGGGCTCGAATATTATATGTAATATTGTATCCAATATCCATTACTAGGAGCCAATCATATGGGAGACGACCTGTTACCGGTCATAGATGCTAAGACTATCAATACGATTGTCTGTGATAAGCTTCGTGAAGCCATCTTGAAAGGCGTCTTTAAGCCGGGGGAGAGGCTGAGACAGCAGGATATTGCGAAGAAGTTCGGTGTCAGCCGTATCCCGGTAAGGGAGGCTCTACAGAGGCTGGAGGCTGAAGGGCTTGTGAAGATACAGCCATATAAAGGCGCAGTAGTCGCTGGGTTGACTATTGATGATTTGCGCGAGATCTTCTTTCTGCGTGCGCTCTTAGAAGGGACTGCGGCCGGGCTTGCTGCTGCAAGGATGACCGCGAAAGCGGTGGATAGTATTTCGGCCCTGTTGGCGCAGATGGAGTATTTGGTCCGGCACAATCCTGATGTTCATGTGCTTGGAGAGATCAATGCTAGATTTCATGAAGCTATTTACAAACAAGCTGATTCGCCGAAACTATACAAGATGATAAAAGAACTCTGGGTCTCTTTCCCCAAATCAAGCCTTCTCTTTCCTAGTGAGAGGGCTTCTGAATCACTGAAAGAACATCAGGAAATCGCAGATGCACTTTTGTCAAAGGACGCCAATAGGGCCGAAACTCTTATGAGAGCTCACATAGAGTCTGTAGCTAAAGACGAGATTGAGTGGGCTAAGCATGCTGGTCTTGATGAATCGGGATTAACGGATGGAGGTGACGATCCAAAGACTATTCTATGAAAATCATCGCAGCAGGAACAAAGCACTCAAACCAACATGTGATGCCGCTAGATTTGGATATCAAGGAGGAGAGGCTGTGTTTCAAACAATTGACTTTAGAACTCCCACAGTACTTTTCGGCATGGATTCACTAAATGAAATCGGAAAGCAAGCCAAAGGCCTTGGCGCAAGCCGTGTTTTGCTTTTAACAGGCCCGAGGATTTCTAAGACAGGGCTTGCGGACCGTGTAGTGTCTTTACTGAAGGAAGAGGGAGTTGACGTTGAGGTAAAGATTCAAGGCCGGGATACGCCTGAGCCTGCCACAGAGGTACCTGAGGAAGCAGCAAGGGTTGCACAGGAAATGAAGGCCGAAGCCATAATCGGCTTAGGCGGAGGAAGCATTCTGGACGTATCGAAGATGGCTGCTGCGCTGCTCACCAATCCCGGGAAGGTCCGCGACTACTTCGGCCGTGAGAAGCTCCCGAGGAGGGGCATTCCTACGATCATGGTGC
>JAKPFY010000082.1 GCA_029551185.1 Bacillota bacterium
AGCATGCTTCCCCCTCAAACTGAAGTCTATCACGGAGAAGCATATTATGCAATGGTTAGATAAGCTATCCACCGTTGGCTTGCTGTGGATCTATGAAGTTGACGGTAAAAGATACTTGCAAGTGACTACGTGGGATAAGCATCAGCAGATACGTTCCCGGAAGGCAAAGTATCCATTGCCTCCAGAGGATATTCCTTGTAGGCGAGAACACATCATGCCCGAAGAAAAAGACATCGAGGACCTCTTGTATGATGTCATGAACTCAACGAAACGATTTGAGGAACATACCTTGCTCTCGGTTGAAAGACAGGTAAGAGTCGGTGAAAGCTATCTTGATATCGTTGCTAAAACCGAGAACTCCGAAACACTTGTATTTGAATTGAAACGCGGCCGGTTGAGTAATAAGGCTATTGACCAGATATCCAAGTATTTGACACTCATAAATGGAAATGGCATCTTAATAGGCTGCGGCTTAAGCGCCAATTTCGACATTGAGCGGTGCAGGAGCAACGATATAGCTGTTGTCATTTATGATGATGATCTGAATATGTCGATTGTATTAGGTAACTCTGCTGTAAACAGTATTGATTTAACGTTAAATCACGTTAAATCACGTTATGCAAAGTTAGCACCTAATCCAATCCAATCCGAATCCGAATCCGAATCCGAATCCGAATCTATAAATACATGCGCATCTGACGATGCGGGTCGTGTTGACGACGACCGTACGGTCACCGTAAAAAAGACAAAGGAGAAGAATGGCAACAACAGCGAAGATGTCCAACGAGTGATGGACGAGTACAACCGCATCTTCGCTGGTTTATGGGCGAGGCCTCTTACCCTCACTGCTGACCGCAAGCGCAAGATTCAAGCCCGTCTGAAGTCCTTTACCGTGGACGAGCTAATTACGGCTATGAAAAATATTCGAGACTCTCCCTTTCACTGCGGAGAAAATGACCGTGGTCAAGTGTACGCCACCCCTGAGTTCATCTTCCGGAATGACGGCCAGGTTGATAAGTGGCTGAAGATGGAGGTGAAACCTAGTGGTACCGCTTCGGAAGGTACTCGAAAACATGGCAAATACGATGACCTCGTGCTCAGGTGATCGCCGATACACGTGCCCTGAGTGCGGTAACATCGTCGAGCCTGTGGTTATCGAAGTGTTCGGTCAGACGCGCTACATACGCGGCACCTGCAAGTGTGAGGTCGAGCGGCAAGCCATAGAAGAGGCCAGGCGGAAACAAGCTCAACGGATGGAGCAGATTCAGAGGCTCTTCGACTTAGCGGAGTTGGGGCCTAGGTTTCAAGAGTGCACTTTTGAATCGTGGCAGCCGAGACGGGGTTCTGAACGCTGGCTCCAAGTTGCAAGAGATTACGTCCAGAAGGCCGATGAGTACCTGAAGAGTGGACAAGGCATTCTCGTTTTCGGCCCACCAGGCAACGGCAAAAGCCACCTTGCTGCGGCCATCGTTAACGCACTTGTGCCACAGGGAAAAATCTGCGTTTTCCGCAGTGTCCCCGCATTGTTGAAGAAGCTCCAGGCAACGTACAGGCCTGATGCAAGGCAGAGTGAGGAGGAAATCCTTGCGGCGCTTCATGAAGCTGATTTAGTTGTGCTCGATGACGTTGGCTCAGAACAGAGCCTTGTTGTGAACGGCACAAAGCGTGTTATGACCCCGTGGGCTGAAAGCACACTGTACTACATCATCGACGACCGTTATCGCTGGAAGCGGGCGGTGATAGCCACGACAAACTGCAGGCTGGAAGAACTGGAAGAACGCATAGGTAGCAGGACTTTTGACAGGCTCCTCGAAATGTGCGTCCTGGTGGAGAACAGAGCGACCTCCTACAGAAAAGAAGAAGCATTCAAACGCATGAAGACTCTCAAGATTGGAGGAGATGCATGATGGCTTTGACCAGCACCAAATTACGTCTGGGTATCTACGGAGGTGAGATATGTGATTAAGCTGACCATCCCCGGCCGACCAGTACCGAAAGGCAGGCCCCGGCTGGGTATCCACGGCCGGAAGGCTTATGTCTACACGCCGCCAAAAACGAAGGAATACGAAAATCTGGTGGGTTGGGTTGCAAAGTCTGCGGGATGTCGGCCAGTTGAGGGTCCGGTGTCTGTCGCCCTAAGTGTGTATGTGAAAGGGAGACTGGACGCGGATAATATCGCAAAATCAATTTTGGATGGCCTTACTGGAGTGGCATATGAGGATGACGATCAAGTGGTGGAGCTGGTAGTTCGGAAACACAAGGTAAAGCGCAAAGAGGAAGAACGGGTGGAGATTGAGATAAAGGAGGCGGTGTAGATGGCTGTGTGCGACAAGACTGAGTACATCACGACCGCGGAGTACAAAGCCATGCGCCGGCGCGGGGCCTCGAGCGCGGATGCCGTCACCAAAGTTTCTGAGGGCGAGATTCTCAGGGCGATTCGCGACTTCCTCAGGCTACACGGTTGGAAGGTAGTCAGGATCCATCAGTCCCTCGGTAGCGAGAAAGGCATCCCGGACCTGGTCGCGATTCGCGAGGGTAAGACGGTCTGGATCGAAGTCAAGACGCCCAACGGCCGGCTGAGTGCGCATCAACGCGCTTGGCTCCAAGACTTG
>JAKPFY010000097.1 GCA_029551185.1 Bacillota bacterium
TCGCTCCGGAGCTTGCTGGATTCGTTTTCGACGTCTTTCAGAGCCGCCTTCAGGCCGGTTGTTTCTGCTCCGATTTGAACGGTAATCCCCTTGATTGTGGCCAACTAGTCTCACCTGCCTTTCACACAGAGGGCACCTAACCTCTTTCACACGTTACGCACCCCCTTACATCAAAAGCCTATCAATGTCATCTTGTGTGGCCGGACGTATCTGTTCGGTGTTCTGTGACTCTAAATCTGGGAAATAAATCTCGGTAAACTCTAAAAAGTCCCGGACACGGAAGAGGGCCAACTCGTCAAAACTCATGCCCATCTTCTTTGCGTTGGCCAAGATCAACAGGTCCATGCGGCCTTCGAACGGTTTGCTTTGCTTTTTACTTTTTTGAAGTAGGCTTGGAGGTGCGAAAAAAGCCATCCAATGCCTCTTCTATAATGGCCATAACCCACGTAGGATCATCGAACTCAATAGAATCAAATCCGTCGAGCCACTCCTCAAATCTCGGAAAGGCTTCACTAGTTCTGGCCGCCTTATTCATAGCGTAGGCAATCTGAAGTAAAGCAACTGTGTCCAAACCTGAAAAATCTCCGTCTTGTAGTGATTGCAAGGATTGCAGTTTGAGGAGGTCAGCAATCAGATCACTGTCAAATGCCTGTTTGTAGAATAAGAGGGCCAGCGGACTGGCCCTCAGCGCGATTTCCTTCCCACCCAACGTGACTTTTCGCATATTACTCGCCTCCTCCAGGCAAGAGCACCGCATTGAAGAAGCCGTTGTATGCGACCTCGTTCGTCTCACTCAACTCGATGACGCCTTTGACGATCTTTTTGCCGTCCACTTCGAGCGGGAGTATGGTTAAGCTCAGGGTTTCGGTGGTTGGAGCAATGGATTCAGTGGTAGTTGCGCTGGATTGTGCTGGTCTGCTTGCGGTGCAGCGGTAGTAGACAAAACGCCTGTTCTTTGCATCACCCTGAATCTGCCCCATGAGCGCAAACTCCTTGGCAACGCCTTCCGCGTTCTCGACCAACATGCCATTGGCGTCAATCTCCCAGCCAAGCATTTGCGCGATGATCTCATCTGGGAATAGCGCCATCTCTAGCTCGCCGGTGTAGCCGTTATTGCTCTGTCGCACGTAATACTTGATGTTGTCGGCATAGAACGTGCTTTCCCCGCCTTCCGGGGTAGCGCTGAAGTTGACGACGCCCGGAATGGCTACCGGAGTACCCCAACCCACCGTCCCGGAGGCGACCACAGCCGAGCCCCCCATCTCCGCACCGGTGTTCCCAGTGTCCGTAAACGTAATGGCTAGGGTGGCGTCGTTGTCCTGAACCACCTTGGTCGCGAGGTAGACGGCAGTGCCAACACGTCTAGCCCTAAACACAGCACTGATTACCTCATCGTTGTTTAGGGCATTGACGATCGCGCTGGCGACCTTTGCGGTGGTGGTGTGAGTCTCGCTCGCTAGTGGGACTACCACGTAGTGGGGAGAGTCCGCCGCCAGCAGTGTGGTGGCTGTGACCGTGATTCTCACCTCTCCGTCTGTCGATGGTGGCTTAGTCACCTCAATACTCTGGGTTTGGGCGACGCCTTTGAACGCAACGTGGACTTGTTCCAGCCCGAATCGAACCTTGTTGGACATGTCAAAACCTCCTATTAATCGGATTTGGTAAATAACCTGATAGAGCTGCTCGCTCTCGATGAACATCTCGATTTTCCGATACGGCAGGCGCAGCTCTTTGAGCTTGTTTTCGATCAGCTGCTCACTCGGCGGGTGCTTGATGTTGTGATATAACTCTAGCTGGTAGTTCCCCACCTCAGCATAGTTCTGATTGTCAGCCTGGACGTCAGAACTATAGGCGTAAAGCACGACCGTATAGGGCGGTTCTGGCGACGTAGTGAAGTGATGGTAGGCACAAGGGAAGCCAAGATCCCGCATCTCCTGAATTAGATCCAGATACGTCATCCTAGCCGCCCCTTTCGATGATCTGCTCGATCCGCCGCTCCATCGCAGGGATGTGGCGGTCAGCAGCCGGCTCAATGTGCGGCTTCCCTTCCACTCTTCCCCCGCCCCGCTTGGCGTGGCCGTACTCTAGTAGATGCGTAAGGGTGGGCTTGTTCTTGTTGTAGATGGTGTAAGATATAGCCCCCTGCTGCTTTTCCTTTTTCC
>JAKPFY010000100.1 GCA_029551185.1 Bacillota bacterium
ATGCTGGAAGCGCTGAAGACAGATTATGTCCTGTTCGCCAAGGCTAAAGGCGTGCCTGAGATGGTTGTCGTGGTCAGGCATGCCCTACGAAACGCCCTTATTCCAACGGTGACAGTCGTCGGGCTCCAGATAGGGACGTTACTTGGGGGAAACATGATAGTGGAAACCATCTTCGGATGGCCGGGCCTGGGACGAATAGTGGTGGATGCGATATTCTCCAGAGACTATCCGCTGGTTCAGGCAGCAGTCATGGTTTATGCTTTGACTTTTGTGGTGATAAACCTTGCCACTGACATTCTTTACACCTATCTCAATCCCAAGATGACGCTTTAGTAAGCTTAGGGAGACCATTTGAGGGCTTAAGATTACAGTTTATGGAAAGGAGGCGCTGCACATCACATGTCAGTAAACATTGAGCACGCTGATGAAATTAAAAGACATGCCTGGGATTCCGAGGCTTATCCAATTGGAAGGCCTGTGCCTACGGCATACAGTCGCCCATGGTCCGGGCTTCAAAGCGCATGGGACATATTGCTCAAATTAATGAGTCATCCGGGTGCAGTCGTTGGAGGTTTTGTGATCCTGGCATACGTTATTTGTGCAGTATTTGCGCCTTACATAGCTCCGTACAGCCCGGATGAGGTGTCTCTTACCGAAAGGTTTCTCGCACCTGCTTTGACAGGCCTGCATCCTTTTGGCACGGATCAGCTGGGAAGGGACATGCTTTCCAGGGTCATATACGGTGCTCGCGTCTCCATCCTCGTAGGAGTTTTGACCATAGCGATTTCCATGGCGGTAGGAGTAGGGCTTGGACTCGTAGCAGGCTACTATCAAGGCACCTTTGACAAAATCATGTCAAGGTTTACTGATTTACTTCTGGCGTTCCCGTACTTGATATTCGTTATTGGGATGATGTCTGTTTTGGGCCCCGGGTTCTGGAATCTCATCTTAGCCCTTTGCTTTAAGGGTTGGGTCGAGTTCTACAGACTAGCCAGAGCTGAAGTAATGTCTCAGAAAACATGCGAATATGTTGAGGCTGCCCGTGCGCTTGGCCGGTCTGACGCTTCTATCATGATTTCAGAGATTCTCCCCAACATAATCCATTCCATCTTGGTCCTTGGGACATTGCGCATGGGGAATATGATAGTCACGGAGTCGTCTTTAAGCTTCCTAGGTCTCGGTGTGCCGCCGAGGATTCCTGCATGGGGCTCCATGGTATCCGATGGGCGCCGTTACATGCTGAATGCATGGTGGGTAGCGACTCTGCCCGGGCTTGCCCTTGTCATTTTAGTGCTTGCTATTAATCTTGTGGGAGAAGGCCTCCGGGATGTGTTGGATCCTAAGTTGCAGGAGGGTCAATAGATGGATGCCTTTGATAATCAAACTAAACATGACACCTTAATTCATGATAAACCTGACAGCCTGACCCATGATGAAAAATCCCCGGTGCTTGAGATTTCAGGGCTTTCAACAGAGTATCCTACTCCCCGAGGGACTGTCCACGCAGTTCGCGGCGTTGATCTCGTCTTGGGGAAAGGCGATATTCTGGCCATTGTAGGTGAGTCAGGATGCGGCAAGAGCGCATGCCTCCTCTCGATAATGAGACTTGTCCCTCCTCCGGGACGAATTGTCAAAGGGTCTGTCAAGTTTCGAGGCAAGGAGCTCCTCGCCCTGTCCGAGGCAGAGATGAGGGAGCTGCGAGGAAAAGACATGGCTATGGTCTTTCAAGACCCCATGACTACCTTGAACCCGGCATACCGGGTGGGGGAACAGATCTCCGAGTCGCTTCGTGTTCACAGACTTCTTCCGGGGTTTCCCGGACGCCTCTTGCGCAAAGAGAGAGAGAGGGAGCGGGAACGGGTAATAGATCTTCTCAAACAGGTGGGGATACCGTCTCCGGAGCATAGGCACCTCGAGTATCCCCACCAATTCAGCGGTGGGATGCAACAACGTATCCTCATCGCTATCGCACTTGCGTGTAGACCTAAGGTCATACTTGCTGATGAACCCACCACTGCTTTGGATGTCACGGTCCAGGCGCAAGTGCTTGACTTAATGCGGGAAATCAACGAGGAACTTGGAACAGCGATAGTCCTCGTCACTCATGACTTAGGTGTCGCCGCCGAATTCTGTTATAAGGCTGCTGTGATGTACGCAGGCCAAATTGTCGAGTCCGGAGGGATTGAGGACGTGCTTTCTTCTCCGCTTCATCCTTACACAAGAGGGCTTCTTAAGTCTATTCCCAAGATTGGCCAAAGACGTGAACTTGTTCCGATAAACGGCGAAGTTCCTGATCTTACCGATCTTTCCGAAGGATGCAGCTTTGCTCCGCGCTGCAGGGAAGCTTACTCATACTGCGAGCGTACTTCGCCCCCCCTAGTACATTTAAAGAACGGGCGCAAAGTCCGTTGCCATCTTTATACGTAGGTCCGTATTGTGTGGCTTCCCTCATGCATGCATATGCTCGATTAAATCCGGTTGTCCTCGCACATGATATTCATGTCATATCCGGGTTTTCTCATCCGTAGGCTCAATTGAACCAGGCTTGCTTGCGAATAATTCCTCAGTTGGGGTAAATCCTAAGAATAGGTCGGCTCTTCCAGGGTCGGCATCCGGATTCGGATCCACTGAAGGAGGAGATATGATGCATGTGATTATGCTTTCGTGGGAGTATCCCCCAAGGGTGGTCGGGGGTATAGCCAGGCATGTGGAGGACCTTGCCAAAGCCCTTGTCAAGCAGGGAGTAGATGTGGACGTAATTACCTCAGCCCACGACAAGGCTTGCGAAGAAGAAGATGATGAAGGGGTGAAAGTCTTCAGGGTCCCTTTTCAGAGTCCTTCTCCACCTGACTTCATCACTTGGGTCATGCAAATGAACCTGAATCTTCTGGAGCGTGGGATTGAACGGGCTGCCACCGGTGCAGATCTCGTGCATGCTCATGATTGGGTGGTTGCGTACTCCGCGAAAGTCTTAAAACACGCTTTCAATATCCCCCTAGTCGCCACGATTCATGCTACGGAATACGGCCGTAATTGGGGCCTTCATAATGATTTGCAGCGTTACATCAGTAATGTCGAATGGTGGTTAGGGTTTGAGGCTTGGCGTGTTATATGCTGTAGTCAGCATATGCGTCAAGAGCTGTCGTGGATATTTCAGCTCCCAGGAGATAAACTGCATGTAATCCCTAACGGAGTCAACCCGGCCCGGTTTGATGTCCCTTCTGACGATGATCCGGCTGCTTTTAGGTTGCAATGGGCTGCGCCTGATGAGAAATTGGTTTTCTATATCGGCAGACTGGTGCACGAGAAAGGAGTTCACATTCTCCTTGACGCATTTTCGAAGGTGCTCGCATATAGAGACAAAACCAAGCTGGTAATTGCAGGCAAAGGTCCTGCAGCCGCATACCTCAAGGAACATGCCCATGCCCTGGGAATCTACAACAGGGTATTCTTTGCCGGGTTCGTTGATGACTTAACCCGCAACAGACTCTACAAATGCTCAGACGTGGCTGTCGTCCCCAGCCTCTATGAACCTTTTGGCATCACTGCGCTGGAAGCCATGGCTTGCGGGACTCCGGTTGTGGTCTCAGATGTAGGAGGGTTAGGTGAAGTTGTCAGGCATGGAGTTACCGGCATGAAGTGTTATGCAGGTAACCCAAATTCACTTGCTGACAATATCCTAACCCTTCTTGCAGACGAGAAGCTATGTGACGGGATCCGTGCCAATGCTAAAAATGATGTCCTGACTAAGTTCAACTGGGACATAATAGCTAAAGAAACCTCCGAGGTCTATGACGAGGTTCATCAGGCATACAAGGCCGGCCCCTGGGCGGTAACGAGGCCCGGATGGGTCTTTCAGAGCCGGGAGACTGTCAGGCCGGAGTATTCGCGATACTTCGCCCATGACACTGTGTAGAAGAACGGAGGCAGGATTCACTTGAAGGCAGTGGTAATGGCAGGCGGAAAAGGGACGAGACTCAGGCCGCTTACATGTGACAGGCCGAAACCCATGGTTCCGGTGGTAAATCGCCCTATGTTGGAGCATGTCATTGACCTCCTGAAACTCCACGGGTTTTCGGAGATTTTCGCTACACTCTACTACATGCCTGAAGTCATTCAGGACTATTTCGGCCAAGGAGACAGGTTCGGTGTCACAATGCATTACTCTGTCGAGGATACCCCGCTTGGTACAGCAGGAAGCGTCAAAACATGTGAACGCTACCTGGATTCAACCTTTCTTGTAATTTCCGGAGATGCGCTTACAGATATTCACTTAGGTGAGGCTGTCGAGTTTCACAAGGCCAAAGGTGCAATTGCAACAATTGTCCTCACTCATGTCACAAACCCTCTGGAATACGGGGTGGTAATAACTGACGATGACGGGCGTATTACGCGCTTTTTAGAGAAACCCAGTTGGAGTGAGGTATTCAGCGATACTGTAAATACCGGTATTTATGTGTTGGAACCCGAGGCGTTACGTCTTTTCGACACAGGACAACAGTTTGACTTCAGCAAGAACCTGTTCCCGCTCATTCTCAAGAAGGGGCTGCCTTTATTTGGGTATATCGCTGACGGCTATTGGAGCGATGTGGGGAATATTGAGCAATACCGGAAGACTCACTACGACATTCTCCAAGGGCCGGCTCAGGTGAATATTCCCGGAGAAGAAATCGCAAAAGGAATTTACATGGGGACAGGCACTGAAATCCATCCGGATACAAGGCTTGATGCGCCCATTGTAATCGGGGACTTCTGTCGCATTAGGCGAGGTGCGGAGATTGGGTCAGGCACGATCATCGGACACAACAATATCCTAAGTGAAGGCGTTTCCGTAAAACGAAGTGTTATCTGGGATGATTCTTTCTTCGGAAAGGACGCTGAACTGAGAGGCGCTATTGTATGTAGTAAAGCAAGCCTTAAGTCAAAGGCAGCAGTGTTTGAAGGGTCAGTCATCGGGTCTCGCTGTGTCATAGGGGCGCACTCAATTATCAGGCCCAGTGTGAAGATATGGCCTGAGAAAACAATTGACGCAGGAACTGCCATAACCACGAGTCTGGTGTGGGGAGCGAAGTGGTCCAAGAGATTGTTCGGTACATACGGAGTCTCAGGCCTCGTTAATGTGGAACTGACCCCGGAAATCGCAGCGAAACTAGGCGCAGCTTACAGCTCATGCTT
>JAKPFY010000164.1 GCA_029551185.1 Bacillota bacterium
AGGGGACCCTTCACATCCTTAATGAACTCAGGGCCCAGTTTGGTCGCGGGAAAGATCTTCACCACATCCGCCCCCGTTTCCCAGGCGGCGAGGATCTCCGTGGGTGTAAAGGCCCCGGGGATGACGATCTTGCCGTAACGCCGGCAGAGGGCGATCACGTCTTTGTTGAGTATGGGTGAGACGATAAAGTCTGCTCCCGCCAGCATCACCACCCGCGCGGTCTCGGGATCCAAAACAGAACCCGCACCGATAATGGCCTTACCCTTCAGGACCTTGGAGGCTTTGTAGATCGCCTCGGTGGCCCCAGGAGATGTCATGGTGATCTCCACGCCCACAACTCCGCCTTCCACCAGGGCTTCACAGATGGAAACCAACTCGTCCCCATCTTGCGTGCGGATTACAGCCACAACACCCGTTTCCGTAAGTCGTTTCAGTTGCTCTTCTTTCGCCACTGCGCGCTCACCTCACATCGCTCTATTAGCCCTGCCCAAGCACGTAGTTGCTCTATGCGCAACCCAGTTGCTCGTTTATAGCTATACATCCCATTCCAAACAAATACGTAAAATCCTGCCGTCCTAGGACCTGTTTTGCAGTTCACAAAACCAGGTAATGGCGCAGGCCAGAATTGGCAAACACGCGGCTTCATAATATAATCCTGAGTTTTACAGTTGAAAAGGGAAAAAGCAGCCTAGAACCCCGATGTGGACGGAGGTTCAGGTTGCTTTCTTATGTCACGGGCATGTAGGGGAAAACGTCACTTTTTGGCTTGCGCTAAGATTTTTTTGATCTCTCCAAGACGCAGGCGCTTACGGGTGAAGTCGATGTCCAGTGCCTCGCCGATAGCGTCCGAAATCTGGCTTCTGTACTTAAACAGGTAGATGTTCTCCTGCTCCAGGCTGCAGGTGATCTTCTTGAGGCAATCGACGATCCTCTCGGCGGGATACATGTGTCCAACCTTCTTCTGGAGGATCCGCAAAATGGTCAGCGCGATGAAGCAGCTGAGAAAATGAGCGTTGATGTGATCCTCAAGAGACACATACACAGGTCGTGTTTCCAGGACGCCTTTCGTAATGCGGAATGTTTCTTCGATCTGCCAGAGTCCCCGGTAGATGTCGATCACCTCGTGATCAGCTAGGTCAAGTTCGCTGGTGGCTATGCAGTAGTAGCCATCATACTTCTCCTCTTCAGTAATCCTCTGTATGTCCAAGCTCAGCTGTTCCTTCCCTTCCAGAATCTCGCCTGTCTTCTCGTCGAAGACGATGTTGCGCACATACTTGGCTGGGCCACTAGAGGTGGATTTGGTGTACTTCTTGGGGTTGGCTACCAAATCAAGGGCCGTCTTTAGGACCTTCTCCCGCTCAGACCTGGCTTGCTGCGCATACTTCCTTCCCCAGAAGACTACCTGCTTTTCGTAGATTGTTTTCTTCTTCTTGCTTCCGTTCTTCATGGTGACGTTGATTTCCCGAGCGACCCTTCTACTCTTCATCTTGAAGTCACACTCTGCGGTAGCGGGCTTTCCGTTGCTGTCGACATATCCTTCCTCGGATAAGATGTAGTCCTTCAGCTCCTTGGTGCCGCGGCGAACCGACATGCTGAAGACGTAACCATTGAACCGCGTCCCCTTGTCCCCACCGAGAAGATAGTAGATGTTGTCGCCGGTGTTGATGCCCATGTCAGCCACCACAATGATCCTGCCCGTATCGTAGTTGCGGCGCACTTCACCTATGACTGGGCGAAACGTCTGCTTGTCCACTGTGTTTCCTGGGAAAAGATCGAAATGAAGGGGTATGCCGTCTGCATCCACAGCCAACCCCATCTGGATAATCGGATCTGGCCGGCGGTTTTTCTCAAACCCAAACCTGCGGAACCCATCCTCATGATCGATTTCGAAGTAGAAGTTGGTGACATCATAGTAGATGGTCTTGGTGTTGCGGCCGTACTTTTCTTCGATCTGAGTGTGCATATGCCTTTGGCATTCCTTGGAGATCTCTGAGAAGTGGGACAGTGCTCGATAGATATCCGCTTGGGTGAAGTCAAACCGCTCGAAGTACCTGTCCTTCTCTTGAAATGCTTTTCGCTTGGAGCCTGGAGAGAGCAGCCTGGAGATGACCAAAAGAGTCATGATGGAATTGGTGTTGAACTTGAAATTCTGGTGACGGGCCTTGTTTCTAAAGAACCTGTACAGGCCCAATTCGTGGTAGATCTTCAGGATCGCCGCATAGCCGAAGTTCTTCTCATTGTCGGTGGCGGGCTCCAGCCTTTCATTCATGTCCAGCTGCAGCGTGACCTTGTTATCTGCCTGCTCCTCTTCGGTCATTTTCCTGGCCACTTCTTTGAAGTGGGCGATGGGGTCATCGTACTGCTTTTCCAAAACGTCCAGCCAGCCCAGGGACAAAACGGTTTTCGATCTCGGCCTGCCACGTTCATCGCGGTAGGCCTTTTCAATGGTGAGGTAGACCCGTCCATCTTTTCTGCGTGATTGTTTGAGATTCAAGTTCTACACCTCCGGGAGGGAGTCTATGCACTAACATTATACCACAAATTCCCATACTTTACTATACCCCAAAGGGCAAAATTTTCAATAAAAAAATCCCTTGAAAGCACGTCGCCACAAGGGTTTGGGAGATCCTATTCTTAGCTATGCTGTAAAACTAGCGAGACCCTCAGCCACAGCGTAACCGATACCTTTACTACCACCAGTAATTACAGCGAACTTACCTTTGAGATTGAGATCCATTGCTCTTCCTCCAGACATAATAATGACCTTTCTGGGACTGGATCCCAGCGTAGGCCCGCCTCGTTTGCACCAGATGCACCCGGCAGATGCCTGCCTCAAAATTATACAGGTTCCCAATTGGATAATCAAATAAAAGATTGTTACGACATTCACCAGGAAGCATCTTATTTTCAATATATGTTGCTAAAGTCCCTATTAGACATATGGAACCAGACTCCTGCCAGAATCCGAGTTTTCCGTTTTATAGCTGCATGTTTGCGAACGTAAAGTTTCTGTTCACAATGCAAGAAACTTCAGCGTCAATGGGTGCCTTTTTCGCAAGCAAAACCGCGTGCAAACGAGTGCAGTGTAATTTCTTTCCCTTTTTTGGAATAATTCTCCTTAACAAACTCCGCTTTTTGCCAGCCGCTCCAGCAATTCTCAGGGCTTAACGAGCACCTTCAAAGAGTCGGCTTCTGTCTGCTTCTGTATAGCCTCCGCGACCCCGTCTAAGCCATAGCGGTGAGTGATCAGGGGAGCGATCTGCACCTTCTTGGCGTTGAGCAGCTCCACAGCCCGCTGGTGGGTGTCCGGATTGATGAACGAGCCCTGAATCTTTAACTCCTTTTGGAACACGTCAAAAAGGCGCAGAGGATAAGTGGTATCGGGGGCTGGTACACTGAAGAGCAGGATGCTGGCTCCGCGCTTGGCCACAGCAAAGGCCTGTTCCACGGCGCCGCCCAC
>JAKPFY010000146.1 GCA_029551185.1 Bacillota bacterium
ATTATTGGCATTATCGCGGCAATTGCAGTGCCCAGGTATACCGCTTCCTTGGAGAATGCAAAGAAAAGCGCATGTGCTGCGAATATCGCAGTCCTTGAGAGTGCGGTAATGAGGTACTGGGCAGACCACCTGGACGACCCAGCAGGGTCTTATCCGGGAAGCCTGCAGGATTTGGAAGACGAGTACATTAAAGAGGTACCTACATGCCCGCTGGGTGGAACATATAGTCTTCACATTAATACAGACAACCCCGATGCAGTGGAAGTAATATGCGACCACACATCATCAACACCATCACCATAACCAGAAGAGACTGAGTAATGTAGAAGTTCTATTTCATGACTGCTCATATTAGGAGCGATTCGCATCAAGAGGATATAGGATGTTATCCGGTTTGTTCCGGTAGGATTCCCTACCGGAACAAACCGATAGGACAAGCAGTCAATACCGAATTGTGCTTTCAGGTTGAGGCGAGGGTCCGGAGGCGCACAAAGGCGCACTCATAGTGGAAAGTGGAAATCCGAGGACATGAGTCTTGTATGAGTATTGTTGAAATCGCGGAAAAGTGAGGAGTACCGGCATAGTGTTGAAATTAACAGGCTTCATAATCGGGACCGTAGTAGGCAGCTTCTTAGGGGTATGTATCCACCGTATCCCCCGAGGGGAGTCGCTGATTATGCCAAGGTCATATTGTCCGAAGTGCAGGGCCGAGCTTAGACCGGCGGAGCTCATCCCGATAATAGGATATATCCTTATATGGGGAAGATGCAGGCATTGCGGGGAGAGGGTATCTCCTTGGCATCCGCTGCTTGAGGCAGGTTGCGGATTGCTCTTTGCGAAAATCCTGAGCGCACAAGGATTTACCGTATCTGCAATAAACTCTCTTGTGCTAATTAGCCTTGCTGTTGTAGCTGCAGGTATAGACTTCAGGCACAAGATCATACCTGATATCATGACATTGCCTTGGATGGTTGTAGGGCTGGTGATAGGCCTTTTCTCCGGCGGAATTCAAGGTGTTTTCAGCAGAGTGTTGGGTCTTGCGGCTTGCGGAGGCTTAGTGTTTCTTATAGCGATTGTAAGTCGCGGCGGAATGGGCGGCGGGGATATAAAACTCATGGCTCTTGTCGGCAGCTTTCTTGGGGTCCTAGGCGGACTTACGTCATTTATCATTGCCTGCATTATTGGGGCAATAGTCGGAGTAATACTCATTGCACTGGGTATTAAGTCACGAAGGGACGAGATTCCTTTCGGGCCGTTCATATCCTTAGGGACGATCATTACATGCATTTTCAGTGAACAGGTTATTCCCGTGATTTTCCCGTGGCTTAGGTTCTAGAGAAGGGAGGAGATTCTCTCGAGGCGGATGTTGTCACTTGGCCGCTTCAGGCGGATTATCGGGCTTGATATCGGAACAAGCTTTATAAAAGCAGTTGAAGCAAGAAAAGCCGGAGGCAAATTGGAGATCGCAAATTTCGGAATCTGCCCCACTCCGCCGGGAGTCATCAGTAACGGCAGAGTGACGGATCCCCCGAAGGTGGCAATTGCGGTGAAAGAGGCTTTAAACGCAGGCGGTATTAGGGGTAGGGAAGTAGGCGCTGCAGTGTCAGGCGGAGAGGTTATCGTAAGGCATGTGTTCTTTCCGAGGATGCCCAGGGAGGAACTGGCCCAAGCGGTGAAATGGGAAGCAGGCGCATATATTCCTTATTCTGTGGAGGAGGCAAGCATAGACTTTGATGTTATCGGGGCCCCTCATGATTCCCCTGACAAGCTTGAAGTCATGATTGTCGCTGCGCCGAAAACCCTTGTGGCAAGCCATGTAAAGACCATGGAGCTTGCAGGAGTCAGACCTCTTTTTCTCGATATTCAACCAATTACAATTTGTCGTGTGTTTTGTGATGGTAAATCCAATGGCGCTCAGTTCTTCGTTGATATCGGAGGAGGCACCACTGACCTGGTCTATTGTGAAGAAGGGGTCTTAAGATTTACCCGTATTGTGGATATAGGAGGCAATACTTTTACCGAAGCAATTGTCCGCACCGGCAAACATGATTCTATCCAAGCTGAGGAATTAAAGCGCAGAGCGAGCCTGCGCGATGGAGATGAGGGCGGGGCCGATACCTGCCTTGATCCGGAGATTATGGACTCCATGAGGGAAGTGGCTCGAAGGCTCGCAATAGAAGTGAGACGATCCGTGGACTACTGCAATGCCCAAGCCAGAGTGAGGAACGGAGGGCATTCTTCCATAACAAGGATTGTTTTGACAGGCGGAGGTTCAAATCTGGACGGACTCAGTGAGTATTTGGAGGCAAGTCTTGGCTTGGAAGTGATAATAGGTGACCCTCTGGTTAACGTTGCTTTTTCCGGCAATTCGCATCTTGCAGAGGATTTAGCTGCCTATGGAACTTCTCTTGCGGTTGCTATAGGACTTGCTCATCGAGGGGTGGATGGCTGATGAAAGGAGTAGACCTGCTTCCGGAGGAGGTTGCGAAACCTAAACACCCCGGGTTGTTCCGGGTGACAGCTCTTATAATTGTATCGCTTTTTGTGTTTGGTCTATCCTTTCTCTACACTGTGAAGACTGTGGAGCTTAAGCGGGCACAGGAAGCCCTTTCGATTTTGGAGTCCGACTTTGCCGGCTATGCCTGGATCGAGGAGGAACTAATCGAGACAAGGAAGCTGAAGAAAGATATAGAATCCAAGCTTGAACTGGCTAGGGCGGAAACGGAGACAGGTCTTCCCATAGACGAAATCCTGAAGGAATTGCCTGAATTGATGCCGGAAGGGGTGCGCCTGGCCCGGGTTTCAATGGCAAATGACGGCGAGATAAGGTTTCATGCAGAGGCTACCGGGCTTTCTCAAGCAGCCGGGCTCGTGGTTTCTCTGGATAAGTCCAGTTTATTCGATGATGTTAAGTTGCTCAAGGTCACAAAGGCGAACGAAGCAGACGAGATTTTTAAATTGGAGGCAACAGGGAAGCTGTCGCCTATAGGAGGCGACTAGGCATGGCGTTTTTTCGGAAACTCAAAGAGATGCGGCTGCTCATCCTGATAATATGCTTAGGCATTATAGGATATTGTCTTCATAAAGCAGTCTTTGTGCCTATCTCCATAGAATTGGACAGCGTAAGGGCTGAAGCTCTTGCTGTCAATCAGAAAATAACTACGTTGCCTACGAAGGTTCGTGATCTCAGGCGCCTGAGGGACGATTACAGAGAAGCTGTATTTGCCTTAGAAAACATTAACTCTAAGGTGACGCATGAGTCTCAGTTGCCGTACTTTGTAAAGGAACTGGAGGGTGTTTCGAAAGATGCAGGAGCAAAGATATTAGGCATATCCGTGGGGAATTCACAAGCTGGATCTTTCTATTCCAAGGTTCCGATAACAGTTGCTCTCCGAGGATCCTATGGGCAAATAAGACGTTTTATTCAGGGTCTGGGAAAGCTTGGACGAGCTTTCAGCATAAGCGACCTCGGCCTCGAGTCGCCGGGGTCTTCAGAGTCTGAGGTCTTTGTCGAAGAACCGGTCCTTGATGCATCGCTTTCGCTGGTTGTGTATGTAGTCCCCAAAGGCGGTGACAACTAATGACCAAGCGCTTTCAAGGATTTGATATTAAGGCTGCGGCTGTCCTCATTATTGTGGCAGTCGCCGTGTTTACTTCGGTTCGGCTGACAAGGCAAATAAAGCCTGCTTCCGGGCTGAACACTCCGGAGCTCAAAAGGGCGACGCTTCCTTCCCAACAGTTGGAGGAGCTTAGGGAGCCGCTTCCCCATGTAACGACACAGTCTAAACAGGAAACTCAAATGGCTTTCACATCGAAGAGGGGGAAAGACCCTTTTGTCCCGGATTGGCCTATAAGACCCAGAGAAGATAAAAGCGAGGCCAAGGCGCCTATTGAGATTACGAGGATAGAGGCAGACGCCGGTAGGGATGAATATGGTGAATTTTATCAGCTACCGAAGGAGCTTTATGAACCTCGGGAAGAGCCTCATATGCTGTCCGACACTGCAACCTTGCCTTTAACTGATGAGGATTTTTCTGAAGGCATAGATGAAGGGTCAGGCGCTGTCATGGATCACGTCGCAGCCGAGAACGAAGAACACGCTGAATTCGAGGACGAGTTGGCGAAAATTGAAGGACGCCCGAAGGAAACCGCGAAGGTCTCGAACGATGAGATCGGCGCAAGTGAAATCACGGACGGTTTTATAGAGGGAGAAGGGGTGTATGTCCCGGCTCAGGACATACCTTCGAAATTGCCGGCAGCGGAAAGGGAAACTGCTGTCGAACAAGAGCCTGACTGGGATGTAGCCGAAGACGATGAGCCGGAAAAACAAGAGTTGAAACCGGTGGTGGATCCCCCGAGACTGTTCGTAACCGGAATCATAGTCTCAGGCGATGTGTCTTACGCAATTGTCTCGACACCTACTTCCAGCGTAGTAGTGCAACCAGGAGATGAAATCGAAGGCGCGACTGTAAAGTCTGTAGACGGGAAAGCTGTCGTTGTCGTTAAGCAAGATGAGGAGTTTGTGCTTGAACTAGGCGGAGGGGGAGAATCATGATGCACGAAGCAAGGAGCGCCCAATGTATTAGGCTTATTGCGACAGTCCTGATGCTGGCAATAAGCATAGGGAGCATAGGATTTCCGGCAGTGGCGCAAGGGGAGGGATCTTCAGGCCACCCGGTTACCATCGAGCTTAAAGGTGCTGACGTAAGGGATGTCTTAAAGATCCTGGCGGAACTAGCCGGTGTCAATATCGTGTGTGATCCTTCAGTGCGCGGTGAAATTTCACTTTCACTGAAGGAAGTCCCTGTAATCGACGCAGTCGAGCTTGTGACAAGGGCTACAGGGCTTAGCTACAGATATGTGGGGAACACCCTTGTCGTAGGCCTGCCGGATAGGTTTAAGGCCGGGTTTGATCGTGTTGACACTCGGGTTTTCAAGCTTGGTTACGCTTCTCCTTTAGATATGAAGGATGCGCTGAAACTTGTAGTCTCCCCGGATAAAATCCAGCTGGATTCCCGTACAAACTCTGTTATAGTAACAGGTATAGCCGTAGAGCTTGACGAGGCGGAAAAGATCGTCCGAAAACTTGATGTCCCCATTCCCATGGTGCGAATTGACGCAAGGCTTGAAGAGATTGCGCAAGACGCGCTGGACCAGTATGGAATCAGCTTTCAGGAAGTCGGGGAGTATGGCGGGTTCGGAAAAGTCTATATAAGGACAGACCCGACAACCGGCGTTTTCCAAGGGCTTTCCCTTGCAGTAGGCGCGTTTTTAAGAATGCTTGAGGATTCAGGGAAAGCTGTGACAATTGCCAGACCGAGCACTACTACGCTTGACGGGACAGAGGCCAGAATATTCATAGGCGACAAGATACCTGTTGTCATATCTGAAGAGGGAGGCAAGAGTCAGTCAGTATCTTTTATTGAGGCAGGTGTCAAACTCGTCATAACGCCTCGGGTGAACAGAAACGGCCTCATAACTGTAAGGATAAGGCCTGAGGTATCGTCGATTCTGGGGAAGGAGCAAACCCAAGGGTTCCCCCATGTAAGAACCAGAGAAGCTGATCTTGTGGCTACTGTCCGTGACGGCGAGACTATTGCCATAGCAGGTCTGATCCAGCGTGAGGAAATTGAGAGCATCTTAAAACTCCCTATCCTCGGGGATATCCCGCTTTTGGGACTGCTTTTCCAAAACAAGAAACTTGACACGAAAGAGACAGAGATGGTTATATTCGTTACACCGCGCATAGTAACAGTGGACGAAGAGAACTTATATCCTGATTACGTTGATGATGAACACAGTTTATACCAGGAGGAGTCAGAGCACAATGGTGAAGAATAGACTTGTCGCGCTTCGGGAAAAGTTATCTCCTGCGGGAATTGACGGGCTTCTTATAACAAGACCTGAGAACAGGCGGTATATGACCGGGTTTACAGGATCTGCCGGAGTTGTTGTAGTTACAGCTGATGACGCCTGTTTTATTACAGATTTTCGTTACGTGGAGCAAGCTGCTTATCAAGCCCCTGAATTCACCGTTATCAAGCACGAGGTGAAAATCGCGGACACTTTAAGAGCGGTAGCGGAGAAAGCGGGCATCAAGAAGCTGGGATTTGAGAAGGATGTAATTACATATAAGCAGCATGAGACATTTTCGTCTGCGCTCCCCGGGATAGAGCTCGTCCCTACTGAAGGCATAGTCGAGACGTTACGCACAGTAAAAGACGAGCATGAAATCGATTATATTCGAAGGGCGGAGGCTATAGGAGATGCGGCCTTCTCTCATATCCTCGACATAATCAAACCCGGGATGACTGAGATTGACGTAGCTCTTGAGATAGAATGGTTCATGAGGAAAAGCGGCGCAGAAGGCATTGGGTTCGAGGTAATCATTGCATCAGGAGAACGCGGGGCTATGCCGCATGGAGTAGCATCTTCTAAGAAGCTGGCTGAAGGTGAGCTTATAGTTATGGACTTCGGCGCGGTGTATCAGGGTTACAGAGGGGATATGACTCGCACTGTTTCGCTGGGGAAGGCATCTCCTGAACAGCGCCGAATCTACGATATAGTGCTTCAGGCCCAGGAAGCCGCCTTGCAGGGGATCCTTCCGGGGAAGACGGGGAAGGAAATCGACGGCCTCGCGAGGAAAGTCATAGAGGAAGCGGGATATGGTGAAAACTTCGGACATGGGCTCGGCCACGGGGTAGGGCTTGCCGTGCATGAAGAACCCAGACTCTCTGTTACCGCGGCGGAAGAGCTTCGTCCGGGAATGGTGGTTACAGTCGAACCAGGCATTTATCTCCCGGGTTTCTTAGGTGTCAGGATTGAGGATCTTGTTGTGGTTTCGGAATCTGGAATCATGAATCTTACAAGCTCGCCTAAGGAGCTTATAGAACTGTAATACAGCGTTTCTTTTTTGCCCTGAGGTTTGCCGGAGAGCTGACCTGAGACAGGTATTGCGGTATCATATATTTAGAGAGTCGAAAGGACAATCTAGGTCTGGAACGAATTAAGAAATATTCGGATTGTCCGCACCGGAGGTGGTTATGTGATTTCAACCAACGATTTTCACACAGGTCTTACCATTGAGCTTGACGGGGAGGTTTACTCGGTTGTTGATTTCCAACATGTAAAGCCCGGGAAAGGGTCTGCTTTTGTCAGGTCGAAGCTAAGGAATGTCAAGACCGGGTTTACCGTAGAGCGGACATTCCGCGCAGGCGAAAAAGTCCCCAGAGCCCATATAGACTACCGCGAGATGCAGTACCTGTATAGCTCCGGTGAAGATAATTTCTTCATGGATACCTCTACATATGAGCAGATAAGTCTTAATGATGAGAAGCTGGGAGATAACAAGAAATACCTTAAGGAGAACATGGTAATCGGTGTTCAAATGTATGAAGGAGCTCCTATCGGGGTTGAGCTTCCAAATTCCGTAGAGCTTACTGTCACAGATACAGACCCGGGCCTACGTGGCGACACTGCAAGCGGCGGCACTAAACCGGCTACCCTGGAAACCGGCGCAGTGGTGCAGGTGCCGCTCTTCGTAAGTATCGGAGATGTAATAAAGGTGGACACACGAACCGGTCAGTATCTGGAGAGGGCTTGACACCAGCTGCTATCGGGCCTTTGGTCTCCGGGTTTCAATACCTTGCCGAAGGATACGACTATCGCCAAAGGCCTGGGCTTAACTACCCTTTTCAGCATGACAACGGACGGGAGCGATAGTGCGGTCACGCCCATCATGAAGGAGAGATATGGTTGCCGGCACTACCGAATACCACTTATCCTGTCCGAGTACAGTAGTTATCATGGCCTCGGGTATCCAGAGGACCCGCTGCTTCCAGCATTTGCAATTGCTGTTGCGCAACTAAAAATGCTTGCCAACAGGATCAAAGACGCCAGATCCACCAGAGGCGACGAAACTCGAAACCTTAAGTCATAAAACCCGTCCCCCCGGCATACTCATTTGTATAAGGGGGGACTTGCCTTGTTAGATGAACGTTTAGGCACAAAACCTGTTGCTGACGTTATCCGGGATGAGATCTTGCCCTGTCTCCCACCTGGTCTCCGCAAAGCGATTTTGGATTTGCCAAAGGATCAATTAAACAGAGTGCATGAAATCAGGCTTCGCCCATGGCGGCCTGTGATGCTCATGGCAGGCGATATTGAGATATATCCGGATCCGCCGTATATTTTTACAGATGATGACGCTCTCACTACTTTGCAGCTTATCGCGTGCGGTTCTCTCTATGCTTTCGAAGATGATTTGCGTCAAGGCTATATCACAATACGCGGAGGTCATAGGGTCGGATTGGTGGGACGGGTTGTTCTTTACGGAGGCAAGATCTCAACTCTTAAAGACATATCAGGGTTTTGTATCAGGGTAGCCCATGAAATCTTAGGTGCTGCGGACAATGTTATGAAATACCTTATTAAACCACCTCGCAGGCTCTACCATACGCTCATAATATCGCCGCCTAAGTGCGGTAAGACCACGTTAGTACGGGACATTGCCAGACAGGCGAGTGACGGAGTTCCTTCTCTTGGCTTCCCGGGTGTACGAGTAGGTGTTGCAGATGAGCGCTCCGAGATAGCCGCGTGTTACGCGGGAGTGCCACAAACTACTTGTGGCATCCGCACTGATGTATTGGACGCATGCCCGAAAGCTGAAGGGATGATAATGCTTATCCGGTCCATGTCACCGGATGTGGTTATCACTGACGAAATTGGTAAGGAAGAGGACGCCCTTGCCATACGGGAGGTAATGTGCGCAGGTGTAAGTCTCGTTGCCACAGCTCACGGCGGATCCCTGGAAGAGGTGGCAAGGAGACCTGCTTTGAAGTGTCTTTTTGAAGGCGACATGTTTGAACGGGCGGTAATACTTAGCCAAGCGAATGGGCCTGGCACTATCAAGGCCGTCCTTGACGCAAGAACAGGAAATCCTGTGACTTCCGAGCCTCTTGGGTGAAGCGAGGTTGGGGAGGAGGCTTTATGCTCAAGCTTTTGGGAGCAGTGTTAGTAGTGGGATCTTCCGGTGTGATAGGCAACATTGTCGCTCGGAGTTATTCAGAGAGGCCCAGGCAGCTTTCGGAATTAATATCCGCTTTTACCCTGTTGGAGACTGAAATATCTTATGCAAAGACTCCTCTTTCTGAGGCGCTGATAAGAGCCGGGGGACAGAAAGGCAGTATCGCAGGAAGAATATTTGAGATGGCTTCCCGCATCATCGCTTCGGGAAACCAACCACCTGGACAGGCTTGGGAGACTGCTGTAAGGCGCACGTATTCTGTCTCAGCCCTCACAGCAGAGGATCGCGACACGTTGCTTGCTTTCAGCGCGAAGCTGGGTTCCTGCAGCAGCACGGACCAGCTGAAACATATCGCCTTTGTTCGTGAGAGGTTGCGGGCAAATGAGACGAAAGCCAGGGACAAGGCGACAGAGACAGCCAGAATGTGGCGTTATCTTGGTCTTACTGTCGGCGCTATGGTAACTCTCTTGCTTTACTGATTGTGACGAACCACTACACCCGGCTGAAGCATGTTGGGACGTGCCTTTATTTAAAAGGGGGATGACGAAGTGGGAGAAATCGACATTGTATTTAAGGTTGCAGGTATCGGTATCATCTCAATCGTTGTTTCCCTGATCTTTGAACAAGTCGGCAGGAAGGACTTCGCTTGGGCGGCTACGGTTATCGGTGCAGTATTGGTATTCGGTGTGGCATTACTTCGTTTCAAGGAGCTCTTGGATGAAATCCTGACTGTTTTTAGGCTCTGGTAATTGAGGGAGTCTGTGTGTGATCCTATAAAGGAGCGCGGTCCTGTGGAGATTGGAAGTCTAATTGCAATTGCAATTACAGTGACTGTCCTCACAGTGCTAATCAGGCCCCAGCGTCCTGAGATAGCCATATGGCTCAGTGTTATTGCCGGACTAATAATAATCGGAAGGGTCCTCCCTTATATCAACTTTATCATAAAGACACTGACTGATATTATTGCTACAACTAAAGCCGGGTCCGTGTATTTCACTACTGTGCTGAAAGTCGTGGGAATCGCTTACTTGGCAGGGTTCGGTGCAGAGATATGCAGAGACGCGGGCGAAGGGGCAACCGCAAGCAAACTGGAACTAGCCGGGAAAGTGATTATCCTTTTGACTGCGCTCCCTGTTCTCATAGCCGTCTTGGAGACCATCACCAGAGTTCTGAAGTAGGCTCTGTAGTATAGACGACGAATTCCCGACAGGCCTTGGTAAGCTGTGGAATCTCGGTAGACTGTGGGACCGGCATACGCGACTGCCAAGAGGCTGGGAAAGGAAGAAGTATGAACCTGATTCGTATGGCATGTCGTAATCATATACAGGTTATTCTCCTTGTGGCTCTTTTAGCGTCAGGACTTATCCTCAGCCCTTGGACTCTTTGCTTTGCGAATCCTGCCCCGTCTCGGGATTCTCAAGGCATGTCCGGTCTTGAAGAAGACATTCTCAAGGCGCAACTGGATGCCTTGGATACTACCGCCCTTCAGGGTTTCTTAGAAGACATGGACAGTAGCATGAGAGAGTTCTTTCCCGGTTTGGATATAGCCGGGCTTGTCAGATCGCCGGGGAAAGCCTTAGGCGGATTTGATCCGGTAAGCGTAGTGACAGGCGTGCTCAAGGTAATTGCCGGTGAGGTTAGGGCAAGTCTTGCGCTCCTTGGCCAGCTGATCATACTTGCCGTTATGTGCGGGATTCTCTCAGAGTTCGCATCAGGGTTTGAGATTGAGCAGGTAACAACTATAGCTCGGTCTGCGTGTTTTATGGTCCTTGCCTTAATGGCAACAAACAGTTTTCTCGTTACGATACAGGCTGCGAATGATGCAGTGGATAGAATGACTACTTTCATGCACGCGTCCACACCTCTTCTATTCGCCTTGCTGTCCGCTGTGGGAGGAATTACGTCAGCTGCGGTAATGAGTCCTGCTGTAGTGGCAGTCGCAGGACTTTCAAGCGGGCTGGCGCGTAATGTTGTGTTCCCGCTTCTTTTCCTCTCCGCACTGCTTGAGATTTCAAGCATGATTGCGGACCGGGTGCAATTAACACAGTTTTCGCAGCTTGCCAGGGATGTTGCTGTTGCCTGTCTTGGCGGCGGGATGACGCTCTTTGTCGGGGTAATGACTATCCGAGGCGTAGGTGCTCAAGTAGCTGACTCTTTGTCAATTCGAACTGCGAAATTCGTGTCAGGGACCTTTATTCCTATCCTAGGGAAAATGTTTTCAGATGCAGTAGGCATAGTAGCAAACTGCGCTGCTCTTATCCATGGAGGCTTGTCAGTGGCAGGTGTTGTTACGGTGTTTATGATTTGCCTCGTGCCTGCGGCCAAAATTCTGTCTGTTGCTATCATGTATAGATTAGCAGGCGCAATAGTCGAACCTCTGGGGGACCAAGGGCTTTCCAAGTGTCTCGGCGTCCTGGGCAACACACTGATACTGGTCCTCGTTACTTTGGGTGTTGTGGCTGTTGCCTTCCTTGCCGTCATAAGTGTAATATCCGGTCTTATGAATTTCGCTGTGACTCTGAGGTAGGTGAAGGTGTTGGTTAAGACCGTGACAGAGTGGGCAAGGGATCTGATTGTGATTAGCTTAGCGTTTGCATTCACCGAAATGCTCTTGCCTGCCAATGAACTTCGGAGGTTTGCCAGGGTTGTTATGGGCGTTGCAATGATTGCAGTTATCGTCAGCTTTGTTTTGGATATTTCTGCGACAATGGATGACGTCTTAGAGTCTCAGGTAGGGTTCACGCCAAATCAGACTGGAATGTCTGAAAGCCAAAGCTGGGTTGCCAAAGGAGAACTCATTGCATATCGGGGGCTTGAAATCGCAGGGGTGGAGGCAAAACAGAAGATTGCCCGACAATTGGAGTCCATCGCCAGATTGGCGTCGGGAGCGGATGAAGCTCGTGCTGAGATTGAATTCACTGAGCGAGGTGATATCAGACGCATCTATATGACTCTTGAGAATCTTAATATATCAGCCTTTGGAACTTTACGCGATGACAGAGGAGACTCCCGGGATCCGGCTAGGCCGGATAGTAGGCAACTTGCTACGTTTATAGAGGAGCGAGTCATTAACGCAATACGGGATTTTTATGGGTTTTCCCATGATGTAGAGATTTCTGTGTCAGTCAATCTCAAGTAACAGTTCTTTTGTGTAAGCGTATGAGCTCATAGGGAGACAGGGATGGTGAGAGGCGTGGGCTCTTCAATCATTGAGTTTTTGGAAGGACTCATAAAACGCGCTGACGGTGGGAGGGGAGGCGATATTAAGCCCACTCAGCTGAAGAAAATCGGAATTCTTGTTTTCATAGGATTTGTGGGTGTCCTTCTTCTTCTGCTCAGCTTTTCGCCAAGATTGAGTAGCCCGTCCGGCAATCGGGGGGATCTGAGCCACACTCGTGAAGACCAGGCCTTCGCTACGACAGAAAGCGGGTACGGCCTTACCGACGATGAGGTTCATCTGGAGAGGAGGCTGGCGGAGATACTTTCCCAGGTGCAGGGGGCAGGCCTGGTAAGCGTCAAGGTTACCTTTCTTTCGGGGCGACTCTATGATTATGCGGAAAATCAAACGCATGAAGAGAACGTCTCTCGAGAATTAGATACGCAAGGTGCAACTCGAGAGACAACACAGACAAGAAAGAGCGGAGAGATCGTTACCACACAGGAGAGAACAACAGGGCTTGCTGTACCGGTAGTACGGAATTTCACTGAACCCAAGATTCAAGGTGTCCTTGTTGTCGCGGATGGCGCCAAAGATGCCAAGGTGAAAAAGGCGCTAATCGAAGCGGTAACGACCCTCCTTGATATCCCTTATCATAAGGTAGCGGTGCTACCACGCCAAAGGTAGGTGAAAGCCATGCGGGACAGGGCAAGAGCCGGTTTTGCGCTGATGGTTGTAATTGCGGTGGTGCTCGGGGTCCTCGTAGGAATGAAGAATGTTGCAGTGAAACAAGATGAAGGGCTGTTATCTGTGAGCGAAATCTCCGGCGCCTGGAAAGAACCCATGTCACAGGATGATTCAACCCCGGAAATGGCCTATCAAGACTCTTCTATAAAATTGTCAGATGAAGAAGGCGATATCCTTGACTCGCTGAGGCTTGAGCGAAGCAAAACCAGGTCAAGGAATATTGAATCCCTGGAAATGATAGCGCGGGATTCCGGTCTGTCAGACGAGGCAAGAACAGCAGCCAGCATGCAACTTCTGGATTTGTCAAAGAGGATGGAAGCTGAGGCGGAAGCAGAAGCTTTAATAAAGGCGAGAGGCTACAAAGACGCTTTGGTTTTCGTCAGGGGGGATACCTGTGACGTAGTAATTTCCGGCAAAGAGCTCTCAAAAACTGATGCCGAGCAAATCGGGGATATTGCTGCCAGGTGCTTAGGGGTGGATCTCGCTAATATTACAATAATTGAGCAAGGTTAGATCGGTAACATGGTCAAGACCGGTCCGTCGATGGTATGATTAAAGCAGGAAAAGAAAAGGTTGTGGTGAATATAGGGAAGCATGTGTATTGACCCGAGTTACGGCTATCAATACTCCGGGTCGGGCAGCCTATATCTGAAACCGGCTAAAAGTGCAGAGGGCTGTTGAAGGAGATGACACGGAACAATATGAGTTCTGCCCATCAAGGGGTATGTTGGAACAACGGAAGGCAGGCAAAACAAGTGGAACTCAAAGACTTAAGGCGGGAGGTCGCCGGCTTCGCCAGGATAATGAGGGAATATGACATTGTTGAAATGGAACTGGAGACAGAAGGCTTGGTTATTAAGCTTCGCAGTGAATCAAAGTCTTCTCCTCCACGCAGCGTCGAGGTTGGGGTTGAGGCGATATCGGAGGACAGTCATATTACAATAACAGCACCTATGGTTGGCACTTTCTACAAGGCCCCTGCGCCTGACGAGGCGCCTTATGTTAGGGTAGGCGATACTGTCCTGCCCGGGCAGACCTTGTGTATTATCGAGGCGATGAAGACTATGAACGAGATCCAGTCTGAGGTAAGAGGTAGGATTGTGGAGATCTTGACTGAAAACGCGGAACCTGTAGAGTACGGCCAGCCCCTTTTCATCTTAGAAACGCTATAAGTGTATGTTCTACGAAATGCAGGAGGTATATTGTGTCTCGTCTCTCAATCCGAAAAGTAGTTGTAGCAAATAGGGGTGAAATCGCCCTGAGAATCATTAGGGCTGCTAGGGAGCTTGGCATTGAATCTGTAGCGCTCTACTCCGAGCCTGATAAGGATTCTCTTCCGGTGCTCATGGCTGATGAGGCATATTGCATTGGGCCCGGACCCAGTATTGGGAGCTACCTTAACATCGCCAATATTATAAGTGCAGCGCAAGTGTCAGGAGCCGACGCGATTCACCCGGGTTATGGGTTTCTTGCCGAAAACTCTCATTTTAGAGAGATATGTTCATCCCATGGGATCAAGTTCATAGGTCCCGGATACGACGTAATGAGGAGCATGGGGAACAAAGCCACAGCGAAGCAGCTAATGGCTGAACACGGACTCAGGGTTATTCCGGGCACCGTGGGCATCATACACGATGCGGAAGAAGCCTTAGTGTTTGCAGCCAAGTATGGTTTTCCTGTAATGATTAAAGCTGCTGCAGGTGGTGGAGGAAAAGGAATGCGCATAGCCTATGACGAAGATGAGCTTGCCAGGGGCGTTAAGTTTGCCCAGACTGAAGCGGAAGCTGCATTTGGGGTCCCCGGAGTCTACCTCGAACGTTACTTTCCCGGCGCAAGGCATGTTGAAGTTCAGGTATTAGTGGATGAGCAAGGTCGCGCTGTGCAATTGGGAGAGCGAGATTGCTCTGTCCAGCGCGGACATCAGAAGCTTGTGGAAGAATCGCCGTCTCCTGTTATAGATGACAGTGTCCGTCAAGCTATGGGGAATGCAGCTTTAATGGGTGCAGTTGCTGTTGGTTATACGAACGCAGGCACTGTTGAGTTTCTTGTAGACTCTGACGGCGTGTTTTACTTTCTTGAGATGAATACAAGAATTCAGGTGGAGCACCCTGTAACCGAGTTTGTCACCGGGATTGATATTGTACGGGCTCAGTTTATAATAGCATCAGGTGAACCGCTGCCTTTCAGCCAAGAGGATGTGAATGCGAAAGGCTATGCAATAGAATGCAGGATATGCGCGGAGGAT
>JAKPFY010000149.1 GCA_029551185.1 Bacillota bacterium
ATTGCCACCCACGACCCTGCGCTTTCTGCCTCCGCTGACGCAACGTATGTTCTGTCCGAGGGCGAAGCCGGCGGCTACACACCCTAAAACAAACAAGCCAACGTCACTGGACTCAAGTGGGGTCGAACTCCGGCCGTAACCACGGAATTCACCTTGACACAACACGATGTCATTGATGCGGCACGGGGGTGCTGCAAGCCTATTCTGCGTTATCCCAAACCCTTTTATGGGCGCTTCCAGGCAACAGATGCAGATTTAGACACTACATTCTGTCAGTCCGGGGGGGGGGGCACTACAGCCCATTGCATGAAGAGCCTGCGAACCTTAACGAAATAGAGTGGGATGTCATCCCACAATGTGCCGAAGTTCCACCTTTGTAAACGTTCAAATCAAAAGCAAATAACTTACCTCTCTAGCCTACGAACAAATCACCATAAACCTGTTAGCTAGAAATCTATCTACCTTACAAACGCGCCGAATACAGGGCTTACTCTGTTTGCTAGATTTCTAGCGGTAATGTTGGAGGGTGAAAAAAATCGTGTTTGTGGGCGCTAAGGGCGGAGTGGGTAAGACCACTTCGGCGATGCTCACCGCAGCCGCTTTACAAGCCGGTGGCGCTAATGTGTGCGTGCTTGATACCGACCCTCAAGGATCAGCGGCAGCATGGGCGGATCATGTCGAGCAAAACGCTGTGCCCTTAAAGTTCCCGGTCATTCCCAGCGGCCTTAACTTCTCTAAACAGATCCCACCAGATAGTGAATGGGTGATTCTCGATACCCCGCCAGGTAACCCGGACATCATTAGAGCGGCCTTGAAATGGGCTGATCTTGCAGTGCTTCCCACTAGGCCAGGAGCCTTAGACCTAATACAACTGATACCCGTCCTAGACGAATCTGAGCGCTCGAGCACACCGGCCGCTGTGCTCCTAGTGCAAACCCGAGCCGGAGTCAAAGAAACCGATGAAATCAAAGAAATCCTGGCCGACCGTCAAGTAATGGTGATTGAGACTCAAATTCCACTGCGCGCTCGCACATCGCGTCTAGCCATGGCCCACCCCGGCGCCCGCGACCTCCTCGCTAGCGGTTACCAAGACATAGCCAACGAGCTGAAAGAAGCCTTCCAATGAGCAGCTTAAAAGCACTCCTCAACACCCGTAAAAACATGTTCGACGAGCGCGACGAAGCCGGAAATATTCCCCTACAAACACTAGGACTACGAATCCCAGCTCCTATGCATCAAGCCCTGAAAGTGAGAGTCGCTGAACAAGGTGTGACCATGACCGCCGCTATACAAGAGGCAATCAGCGACTACCTAGATAAAACTAACCCCGCCAACAACTAAACCTGCCGGAGGAGCTGAGGTGTCACCTGGACCTCGGCGTTAAAGCAGCAAAAAGGCATCTCCTATTCTCGACAGCAACTAGTAGAGGTCCCCGCCCAACAGAGGGGTAGGGCGATCTTGATAAAATAATTGTGGCCCTCTTGGCCGACCCCGCGAAGCGCATTTTTCTGTGTCGCTGAGGGTCGGAAAGGAGGTGAGTTATGGGAAAAAACCGTAAACGGGAACTTTCAGGCAAGCAAAAAGCCCGGCTACTTCGTGAATTGATTCGTGTCTCTCCGAAGTTAGTCCGAGCTTTAGCTTTTCTGTTAGTAGCCATAGCAAGCGTTTGCTGGCTGTAGCCTCCCTGAAACTCAGGGGAGCCATTCACGTTGGCGCGTGGGTGGCTCCCCTCCAAAGTATCACAGAGAAACATCCTGACGCTAGAGGTACGCGGCGGCTAGAAAAGACTGCCGCCCAACCGCTGTGTGGTTGGTTGCCAACGGGAACGTGGTTAGGAAGCGCGTAACTCTTCCAGGGGTAGGGGTGGCTCGATCTTCTCCCGTTCGGCTGCTGCGCGCTCTTTACGAGCACGTGCGCCGTGTTGGTAGGCCGTTATCGGCTCAATCTTGAAAGCGCGTGCAACGTCTTTCCAGGTGGTTTCTTCGTCGGCTTCGTACATCTCTAGCATTGCTAGGCGGCGTTGGCGTTGTTCCTCGATCCATTCGCCGCGCTCCTGGGCTACGAGTCGCTGAACGGACCTCTCAGACTTTCCGAGCATGGCAGCACCTTCTTTGGCGGTCATGCGTCGCTTCCGGCGTTCGGGTGTCATAGCCATTAGAGCAA
>JAKPFY010000165.1 GCA_029551185.1 Bacillota bacterium
AACAGCAAAAGAGCAAGATATTGCCAGCGCTCTCGAACTTGCCATAGAGATGTTTGAAAGAGGATTTCGCTTTGGACGGTGTGATCTTTATGTCTCGCAGGTGTCACGATACATACCTCAAGGTTCTGAACTCATCCCTCCCTTTACTGCCATCCCCGGAATCGGTAATCAAGCTGCTTCTTCAATCGTGAAGGCAAGGGAAGAGGGAGCCTTTGAATCCGTAGAGGACTTTAGGAAGCGGACCGGAGTCGGCAAAAGAGTTTGCGAAACAATGAAAGAGCACGGTCTATTCCTTGGGCTGCCTGAAACGGCTCAACTGCCATTATTCTAGCATTCTAATCAGGGGCGATCACTTGACTTCTAACAGCCATCTTCGTGACAGGAATGTATATGAGTTTGAGGACATATGAATACAGGACGGTCTCTATTGCGCCTGATATGAGTCGGGGCGGCATGATTATTCTATAGCTCATCCCGTACAGATAGTTGAGAAAATATGGGGTAAGACCGCAAGAGACAAGGGCGATACCTGAAAACACTGCAGCAAACAGATGCGAGAACGGAATGCTCGTCTTTTCCTTATCTCGGTTCAACAATCTCACCACAACGCCAGGAATAGTTCCCATAAGTGCAGAACAAAGAGTAAAATGCGGCATGTAACCTGGCCCCATAGGGCTCAATATGAATCCGATTATATCAGCAAGAGCACCTGAAATCGCTCCGTACAATGGCCCCAACAATATACTCGCCATGATATTAGGCAGAGCACCGAAACCAATGCGGATTGCTTCGATGCCTCCTATGACCAGTCTAAAGGATGCAAATCTGGTCAGAATAACAGATAATGCTATGAATAAGCTGGTAACCACAAGAGATCGTGTGCGTGACATATACCTAATCCTCCCGTCCGATGTTCAACAGAAATGATATCCTTCACGGCTCTATTTGGCAATGACATGCCATTTCATGTTTTCGACATTTCATCGACACCGCTTGGTATATAGACTTGCACATACTTGACTGTCAGTGTTAGAATCAAAATGCTAGAGATATCGGTATATCAGTACACCCTGCTGTGTACGTGAATCACGGTGAAGCTTGAGCCCAACACCGTGAATAAGGGAGCCTGGACTCTGACAAGCGGAGCGCACGTCGCGTCAAGCGAAAGCGCGGATGCTTGCAGGAGGGCACCCACCTGCTGAGGGCAGGTTCATGCCTTCCGGGTTCACGGCATGGCGGGGTCTGGTGTTTGGATGTATCATGTACGTGCCGAAGTGGTGGAATAGGCAGACACGCGGTGTTCAGGGCGCCGTAGGCTAAAGCCTGTGTGGGTTCAAATCCCACCTTCGGCACCATTTTTATTTATGTGCCAAAACTCTCTTCACTAAAAAGAGTAAACCCGTGATCTGCAAGTAAAGCTGCAAATACTCCGTCGCCTTGGACAAGTTTTCTTCTAAACGTCCCGTCATACACTAACCCTATCCCACATGCAGGACTTCTGGACTTCAGGATCGCACCGGTGCAACCTGTCTGCAAGCCTACAAGCAAACCTATTAAGGATCCTTCTAGATACTCCTCAGTCACATCTACACCTTCAACATTGAGAACCCGTGCCAGTCCCCGAAGCACATAGATTCCACTTCCACCGATTATTTCCGCGGCAGGGCGTGGAATTGATAATCCTCCTAGGACCTCAGGACATACAGGTACAACCTCGCCGCGATGCATGAGCCGGGAGATTTCGGGATAATCCCTTATATCTCCCGCCGAGCCGTCATAGCGACATTTATTCCCACATAGACAAGATGACACAAGAAACAATTCATCGCCCCCTTCAAGTATGGTATAACATCGTAGGAGGTAGAGGTATATGACAAAACACAAATTACGATCAATATCAGTCGTCACAGTCTTTGTTTTTCTCGTCTTTCAAATGACAGTCTCTTCGTTTGCCACCTGCGCGACCTGTTACGCTGCACCTGCGCCGCCTGAGATAGAGGCAGAGAGTTATCTTTTGGCAGACTTCAAAACAGGACGGGTTTTGATGGCGCACAACACTCAAAGCCAACAGATACCGGCAAGTCTTACGAAAATCATGACATTGTTCATAACTTTTGACGAAATATCTCACGGTAACCTTTCGTTGGAAGATGAGATATACATATCCGAAAACGCGTGGAGAACAGAAGGCTCCAAGATGTTTGTGCTAGTTGGCACTAAAGTCAAGCTCGAGGATCTCATCAAGGGAATTACCGTAGCATCAGGTAATGACGCATGTGTAGCTCTGGCAGAACATATCTCAGGCAGCGTATCTTCCTTTGTAGACCGTATGAACCAACAGGCTGAGATCTTGGGGTTAAAAAACACCC
This sequence comes from Bacillota bacterium, assembly GCA_029551185.1. Taxonomy (GTDB): domain Bacteria; phylum Bacillota; class SHA-98; order UBA4971; family UBA4971; genus UBA4971. Next base: position 2,370 of record JAKPFY010000165.1, read on the forward strand.
ACTTTGCAGACCCACACGGTCTCTCGGAGGAGAACAAGGTATCTGCAGAAGATATCTTCACGCTTGTAAGAGAGTACTCAACCAGGTACCCTGAGTATCTCAAGTACCACTCATTGAAGGAGTTTACGTATACGCCGCCAGGTGAGCACCCCATAACACAGTACAACAGGAATACATTGTTATCGTCATATCAAGGGGTCTACGGTCTAAAAACCGGCTACACTTCAAAGGCGGGATACAATATCGTAGTCCTCGCAGACAAGGACGGTTTTTCCACCATAGCTATACTTCTGGGTGCTGCGAAGGGCAAATCTATATCTGAGGGTGAAAAACAGAGGAATCTCCTTGCTTCACAAATGCTCGACTATGCCTATGATAATTTCGCATATGTGAAATTATCAGATCCACAAACTGTGCTTGGACAGGTTCGGGTGTGGAAAGGTAAAGGCAAATGGGCAGATGCCATCGCACCAAA
>JAKPFY010000180.1 GCA_029551185.1 Bacillota bacterium
GGGAAGGCTCACAGAAAAGGACCGGATCCATGTAGAACAGTACAAAAATAGGTTAAGGCAACTTGGAATAAGCGAAAGAGACCTAAACACCGTATCCCAGGCGCATCCGGTATTCGGGCATACAGACGGACACTTGTTATACATCGAGCGATTGAGAGAGTTTTTCGATGGGGATAACCTGATGCAAGCTCAACAAGCCTTGGAAGCATTTCTTAATTCGGTCTATGGTCACGACCGTCCTACCCCGTACTATGCCTTGCTCCGTGCAGACGGCGATAATATGGGTAAAACCATCAGCGTTCTAGCAAGTATAGAAGCACATAAGGCGCTATCCCGTGCACTCAGTGGATTTGCAGGTCAAGTTGAAGACATTGTAGAAAGACATCAGGGTTCATTGATTTACGCTGGCGGCGATGACGTCCTGGCGATGCTGCCGCTACATACGGTGCTTGACTGTGCTCGAATTCTAGCATCTACCTTCCGTGACCAAATGTCACCATTCGGCTTCGTAGACGAGACAAACAATCGGATTCAGCCTACACTGTCTGTAGGAATTGCCGTTGTTCACCATTTGGAGCCCCTGTCGCAAGCACTGGACCTGGTGCGCAATGCAGAGAAAACTGCTAAGAGTATACCTGGTAAGAATGCTCTTGCTGTCACTTTACGCAAACGTGCCGGGTCTGACAATACAGTAGCGGGTACCTGGGGTCATATTGACAAGAGACTAGAATGGTTCGTCAACCTTTATCGGGAGAATGACATTCCTACCGAGTTAGCCTATGACCTTCGATCTATGGCCATAACCTTGCCCCAACTCCAAGACATTCCAAATGGCCAAGACATACTGTTAGCCGAATTGCGACGCATCTTAGATAGGAGGAAAGTACCTGATGGCTCCAGAGAAATCAAACAGGAGATAAAGGAAAGACTGGTTGCTTTGTGGATTGATCACGGACTGTCCGTAGAACAGCTGGTGAATGAGCTTATTATTTCCCGTGAATTCGCCGCAGTGTATGAGTTGGCTGAAGGTAAAACTTCCAGCGCCCATCGTAAAGGAGGGGAATCACAATGACCCTGTGGGTCCTGGAGCCCAAAGACCCTTTGATTTTCCGGGATGGACGAGCTTTTGATCCTGTTCCAGGAGCTAAGGCTCTTTCGCTTTCATTCCCGTTTCCCTCAACTATTGCGGGTGCTGTGCGCACGCGTGAAGGACAAGATGCTGAGGGCCGATTTCAGGAAGACAAAGTATCCTACGTGAACACAATAGGTGTTCGAGGTCCTCTGTTGGTGCTATTAGATAAGAGGACCGGGGAAATCGAAAGACTTCTTGTGCCTGCACCCAGAGACGCAGTGGTCCTTGAAGTAGAACCGGCTAGTGACGCAAAAGGGAGAGTAAAACCTCTAGTTCCCCTAGAAGCGGGTTCCGGTAGTTGTAGTAATCTGCCAAGTGACTTGTACCTAGTTGGGATGGCGAGTCCTGAACTAGTCAAACCTCACAAGAAATCACCCGGTTTCTGGTACTGGGACGTTTTCGAACAATGGCTGCTGGAGCCCAGAGAAAGGTGTATCGATTTAGCTGAACTAGGCCACAGTGGACCACTCATGGAGAGCAGGTTCCATGTTGGGATCGATCCCGGGACGAAGGCTGCAGACGTGAAAAAGGGAGCCCTCTTTCAGACAACGGGCTTAGATTTTGTTTCGAGAGACGATGGGTCAGAGCCCAATAGGATCAAGAGATTCGGCCTGGCAGCGGATACCGATGCCCCCAACTTACGGGATGGACTAGGCTTTTTGGGTGGTGAACGCAGGCTTGTTGGATGGCGCAAGAGCAAGAATAATCTGCCGAGCTGTCCACCTTCCTTGATAAGTCAAGTTGTTAAAGATCGCCATTGCCGGTTAGTACTCTTGACGCCGGCTTGTTTTGTTGAAGGATGGCATCCTGGTTGGCTGGTGACTCCTAGGGGAGGGGTACATGCTACATTGCGTGCCGCAGCTATTGCGAGACCTCAGGTTGTTTCTGGATGGAATATGGTTCTTCGGCAGCCCAAACCTGCTCGGCGTCTGGCACCTGCCGGGACCGTCTTCTTCCTTGAACTGTCAGGCAGTGATGAAGCTATCTCCAAGTGGGTTCAGACCACATGGATGTCATGCGTGAGCGATGAGGAACAAGACCGTCTAGATGGTTTTGGACTTGCAGTGATTGGCACGTGGGATGGCAAACCGCGACCTATGGAGGTGTAGATAAGACCATGCAAAGAATTCCCAGAGACCAGAGCGGCCAACCTATATCGCCACCGCCGGTAAAGCCTCTCGAGGATTTCAGAATGTTTGTAGACGGCGAAGAGGTTCGTGTGGTCACCGAAACCCGGAGTTATCGGGTCATAACCCCTTTGTTTGGCGGTGGCCCAATACCGGGGCAGGCTGACGAAGATTTGCCCGTCCGTGGATCTAGCATCAGGGGGCAATTGCGTTTTTGGTGGCGAGCTACCCAGGGCGGGCGGTTTGATGGCGATTTGCACGGTATGCGAGAAGCTGAGTGTTCTCTCTGGGGTGCTGCAAGTACGCCCAAGAAACCGAGACCTTCGCTGGTAGACGTGGTGGTCAAGGTCAAGGATAGAGGCCAGCAAATCGATTGGTCCGATCTCCCAAGACACATAGGTCACTACGCTATGTTAGGGCAGCGGCTGCCAGTGTTGGATGGGATTGAGTTTGAGTTATCTCTTACTTATCCCGAAACCAAACAAGAAGAGATAGAGGCTGCATTGTGGGCTTGGGAAACATTTGGTGGTATTGGTGGCCGTACTCGGCGTGGTTTCGGGGCTTTGAGCCTTACAGCTATAGACGGTAAACCTGTCCCGCTCCCTAAAATGAACGAGATTCATTCCATTATATTAGAGGGGTTGCGCAAGCATGTAACAAAAGGGGTTTGGCCCAAAGGTGTCCCACACCTTTCCCACGGGATCAAGATGGTACTGTGTGAGCACTTTCCAGACCCTCAGACGGCCTGGGACCACATGATAGGGCATCTTATGAGCTTCCGTCAGTCACGTTTTTCCAGAAGAGGGGGAAGTAGATGGCCTGAACCGGATGCGATCCGGCGCCTCACTGGCCAAGGGAGCCGTAGATTTGTCCAAACAGACTCAGAGATAAGCAAGTTTCCCCGGGCTGCTTTCGGACTCCCGATTGTTTTTCAGTTCAGGGGCGGTCGGGATCAGGTGACCCTGGAGGGGATTCCCAAGGAGGAACGCAAGGCGGAAGGACAAGCTGGTTTACGCCTTGCAAGTCCTCTAGTATTGCGCCCTCTCGTTTGTGAAAACGGAGCGGTTGGGTTGGCTTTGATCCTTGAGGGGACCGGTGTAAGGCATCTTCCGAAAGGCTTGAGGTTAAGAACTGGGAGAAAAGAGCACAAAGTCGATTTCGAGCTGACTCTGGAAGAGGCGAGACAAGTTGAACCTCTAGGTGGCAATCCGGACGTGTTGGAAGCTTTTCTTGAATACATCAAGAGGGAGGAGAAAGTCCGATGAAAGCCCGTCTTGCATTTGTCCATGCACTTTCACCGCTACATGCTGGCACAGGACAGGGTGTCGGTGTAATCGATCTTCCAATTGCTCGTGAAAAAGCTACAGGTATCCCCTATTTGCCCGGTTCGTCATTTAAGGGTGTGCTGCGGGACGCATGTAGCGACAGGAGTACACGCGAGGAAGTGTTTGGGCCCGATACTGCGAGCCCCCAGTCTCATGCTTCGTCTGTGGCCTTTTGTGATCTGAGGTTGCTCCTGCTGCCGGTTCGAAGCGTGGCTGGGACATTTGCTTGGGTCACTTCGCCTTATATACTGCTCAGGCTAGTGCGGGACTTAGACAGCATAGGAGCAGCAGTTCCTACTTCTGAAGTGCCGCAGGTAGCAATGGCAGAAGCGGCCGTGGCGTCAAGTGAATCGGTGATAGTTCATGGAGATCAAGTGTTGATAGAAGATCTTGACTTGGCAGCCAAAAGGTGTCCAGAAGTGGAGAAGTGGGCCGAATGGATTGGTAAGCAGGTATTTCCCGATGCTGAAACTTGGCAGGAATTCCTAAAGCAGCGTATCTGTGTAGTCAACGACGATGTGCTTAGGTTCTTGCTTAACACAGCCACTGAAGTGTTTGCACGGATAAGGCTGAAAAGTGACGTAAAGACCGTGCCAAAGGATGGTTTATGGTATGAGGAAGCCCTGCCTGCTGAGACGATCTTGTGCGGGATAGTAGCTGCTTCACCTGTTAAGGTAACCCCGGAACGGGTGTTTGCGGTTCTCGATGAGTTGGTAAAGGAACCCCTGCAATTAGGCGGCAAAGCCACTGTAGGTGCGGGCTTTTGCCGTGTATTGCTGACGGGAGGGGTTTGATTATGCAGACTAGAGATCAGAAGTATGCGGTTGAAGTCTTCAAACAAGTGAGTGAACTGGCTGATTCTCCAGAAGTAGCAAAACGTAGAAAATATGGTTCAATGGCTCACAGACTGCCCATCTTGATCCGCACCGCAGGACTTGCCCAGGCAGTAAGTTTCGTTGAAAGCAGGGGGGATGAGGCGCAGAAACTGCTACTCAGACACTTAGGCGCACTTGTGGGAGTGGAAAACCTGGGCGAAAAGAGCCGTACAGCTTCCCTTCAAGAATACATCAAGCTTACCCAGGACGTAATGGACGCTTTGGTCTGGTATAAGCGATTTGCTGAGTCCGTGCTTGGGGTGGATGCATCTTTAGATGGGGAAGAAAGTGTAGGTGAGTGAGATGGCCAGGCGAGCTTGTTTGGAAAAAGTGAGCAAAAAGGATACGACCAATGCAGGTCTTTGGCTCGATAAGTTCCTGAGAAGACATGACTCAGAAGGAAGGGAACGCTGGAAGCTCATAGATGAAGTGATTAACATCGGTGAACCTACTTGGTACCCGGCCTGGTTTCAACGCTGGAAGGACTGCCTTGAGCGATATGGTGCCCGATTTAGAGAAGCCAAAGTGGAAGGGCGCATGGTGGTGGGTTTGGGCCGGGACAGTGTGCTGGAAACTTCCATTTTACTGCATCATACACTTGGAGTCCCTTATATTCCAGGCACAGCTCTCAAAGGTTTGGCATCGTCCTTTGCTGAGCAAAGGCTCGGTCCTGAATGGTCTTCCGACTTAGAGGACTGTGCTCATTCAATAATGTTTGGTACTACCGATAGCGCTGGCTATGTGACCTTTTTCGATGCTATGCCTATTCCTTTCACCAGCAAGCTATTCGCTGATGTTATTACGGTGCACCATGGTGACTACTATCAAGAACCAAATGTTTCAGGGAAAAGAGTGCCGCCGGCAGATTGGGACGATCCGAACCCCGTTCCCTTTATTTCAGCCAGCGGCAAGTATTTGATTGCCCTGGTTGGCCCTGAACAGTGGGTTGATGCGGCATTTGCCATTCTAGCCCATGCGCTCGAATCAATGGGGGTTGGCGCCAAGACCAGCAGTGGTTACGGGCGCTTAAGCATGGATGTTAGCCCTGCAACTCCTCCTTGGCAAGCAGAGGTTGATAGTTATATTAGCCAGATAAATGCACTATCTAGGAGGGAAGTGGCTGGCTCAATCCATGCGTATTACGAGGTGTGGCGGGACTTGGAAGTTCCTCCTGAAGGTAAACGTGAGCTTGCACGGGCGATCGTCAAGAAAGTGTAGGAGGCCGGTCGCGAAAGTCAGAGCAGAAAGAAATCTTGGTACCAAGAACTACTAGACTCGCTTCAATAGAGAAGAGTCTGGTGTCAAATCGGGCGAGATCACGAGGGGAGGTCTGTTAATGCTTGTACTGTTAACAACCGGCGGCACCGGCAACCGCAAGGAGGTAGTGTACCGGTGGGCTCCGAAAGGGCAGAAACCTCAAGAATGCCGTACAGCACATTTCCCAATCGCAGCCTATAAGTTTTTCCGACCTGACAAAGTCATCTTTGCTGCTACCCAAGAGGCGGCACAACACGAAAACTGCTTGAAGGTGAAGGAAGCCCTCAAGGATAAAGTTGAGATTGTTATCATCCCTGACGGAAGTTCCGAGGACGAATTGTGGGAGATTTTTGACGTTGTTTCAAACGCCGTACCAAAAGGAGCTCGTATTATTCTGGATATTACCCATGGATACAGATCACAACCTCTTCTTCTCTTTGGTGTGGTAGCTTATTCGGGTCGAACCAAACACACAATTCTTGAAAGGATTGTCTATGGGGCTTTGGAAGCTGGAAAGGAGAGGCCTGACGGGTTAATCCATGCTCCGGTATTTGACCTTACAGTGTTGGCTGACTTACTCGAATGGCTTCATGCTGTAGATACTTTCGCGATCAGAAGTGACGCGAGTAAGCTGGCTGATTTGCTGATTACGGCCCAAGACCGTCAATGGGCTGTGTCTAGGGCAGAGGGGGAAGGTTTGCCCAAGAAGCTGAAGACCATGGCCCGGAGACTTGAGGAATTTTCGGATTCGGTGAGGTTGTTGAGACCTCTCGATGCGATTAAGGCAGCCGCAAAGGTTACGGATTGTTCGAAAGAGGTTGAACAGGAATCGGCTCAATGGGCACGACCTTTTGCCCACATTCTTGGCAATATCGCAAGAGAAACCGCAGAATTAGGAATAGAGCGTCCTGAAGAGCTACGCTACGAGTCATTACAACGGCAACTGCTACTTATCAAGCATTATATACACAAAGACCTTCTGATTCAGGCGGTGTTATTGGCGAGAGAATGGGTTGTTAGCTGGGTTGCATGGTGTAGGAGAAAAGATAACGTCGACTGGCTCTGTCTGCCTTACCGCGAACAGATTAGTAATGCGCTTAACGGGGCTGCCAAGCATCTCGCGGCTGGTGGCGAAGGCACAGGATTCGGAGTACCGTCGTGGTTCACTGAGCTTCCGCAGTCAGGCGAGGTTGTAAAATTATGGGTTTGGCTCCGTGGGTTGCGAAATGATGTTGCGCATTGTGCCATGAACCCGAGAGCAGCAGGTGCTGACAGTGTGAAACAACGCGCTATGAAATTGCCCTGCCGGCTAGCGACCTTACTGGAGCTAGATCAGTCTAGAGACACAACAGTGTAGAAGCTGTATAGTCTTTGCTAAGTGCTGTTCACTGACGTGAGTGCTAGAACTTGTACAATCTTCGACTTGAAAACCATCGTGACAAGACCGAGTTCACAGGGCAAAGGTTGCATAGTGACAATGAGCTAGGTTTACCTCTACAGCGGCGGCTAGTCGCGTACTTCTTCGGCCAAGAAGTAGTTTGGGTTGCATTGTCGTTGGGTTTCAGTAGTTCAAAAAACCCCGGGAACCGACGACATAGCTGAAACAAGAAAACTTGGGCGAGTTCTTGCTAATTCCGCAGGTGATATAGCGATGTTGAGTTCAAGCCGCCCTGATAGCACAATGAGGGTGACCGTTTGCTAAATAGCAGTTCAAACGGTTCTTAGCCTACCTATGAGGGATGGAAACCCAGGATACTGAAGGAAGCTGGAATACCAGCCAAAGTTCTTAGTTGAAAACCTTTACATTCCCTCGCTTGCATGATGGGACTACCACTGAGATTGACTTGCTGATGATATCAGAAACTGGGTTTTATGCCCCGCAGCAGGCAGACAGTCTCTTTGTAAGTCTGCTGCGATATTCCCGTGTTGATGACAGGACCAAGCAGGCACATATTACTGCTACGCAGGCGAAAAGGCCAAAGCAAACCGCAGTCGGAACAAGAATGCACGGTAGTGATATGTAGGACAATCTGACGTAATAGTACAGCGGTATCAGGTCCAAGAGTCATCCCCTGAACACAGGACCAGCTTGTTTCCCGAGCCCTATCGATCATCACACCAATCATTTGACCTCTGTGCCCAATCTTATATACTTGAAGACGTGCGCCAAAGCACGGACCATACCAGGTAATTAATGGAGACGACAGATGGCCAAAGACACATACGATCTAACCCAAGGAGATATCCTGAGAAAACTGCTGATAGTGGCGTTTCCTATCATGGGAACCCAACTAATGCAGATGACATACAACCTTACTGACATGTTCTGGCTGGGCCGCACCGAGAATTCTGTGACAGCTGTGGCTGCAAGCGGGCTGGCCGGAGTGTT
>JAKPFY010000201.1 GCA_029551185.1 Bacillota bacterium
CGAATCCAACCCCCTCCACCATTTCCATCATACATTCTTTTTTTCTACGTCGCGGGGTGGAGCAGCTGGTAGCTCGTCGGGCTCATAACCCGGAGGTCGCTGGTTCAAATCCAGCCCCCGCCACCATTTTTTAATATTGAATGTGGGACGCGTGGAGTGAGATCTATCAGGCGCCCCATAATAATTTCAGGGGGCGGCGTAGCTCAGTTGGTTAGAGCACACGGTTCATACCCGTGTTGTCACTGGTTCGAATCCAGTCGCCGCTACCATTCGACTATAGTCCCAGCCGAGTGTGCCCCGGCTGTTAGAGTGCAACTGAACAAATTGCTTTTAGGTGCGCCACTAGCTCAGATGGTAGAGCAGCTGACTCTTAATCAGCGGGTCCGGGGTTCGAGTCCCCGGTGGCGTACCAGCTATTTTAGGGTTTGGGCAAGCGAAGGCGTTCTCTGTACAGGCAAACATACAGGCTAAGTACCTAAAAGACGTACCCTGGGGTGAATTGCTCCGGGGTTTCTTCTTTGCCACAACTTTTCACTCGCTCACAGCAAAACGTGACTGCTACGCTGGCAACTGAGACCGTAGCGTGGGTCCCCCGACACGTGAAGTAGGGTTCCTAGTTCCTAAAGGTTTTCCATTAGGGAAAAGTATTCGGGGATGCGGAGCAGTCTGCGTTACCTTCATTACTATACTATAAAGATTCGATGTGCCGAAGTGACGTGTAGAGTCGCATGATTACGCGGCTTTACATATGCAGGATAATAAGGATAAATGTAGTAAACATGATACGATAGGGCCACTTTTGGGCGTCTTGCACGTTGAATTCTCATGAGCCTTAAAAACAGGCGTAAGCTTAAGAAAAGTAAGATAGAGACTATGACGATTCCGGACGATGCTGAAATTATGAGAATAGGACCAGAGACTGGGTAAAAATCGATAAACAGACTCTATCCAAGATTGCAGTTGTAGTCACGTATATAGTTGTTAACGCCGGCAATCATCTCCCTTGGCGTATTGTATTCCTTGATGTATATATCTTCGTATTTCAGGCTGCGGAAGAATCGCTCAGTACGGACATTATCAAGGGCCCGTGCTTTTCCATCCATTGATACCCTCACTTGGTTGCTTTCTAAAAGGTCTAGGTAAGCCTGGCAGGTAAAGTGGCTGCCTTGATCTGAATTGATGATTTCAGGTTTCCGCCTACATAAGGCGCGTCTTAGACAACGCATAGCAAATTCTTTTTCTAAACTATAGCTGATCTCGTAATCCACAACGGAAGCGCGGTCCATTTGAGTGTACCTTACACCATGAGGAATTTTTCAGAAAATAGTCATGCAAGTACGTACGATAAGTATTCTTGATATTAAATGCTGCATATTGTTACGTATTGCTGTAACGCGACTGAGAAAATGTCACCAAGGTGACGGAACGATGACCGGGTGACATTTTCAGCACAACTTACGCATACTAGAATTGGCCCGTGCTAAGCCGGTTCTAATACCGTCTTCCATTCGCCGCTTAGGAATCTCTTGAGTCCGAGAAACATTCTCACTACAGTGTCCAATACTACAGCTATCCAAGCACCTATTATAGCCATCCCGAGCACGTCAGCGAGAAGATATCCAACGACTAAACGAACGCACCACGTGCCAATGGTGCTAACATACATGGCGTACCGCGTGTCGCCGGCGCCCCTTAGGGTTCCCATCAACATATGGTAAACTGCCGAAAACGGCAATGAAAATGCAAGTATCCTGATTGCGGTTTCGGTTAGCTCGACGACTTGCACATCTGTTGTGAAGAGACCTATTGCGTATTTACCGTAAGTGAAGAAGAGTACACCGATCAAGATCATTGAGCAAACACTTACTAATATCGATTGATTTGTTACTTTTTCGGAAAGATCAGGATCCTTTGCCCCTAGAGATTGACCAACCAAGGTAGTAGTAGCCATTTGGAAGGCTATAACAGGTACAAGGGTCAGGCTTTCTATGTTTATCGCTATCTGGTGTGCAGCAAACATCACCGTGCCGTAGCCGGCAATCAGACGTGCAAAGAGCAATGCACCTCCCCGGACGATTACCTGTTCAACTGCGGCTGGAATACCAATGTTAAGCACATCTTTGATGATGTTTAGATCTAGTTTGTACGAATCGTGTATGGATATGCTTATAAACTTGTTTCTCCTATATACCGCGTGAAAGGTGATTAGAAACGCTACGAGTCGCGATATGCTAGTAGCTAATGCGGCGCCAGCAACCTCAAGTCGCGGGAAGCCTAATTTGCCGTTGATAAGCACCCAGTTGCCGAACAAATTTACAACGTTTGCAACCATATTCGAGATCATCGGCGTTATCATGTCTCCTGCGCCTCTTAACGCGGCTGCAAGGACCATATTGCCCACAGTGAAAATAGTTCCTGCCATAACTATTTGCATGTATATAGTCCCTGGTCCCAAAGTGTCAGGTTGGGCTCCCATCAGACGAATCATGATTCCAGAAACAGGAATTCCTATCGCCGTTACTATAACCCCGAGGATGAGTACGATTATAAATGACTGGCGAGTCACCTTCGACGCATATTCTCTGTCACCTGCGCCTGCTGCCCTTGCAACTAACGCCGTTGTTCCAACTACTAGTGCGCTAAAAACGGAAAAGATCAACATCGTAGGCTGCGCCGCGAGCCCTGTAGCTGCGATGGCCCAGGGACCCAATACTCCAACTTGGATCATGTCAATCATTTGCACTAACACCATCAAGCCAAATTCGAGCATTGCGGGTAACGCTAGTTTCCAAATTGCCCGACGCACATCTTGCGTGGTATGGAGCTGTGTCATTCGCAGTCTTCTAGCTTCAAACGATGCCATGTCCTTGAACGCCTCCTGAGATTTTTTATATTTGAACAAAAACCATGTACAATCAAAAGGTAGTGCATCTTTAGACCACCCGTAGATGCACTCTTTATATTTTATGTTAACCAGTATCTATTACGCAACACGAAATATTCGCTATTAACTTGCCGTTGTAGGAGACAATTCTTCAAAATCTTGGCAGATTGAGGGATCCCTGTACCATCCATCTACGGAACGTCGAGTAGTGTATGCCAGCATAATTGCAAGCAACTGCGTAATAATTACCTTCGCTAATCGCTTCTATTAGCCCCGTGCCTGCACCTCTGGCGTAAGTTTGCTTGGCCTGCCCATAATTAACACCCCCTGACTTTCGCCAAAAAGTTCCCACGTGAACGCCTGTCCGGTAAGAATAATGTCCTGGCATCGGTTTCTAGTCGACGCATTATTTCTCGCGCATGGGTGAGGGATAACTTTCCATTTATCCCAACCTTCTGCTCCATTATACCATCGAACAAATGTTTTTTATCCGATGAAGATAGCATTAAACATCACCAACAACATCTTTTAATTCTTCATCATCAAACAGGCTAACCTGCTGACTATAGCACAGACCCAGAAGGCGATCGAGGCCCCGAAGAAGCGTTGGCCCTGGGAGAGGCCGACCGAGTGACCATACCATAATGGCACAATGGTGATGCGGGTTTGAAGGGCGGGTAAAAAATAGTTTCCCCCATGGGAAAGGCCTGTTTTTGGGGTAAAAAAATGAAGACAACCGGCCCGTGTGTCGACTATTGTAAGTTGTCCAAACAACAGAGATACATGGTGAGTCTCCTTCATAATAATTGTACCACAAATAGACCACAAAAACAAGTATTAAAAGCAATTATTTAAGTGGGATGAAATTGAAGAATTAGGCGATTTGGAGAGGCTGAAGCTTGTTTTAGATTACCTCCCTGCCGGTCAGGGCTATGTGGAATTCAATAATACAGGCATTGTCTTTCAGCATAAAACCACCGAGAGTCTACGTAGAGAGCTAATGAGAAACGGACAGCTTCGCCAGATTTGTGGATTTGATATTACGCTAGGTGTTAAAGGTTGAGCCTGGCTATTTGACGGCCTCGATGCTTGCACCGTTGTTGAAGCCTCTGGCGGGAGACCCTGACGAGGGGAAGGAAGAGTTCCTGGCTGCCCTCGACAGGATGATGCCGAATTCAACACCAGGACTTCCTCCTAAATTCAACCGGCGGTATAATCGGATGCTCGCAGATGCGCGTATCGTTGGTGCGCTCTTGCTGCTTGCTCCCACGAAAGACCGTCGTTCCAAGGCACACAAAGTAGCTCGCACGGCTTTTGCTGAATTTGAAACCACTCAGGAGAAAAGGGTTAGTAGAGGAGAACCGGCGTGGCTGTTGCTCCCTTTCCTGCAAGGAGCGTGGCAGCGGAGCACAACCGTTCCATTTGTTGACGGAAAGCAGTTTGGGTTTGAGGTTACTTCAAGGACTCGTGAAGATGCAGTCTGCTGTGAATTCCTATTGATGATAACCTACAACGTGCGACAGTTTCGCGTTTGTCCTCATTGCCTCACGCTACACTGGCGCAAAGGGACAAGCATATGCGAAGCCTGCAAGCGAGAACAGGACAGAATACGCAAGGCCAGGCAAAAGCGGACTCCGGAAAGCAAGTTTAGAAACAAGGTCTCGCAGGCGAAACGTCGGGATAGGATTACCGCTGATCAAGCCACCCTTATTCCAGAGACTCTCGACAGAGAGGGGTTGTCTTCTGCTGAACGACTCTATGATTCCCTTAGATTAAAAGGCAGAAAGGAGATAATGAAGAATGCCGAGGAAGAAGAAGGTCCTTTCAACCGTTACTCGAACGTGCAGGTGTGCCTAAGATTCGCTTCCATGATTTACGCCATACTTGCGCGACAGTGCTTCTTGCGCAAGGGGTTCACCCGAAGGTTGTCCAGGAGCAACTAGGACACTCGCAGATTTCCCTTACGCTTGATACATACTCGCATATTCTTCCTACGTTGCAGCAAGAGGCAGCTAATGAGATGGACAAGATGTTCGGCAAGAAGAAGGCAGTGGATAAAGACGCAGCCTCTGAAGCTGAGTGATTATTCGTAAGCGTAGCGTGAAGAGAACAGCAGGTTAAGCGCCTAAAAGGGACTTTGCCTGTACAAAGCGAAAAATAGGCTGTTGTAGCTCAATGTTAAGAAATCGTACAGGCTAACTCACGGAAATAGTGGAAAACAACGGACAGGATGGACAGAGAACCGCAGATAGAAGGACTATGTGGACGATAGGAATATAAATTAATCAGCGGGTCCGGGGTTCGAGTCCCCGGTGGCGTACCATTTTTGTGCCAAAATCTCCATAGCTCTGCAGGTAATTCCAAGCCACATGAATAATAGCTATCAGTAGGCAGCGCTCAACGAACTTCCATTCATTACTCTGTAAAAGGTGGAGGTTTGAAATGAGAGTGTATGTGGCACGTCAACCCATATTTGATGCACGGCAACGTGTACAAGGGTATGAACTGCTCTTTCGATCCGGTTTGGAAAACGTCTTTCCTAATGTGAGTGGTGACGAAGCTTCCATATCAGTGCTTGATGCAGCCTTCATGTCTATTGGCATTGAGAGGCTGACCGGTGGGAAGCGTGCTTTCATCAATTTCACCGAAGAATTGCTCAGACAGTCTATCCCGATAGCTCTGCCTAAGGAGACTGTTGTCATTGAGATACTCGAAAGCGTACAGCCTGATGAGACCATCATAAGAGCATGCAAGGATCTCAAAGCAAGAGGCCACACTCTCGCGCTTGATGATTTCAAGGTGGATGCCGACTTAAACCCTCTGGCTATGATAGCGGACATTATCAAGGTGGATTTTCTCGATACTCCGTATGAAAAGTGCAGGCAGGTGGTTACGGATCCTAGGCTTGCGCATGTCGTTTTTCTCGCGGAAAAAGTAGAGACTCAAGAGATGTTTCGTGATGCAGAGGAAATGGGCTATACGTACTTCCAAGGGTATTTCTTCAGTAGGCCCGAGATAACTTCGGCGAAGGACATATCACCGCAACAACTTACACATATGCAACTAATAGCTGAGGCTAGCAGGGCCGATTTTGACATTGAGCGTATAACCGACATCATCAGTCGGGATCTTGCCCTTTCCTATCGTCTCTTGCGGCTGGTTAATTCCGCTGCTTTTGGACTTAGGACGAAGGTCAGTTCAGTGCGGCATGCTATTCTTCTTCTCGGCCAACGCGAGATCAAACGGTGGATCTCTGCTCTGGCTCTGATGAGTGTCGCGGACAGGAAGCCGGATGCCCTTGTTACTATACCGGTCTTCAGGGGCAGATTTGCGGAATTGCTTGCGCCTGCCGCCGGATTAGGCGATAAGTCTTCAGAATTGTTTCTTGTGGGGCTCTTTTCTATGCTTGATGCCCTTCTTGACAGGAACATGGATGACGCCCTCGCTTACCTGCCTTTATCTTCAGACATAACTGACGCTCTCCTAGGAAAACCAGGCCCTCTTTATGACATGCTGCAGCTCGTCAAATTCTACGAAAATGCTGACTGGGATAAGGTCTCGCAGTATGCGACCAAGCTAGGCTTGGACGAAAGTGTCATGCCTGATGCCTACATTGAAGCAGCAGAATGGGTCAGCGATTTTGCTGTTACTACGTGAGTTTAGATGTAGGGGTCTGAATTTACTCTCCTTGCGCCACATGGCGCGACGAGGTCTCCGTGTCGCATGCCGGGAGGCAGACATACGATGTTACGGAACCAGCATTATGGCATCGGCCTGGCTGCATCAAAGGAGGCTATTCTACAGGAATGAAGGCGCAGAAGAATCTCAAAGGCGTGATCCGCAGATTCCGGCCAGTAGGCACGTGGCTGCTAGCCCAACTTCCGCAACCGGAGAGGTGTTTTTTGCGCATTTTTGGCTACTGCGGAGGATTAAACGCCAAGCAAGGACATGTGCAAGCCTTTGACAGGAAATTATGGCTCCCATCAAAACATGGTCTGGCCAATAGTGACCAATCTGAGATCGCAACCCCGGCTGAACCGGGTGTTGTTTTTTTAGATGCGGAAGTTGGGCTAGCTCGCGCGATATTGTTGTACAAGTCGGTTTCGTGGTTAAGTGGAACGTAATAACTGCCGGTCGTAGTCCCCTCCCGTCTTCCGAGGGATCGAAGAACCTCGGAACAGTCCTCCTCGTCAAAGATAGCAAAATCCGAAGGGAACCCGAGATTCTTTGCCTCGATCCGAAGCATCCAGGCGCATAGCTTGAAAGCGTGCACCGCGTGTTGAACACTCGATGCAAGTCCCTTACCGGGCTGTCACAGCGAAGGCTCCTGCGGAACAACAGCGTTACAGGGCAAACTGTTTTCGAAACTACTTTCGACATGTTTCTGAGCTGTCCTTCCATGTCAGGATATAATTGACTCAGGAGTCATACAGGCTGCGAACGTACAATGAAGGGAGTGCTTATTTTGCCGTCTCGATCCCTGCCTCTTGGCAATCTTTGGCCAAAAGCCCTGGATACCGGCGGTTGCAATCAAAAGCAAAAGTGATGAGACAGGCCTGCCGGATGAGCTATGTAATGTGAAGGGCGGACGATGTCGCCACGTGTATCGAGCGTATCCCACGGTTCCATCGCCGTATTATGATGATACGGCTGCGTGACGCGATACGTGACGGTATTGAGGCTAACCATGAACTATGAGTTAATGCCCTGCTTTCATCGAGCCTGATAAACCACTTAGAGAGAGTGCGTTCAGTTATTCTTCCGTCTTTGCGGACTTTCTGCCCTGGCAATCTATGGCCCCCATTGTAGAACACAGCATTCATCTCTTTGTAGTCAATGTACTTGCTAGGGTCGAACATATCTAGCTCAGAGATGAAGTACCATTGCTTGAACCGACTTAGATTGGACACGCGGTTACGATGACCAATTGCGTCAAGGATAGTGGCTGTGCACTCCGGCTGGAGCCGTATGCCAACGCCCGTTTCGCCGTGGACACAATATCTGGGGCTATGGTAGGATTAAGATACTTCATACTTATGGGAATTCAGCCTATTTTCGGGGCATGCATTTTCACAAATAAAGAGCGTACATGTTTACATACACAAGTTCCGAGCGAGAAGATACCGGCACGGAATGGCTGGAATTACGGAAGGGAGACGGAAGCCTGATGATAAGTTCAGACAAACTTAAAGACAGAGCCAGGACTCTCATATTAGATTTTAAGGGAGACCACTATGCATTCGGAGTAGGTGTTATAAGCGAAACAGGCAGGTTTGCAGCTGAGTTCGGGAAATCTGCTATGGTGGTTGCCAATAGCAGCGCATGGCTCATTCCTATGCTCGATACCGTACTGGATTCGCTTCACCTGCATGGGGTCAAACTTGCCGGGGATCGTGTGGTTCGTGGGGCTGCACCTAACGCTCCTCGTGAGGACGTATACCGTATCACTTCTTCCATCCTGCATGCTAAACCTGACTGCGTGGTTGCAGTGGGCGGAGGAAGCACCATAGATGCTGTGAAAGCAGCTAACGTTCTTGCATCCTTGGGGAAATGGGAACCTGAGATTGATTCATATTTCGGCACAGGATTGGTTACGGAAACTCTGGCAAAGTACGGAGCAAGCTTGCTTCCTATGATTGCAGTGGAAACAGCTGCCGGCTCAGGGGCTCATCTGACTAAGTACTCAAATATCACTGATCCTGTAGCCGGTCAAAAGAAACTGATTGTAGATGATGCAATAGTCCCCGACCGCGCAGTATTTGACTATCTTATCACGAAATCCATGCCTCTATCTACGACTTTAGATGGCGCCTTTGACGGGTTAGGCCACTGCCTGGAGGTGTTCTACGGAATATCGGAAGCAAAATACGACTTAGCATCGGAGATAGCTGAGGTCGGCATAGAATTAATTGTGGCCAACGTTGAACGGGTTGCAAGTCATCCGTCTGATGAGAGCGCCCGTGAAGCATTGGGCCTTGCAACTGACATCGGAGGCTATGCAATAATGGTCGGAGGCACTAACGGAGCTCACCTAACCAGTTTCTCCTTGGTGGATATTGCAAGCCATGGTAGAGCTGTTGCTATCATGAATCCCTATTACACAGTGTTTTTTGCTCCGGCAATTGAGCGGCAGCTCCGGATTGTAGGAGACATATACGAGCGGTATGGGCTAATCGATTCCGATCTTGCTTCGCTCTCCGGGCGAGAGCTCGGTATTGCAGTGGCTAAGGCCATGATCAACTTCAGCCGGAAGGTAGGTTTTCCCACAACCTTATCTGAACTTCCGGGGTTCAGTGATGAACACGTTGAACGCGCAATATCTGCGGCGAAAAATCCTCAGCTTGAGATGAAACTCAAGAACATGCCGGTTCCGCTGGACGTGTCAATGGTGGATGAGTACATGAGGCCTATCCTATCAGCTGCAACACGCGGCGATTTTGGTCTAATTAAGAACATCGAGTAATACCCACCCTGAGAGTATTACCGATGTTAAGATATCTGAAGAGTATGTCAGCAAAAAGCATGTCAAGATAAACAGGGGCGCCTCTTAACATCATTTTCTTGCGCCTATCTCTGACTTACCGCTTAATTTCAATACCTCCCATGATAGCCCTCGAGTAAATAATGACCCTCTTTTTTGACGTGTCAACCTCTTTACCGCTAAATCTTCTGGATGATATCAAGCCTCCGGCCCTCTCGTTGAAAAATCTTACTCCGCCGAGGATAGCGGTTCCATCGCACTCAACGTTTATATTGTCGGGGACTCTGACATTGATTCCGCCCATTATTGCTGTGAGATTCAGTACAGTGTCTTTTTCCGGAATTTCAGCAACAGTCAGATCCAGATTTATTCCGCCCATGAATGCGATCATGTTACCGCTTTCAAGCCTCCATCCTTTATTGCGGAGTTCTATCCCGCTCATTATTGCCCAATGAGTCCCGCCTGTTGTGGTTGTTCCTCTTAGTAGGCTCCAGCCGATTAGAATCAACACCACAGGCCAGAAGACTCTCCAAATAACAGAAAGATCCAGCCGGTAAATACCCAGATTGCTTCCGAGTATCAGAGCACCGATTACTATGAGGATAGCGCCGTTTAGCACAGCGGATCGGATGTCTGCGGATCGTGATTCCTCTTGTGACCGGCAAGTAGTATCTCGAATGATGAGTTCAGTGCCGAAGAGAATAAAAATAACCGGCCAATACACCGATATAAGCCTACCGATATCCGTCTGAGTTAATCCAATATTGTTAAGGAACCACAATAAACCCAATAAAATGGCAAGAGCACCCAGACACATCCGACCTTGTGACTCACGCATTACATGAGCCTCCTTTTTCTTAGTGGATCATGACCTGGAAATACGCACAAAGTATGCCTTATAGACGAAATTGCTTTGACGAAATCAGTAGATTCCTTCATGAGTGAGAATCGGAATAAGTGTTGGACGGATAATTTCGATTTCACTATACCACGCAGCTTGATGGCAGACAATATTTGATTGTGTCAGATTCATGCGGAGAAATAGCAGGATATAATCAGAGGAAACGTCCTCTGTATCATGTGCAGTCTAAATAGCAGCAGGAAAGACAGGGTGTGCCGCAGAACATATAATGACATTTGCTGATTACAGGATCCAAATTATCTGGATTGGACTATGGGAAGGCTGATTACTATGGATAACCAAGTAGTTTATTATAACGCGAATATTTATACTATGGATAACACGGACTCCGCAAGAGATGCACGTTCCGCGGGTCGCGGTGAGGACAGGTCGATATCGAGGGCTTCGGCAATTGCCGTAAGAGATGACAGAATAGTCGCTGTGGGAACCTACGCTGATGCCGAATCAGCATTGGCCGGAGGTTACAGGAAGGTGGATCTTCAAGGCCTTACTGTGATTCCAGGATTCACTGATTGCCATATACACCTCTTGTGGTACGCCTTAAAGTTCAACCAGGTGGACCTCGGTAGCGTCAATTCCATTGAAGAGGCAAAGAAGAGAATCAGGAAAGCGGCTCTGCAATCTCAAGAAGGACAATGGATCATGGGTCACGGATGGAGCCACAGTCTCTTGGGGAATGATTCTCCCCATCGCACTCATCTTGATGAGGCAGCCTCCGATAATCCTGTAGTCCTATTCAGCAAGGATAGGCACAGCATGTGGGTTAATTCTCTTGCCCTGGCCATGGCAAGCATAGATAAATATACCCCGGACCCGGACGGCGGAGTCATAGAGCGGGATCCTAATACCCATGAGCCTACAGGCATTCTTCGGGAAAACGCTCAGGCCCTAATCAACTCTGTTATCCCGGCACCGGATTTCAGCACATCTAAAAAAGCAATCGCTGACGTAATTCCCTACTTCCATCAGCTTGGAATCGTAGGTATTCATGATTGTGGAGATAAAGTCTCCTTCAGTGTCCTGGAGGATCTACTTGGGGAGGATAACCTGAACCTCCGGGTAAGTGAGATGATCCCCTTATCGAATCTGGATGCAGCTATCAAGCTGGGTATTAGGACAGGGTTTGGCAATGCCCGTCTTCGGATTGGACCGCTCAAGATCTTCGTAGACGGAGCGCTTGGTTCCCGCACAGCATCCCTGCTTGAACCCTATTTAGATAACCCTGATAATGTCGGGGTGTGCGCTATTACAGAAGAGGAACTGACGGACATTATGATCCGCGCATCGAAATCCGCAATCTCAATCGCAGCACATGCAATCGGCGATCGTGCAGTGAGGATGGCCCTCGACGCTTTGGAGAAGTCCAAGACCTATAGAGGGCCTGATAACACAAAGCCTCTCCGGAATAGGATTGAACATGCCCAGCTGGTTTCTCCTATTGACATGCCAAGGTTTGCGTCACTTGGCGTTATCGCGTCCATTCAGCCGATTCACGCGACTTCCGACCGGTACATGGCGGATAAGGCGTGGGGAGATCGGAGTTCAATAGGGTATCCAATGAGATCTCTCGCCAAGAATGGGGCGCGCCTGGCATTTGGTTCAGATGCGCCTGTTGAAGAGCCGGATCCTATACAAGGCATCTTTGCAGCGGCAACTCGCAAGCGCCATGACGAATTATCACAGCCGGGTTGGCACACGGAGCAATGCCTTAAAGTGGAAGAGGCTGTACGCGGTTATACCACGGGGGCAGCCTACGCCTCCGGTGAGGAATATATCAAAGGCTCGATTGCCCCGGGAAAGCTTGCTGATTTCGTGGTTTTGTCCAAAGACATCTTTAGTGTCAATCCCTTGGAGATTGCCGACACCAAGGTCTTAGGGACAGTCGTCGGAGGAAAGGTAGTATTTGATCAGATTGGGCTAAAAGGAGCCTAGGCAACTCATATGAACGAGACAATCCTAAAACACGACGGAACACCTCTATTTGTCAGAGACAGACCTCTTTTTGAGGCGACCTTTCTGGCGAGACCCAACCGCTTCATAAGTTTCCCAAACACGTCTTCACCAAGTCAAGGGATCTTGCAAGTGCAGCCTCTGGGTCTTCTTGCCCTACCACTTCCATCATAAATATACCGTCCCAGTGTTCTGCTTTCAGGAAGCATAGGAGCTCACGCCAGTCTATGATCCCTTTACCCAATTCAAGGTGTTCATCATGCTCGCCATGGTTATCGTGAGCATGGATCTGGGCTAGCCTGGGAAGCCATATACGCGCGCATTCAGTGGGATTCATTCCCCAGATCACGGCATGCCCTACATCAAGAAGCAGCTTTGTTGTGGGTGGGCACAAGTCTGCCAGGGCAACAAGATCCTGAGGGGTGTCGAGGAAGTCGGTTGCTCCCCAACACGTATTCTCCAATAGCATCACTATACCGGCCTGTTCTGTAGTTTTACCCACTGTTTGCAGAGTCTGCCCGGCAAAATCAAATGCATCGGCGTTAGGCACATCCGGATCTGACTTGAACCCGGAGTGGACTACCATATCTCTGATGCCGAGCCTCGTAGCAAGTTCAACGGTTCCAAGGTAAGCTTCAATCACCCTTGCCCGTTCTGAAGGATCAGATGATGCAGGGTTGAGATCCGTGCACGGCGGATGAATTGAGTATGTAAGTCCGTAGTCCTTCGCAAGAGAAGCCAGGGCATCAAAGGTTTCGTCTGTAACTTCGCCTGGATAGAAGCCGGCGAGCTCACAGAATAGTTCAATCCTTTTCACGCCGGACTTTGCGATCTTTGTGGCGGATGTGACAATATCCTTGTCTTCATAAAGTAGAGTCGATACACCGATTTTCATTTTCAAGTTCTGCAATCCTCCGTCTTCATTCTGATTACAATAGTCTGTCCATGAGGACTAATTCTACATGAGGACTGCAAAACCTTTCAGTCTTAACCCCCGAGGTACGCAGCACGCACCGCCGGGTCATCCGCAAGTTCCTCTGACGGGCCGTGAAGAGTGATCTCGCCGGTCTGTAGCACGTAACCGTAACTTGCAGTCTTCAGTGCCATATTCGCGTTTTGCTCTACCAGAAGGACTGTTGTGCCGTTTTGGTTAATCTCACGGATTGTCTTGAAGATTTCCTGAACCAAGATTGGGGAAAGGCCCATGGAGGGTTCATCTAAGAGCATGATAACGCCTCTCATCATCAAGGCTCTTGCAACCGCGAGCATTTGCTGTTCACCGCCGGACAGAGTTCCGCCAAGCTGCCATAGCCTTTCCTTTAGACGCGGAAACATTGAAAACACTCGTTCTTCGTCCTGAGGGATTTTATCCCGATCCTTGCGGCAGTATGTTGCGAGTCTTAGATTCTCATGCACTGTGAGATTTGCGAAGATTCCCCGTCCTTCCGGCACGTGGGCTATCCCCGCTTCCACAATCCGGTGTGGGGGAAGGGTCGTAAGCTCTGTATCGCCGAGTCTGATTGAGCCTGTGGTTTGCTTCACCAACCCTGAAATTGCCCTTAGCGTGGTAGATTTTCCGGCGCCGTTTGCGCCTATTAAAGTGACTATCTGCCCTTCCTCAACATCGATGGAAATTCCTCTAACTGCACTGATGTTACCATACGATACGTATAAATCCCTTATGGAAAGAAGAGGCCTCGCCATTAGGAAACCTCCTTTCCGAGATAAGCTTCGAGGACACGTGGATCGGTTTGAATCTCCAGAGGCGCCCCCACTGCGATGGTTTCACCGAAATCCAGGACGGCAATACGTTCACATATCCCCATCACTACGCGCATCTGGTGTTCGATCAAGAAGATAGTGAGATGGAATTCGTCTTTGAGCCAAGCAATTCTCTCAAGCAGCTCGTCGATTTCCCGAGGATTCATCCCTGCTGCAGGCTCATCAAGGAGCAGCAGTTTGGGATTGGATGATAAGGCGCGCGCAATTTCAAGCCTGCGCTGCTCTCCGTAAGGAAGCGCCTTTGCCGGAACATAGGCGTAGCGTGTCAAGTTAAATGCCTCGAGAAGCTCCAGCGCCTTATCCTTTATCCTCTTCTCTTCATCTCTGAATTTGGCGGACCGCATGAGAGCGTCGCGAATCCCGTACCGGGCCTGGGCGAAGTGTCCCAACCGTACGTTATCCAAGACTGTCAGGTCACGGAACAAGCGTATTGTTTGGAAGGTCCGGGCTATTCCCATGCTAATGATCTGGCATGACTGTAGCCCCACCAGATCATGTCCGTCGAAGCGAATTCGACCTCTGCTTGGCTTGTAGACTCCGGTGATGAGGTTGAAGACAGTGGTCTTGCCTGCGCCGTTAGGACCGATGAGGCCCACTACTTCTCCGTTCGCAAGTTCTAAGTTGAAATCTGATACGGCCTTCAGCCCACCGAAGAAATGGGTTAACCCTTCAATCTGAAGCAGTGACAACGTCAGCTCCCTCCTTCTCCTTTAGGACTTGCTCCTCACGGGGAATCAGCCCGGAAAGCTCCTTCAGTCCCATGATCCCGGTGGGACGGCAAATCATGAGAACAACCAGCATGATTGGGCCTACTACCCAGCGCCAAACCCCAAGTGGCCTCAAAAGTTCCAGGAGGACCGTGTACACGGTAGCGCCGAGTACTGATCCGAATATACTTCCGATACCTCCTAAGTACACCATGACAAGAATGTCCGTGGATTTCTGAATTGCGAAGCTTCTTGGGTTGATAAACTGCATTACATGGGCAAACAGACCCCCTGCAACCCCTGCAAAGAATGAGGCTATAAGGAATACCATGATCTTCATTTGTCTCGTGTTAACGCTCACCAGGTTAGAAGCTACCTCGTCCTCGCGTATGGATAGCACTGCCCTGCCGAAATTGGAGTACACAAAATTTCTTACAACGTATATGGTAATAAGGCACCACGCATATACATTGGCAAGATTAGTAAGGCGGCTCATCCCCATAAACCCTCTCGGTCCGCCAAGGGCGTCGATGTTCTCAAGGACGCTCTTGACGATCATATTGAACGCCAGGGTTACAATGGCAAGGTAGTCGCCGCGCGTACGAAACGAGGGAAACGCCACCACGAAAGAGGTTGCGGCAGCAACTATTCCCGCGACTATCACTGCCAGGGGAAAGACAAGAGGACCCATTTGATTGTGGAAGACCCGGACGGTGATGATGGACGAAACGTAGGCGCCTATCGCCATGAATCCTGCATGTCCTACTGAGAATTCACCCATGTACCCGTTCACCAGGTTCAAGCTAAGCGTCAAAATGATGTTTATTCCCACATACATGGAGATCTGCAAAATGTAGGCGCTGAGTAGTCCGGACCGTTCTATGAAAATACATAGGGCAAAACCTAAGAGGACCAACACCAACGTTATCCTGGATTTCGGCCCCACAGAATGCACCTCATTTCTAGCGCAGGCCTGGAGTTTCGAAAACTACACCTTTTGGGCGGTAACACGACCCATGAGCCCGGTCGGTCTGACTACCAGCACGATAAGGAGCACAGTAAACGCCACGAAGTCCCTGTAGGTTGAAGACGGCAGCACCATCGGGGTGAATACCTCGACAAAAGCCAGTATGTACGCGCCAAGCATGGCGCCGCGGACATTCCCGATACCGCCGATAACCGCTGCAATGAACGCCCACCAACCGATTCTGACTCCCATGTAAGGGTTAATAATTGGGTATGCCAAGCTGTAGAGGACTCCGCCTGCGCCTGCCACAGCAGAACCTATGGCAAAGGTTATGGAGATTATCTTGTCAACAGGCACTCCCATCACCGAGGCGGTAGTCTTGTCATAGGAGACTGCACGCATTGCCATGCCTGTCATAGTCTTCTGTACCACCCTGTCCAAGAGGAACATAAGGACTATGGATATGATTATGATCAGAATCTGCACACTGGACATTGAGAGGGGTCCTAACCTGTAGTTTACGTTAGGCAAGAGGGCAGGCATCCCCCTGGGGGTAGGACCTAATGTCGCTAAGGTGAAGTTCTCCAGGAACAGCCCTATTCCAAGGGCAGTGATCACTGCCGACACTTTCGGCGCGTAACGTAAGGGTTTATAGGCCACACGTTCTATCAATACCGCTACAAGCGCTGTAAGGAGCATGCTTACCATCATGGTGGCGATGAAAGCAAGCCAAGTAGGCAGTCCTTTAGAAAGAAAGGCGCATGCTGCGAAAAAACCAAAATAGCATGAGATCATGAAGATGTCGCCGTGAGCAAAGTTAATCAGGCGGAGTATGCCGTATACCATGGTGTAGCCGAGAGCTATTAATGCATATACGCTCCCGAGTTGTAATCCGTTGAGCATTTGCTGGAGCAGTAGGATAATCAAATCATCACCCCCGACGCCTTATGCGCATGGCCCCAACCTCCACAGGGTCAGCCGGGAAGTCAGGGCCTTCTTATCCTAAGAATCCCTATGGATTCTACGGACCGACACTTGCGAAGTAAGTAAACTTGCCGTCTTTGATTTGAATAATGACAGCACTTTTCACAGGATCTCCCGTCCCTTCGAACCTCATTGTGCCTGTGACACCTTCGTACTTGGTTATCCGGGCAAGAGCGTCGCGCAAAGCGGTCCTGTCGAGCTTGCCCGCTGCCTTAATCGCCTGGAAGAGCATGCCGAAGGAGTCGTAGGTCAGTGCAGCTACATCGTCTGGAAGCTCCTTGTAGCGTTCTTCGTAGGCTTTGATGAATTTCTGCGCTGTCGGGGTGGCGATATCAGGAGCGTAGTGAGTGCTGAAGAATTGACCTTCCATGTCACGTCCGCCGAGCTTGATTATTTCAGGTGAACCCCAACCATCGCTTCCTAGGAAGTCACCGGCAAAGCCGAGTCTCCGGGCTTGCTGAATTTGCAGAGGCACTTCGCTATAGTAGTTTGGCAGGAAAAGGACTTTCGGCGACGCTTGGACGATCCTTGTAAGCTGTGAGGAGAAATCCTGGTCTCCTGTGGTATAGGATTCGAAGGACACTACTTTGCCGCCTAACGCTTCAAACGACTTCTTGAATTCTTCAGCGATTCCCTTATTGTACTCACTTGCTACGTCATATAGGACCGCTGCTTTCTCAGCTTTCAAATGATCTTTGGCAAATCTCGCGCAGACTAACCCTTGGAAATCATCGATCATGCAAGCGCGGAATACATACTTCTTGCCTTGAGTCGTCTTTACATTAGTTGACCATGGGCTTATCATCGGGGTCTTTGCGTCTTCACATATCTGGGAAGGCGGAATCGCGTTACGGCTTGCATTGGCTCCGATTATCGCAAGCACCTGGTTTTGGGATATTAACTTCTGGGCCACGGCTGCGGAGGATTCCGGCTTGTCCTCGTTGTCCTCTACGATCAGCTTAATAATGTACTTAGTTCCGGCAACCTCCAGACCACCTTCGTTATTCACTTCCTCAACAGCCATTTCAGCAGCATTCTTGCAGGATCGTCCTACAACCGGAATGCTCCCGGTCAGTTCAGCATTTACGCCGATTACAATTTGCTTCGCGCCGATACATACCGAACTCAGTAGAATGCACGTGAAAACAACCAGAAGAGCCACACATGACGTCCTTCTCAACTTATATCCCCCCTAAGCAGTTATTTAACTAAGGGACAGAAACCTTCAAAAGGGATTCAGAGGATCTAATCTAATAGGTTACCTGGTCGGTTCTGTAATCGTGTTATTAAAGCAGTAGTTCGCGCTCGGTATGATATGAGATGAAATGATGTATCATAAGTAAGGCCGTGCGCCACGCAACATGAAAAAGGGGAGCACATTATGAGCTGGTACCGGATCGTATAAGAGAGGATCTA
>JAKPFY010000206.1 GCA_029551185.1 Bacillota bacterium
AATCCCGTTCGCTCCCCCAGCTTTCGCGCCTCAGCGTCAGGTGCAATCCAGGAAGCCGCCTTCGCCACTGGTGTTCCTCCCGATATCTACGCATTTCACCGCTACACCGGGAATTCCGCCTCCCTCTCTTGCCCTCAAGTCATACAGTTTCGGCCGACATCCTAGAGTTAAGCCCTAGACTTTCACAACCGACTTGCATGACCGCCTGCACGCCCTTTACGCCCAGTAATTCCGGACAACGCTCGCCCCCTACGTATTACCGCGGCTGCTGGCACGTAGTTAGCCGGGGCTTCCTCCGGGGGTACCGTCCTTACTCGTCCCCCCAGACAGAGGTTTACAACCCGAAGGCCTTCGTCCCTCACGCGGCGTCGCTCGGTCAGGCTTCCGCCCATTGCCGAAGATTCCCTACTGCTGCCCCCCGTAGGAGTCTGGGCCGTGTCTCAGTCCCAGTGTGGCCGTCCACCCTCTCAGGCCGGCTACCCATCGTCGCCTTGGTAGGCCTTTACCCCACCAACTAGCTAATGGGACGCGGGCTCATCTCATAGCGGGTCTCCCCTTTCTTCATGTCACTATGCAATAACATGAACTCATCCGGTATTAGCAAACCTTTCGGCTTGTTATCCCAGACTACGAGGCAGATTACCCACGTGTTACTCACCCGTCCGCCGCTGACTTATCCAAATAGCAAGCTACTCGAATAAGCCCGCTCGACTTGCATGTATTAGGCACGCCGCCAGCGTTCGTCCTGAGCCAGGATCAAACTCTCCAGATAAACTCTAAAGGGTATAAACCCTAACTCTCAACTTAGCACAAGCTTTGATAAGCTCTTAAATCTACCTCAATCTCGCGCATGCTCCACTGTTTAGTTTTCAAGGAACAATCCCCGGGCAAAGCCCGTGGGTTATTAATTGTTATCTTAGGAAAACCGCTCGTTTCAAGCGGCGAAGTCTAATATAGCAGCTTGCGCCGAGCATTGCAACTGTTAAGTTATGCGAATAGCTCCATATATCGGCATATTACCCGGTATATCGCTCTATCTCTCGCAAGATTGCAATAATGCTTATGAAATCGCCTATTTGTGTTTTATGTCGAAGAAGCATCTCAACTGATTTCTCTCGTTTTGTGTTTCTCATACCATACTAAGTATATGCATAGAGCCTTTAAATGAATCTATCTTACCCCTTTTTCATCGTGACTTATTTTACCATTCTTGCTTTGCCGATATCCCTGGATTCATTTACGCGGCTCTTGTTTGTGTGATTCCTCAAAGAAGCCTTAACATACAAGGCTTTTGAGAGCGATAAGCAGGACGACACCCGGAATTCCCAGTGTACCTGAGACAAGAGCTGTAACAGGATTAATGGCAACAAAGAATCCCAGCCTGCTTCCGAGAGTGTTCACAACCCACAGAAGAACTCCTCCCAAAAGGATACTGGTGAGTAACCTCATGGCATATTGCAAAGGTACGTAAAAAATATAAGCAAGAACATATATCAGGAACAGACCGAAGGCGTACACCATTATAAGGGGCATGTCCATGGCCTTACCCCCTCAGGCAAATCTTAATGGACATTCCTATAATGTATATATGTCACTATGCGCTTGTATATGCCGATATCGTAGAGATATAAGCAGTCGGTGGCTGATAGGCCTCATTATCTTGTCTATTGCATTATCACGGGCTCGTAGTTCATTGCTATTTCCAGACTATCAACACGAATTCTGTTCACAGCTACTCCTACGCCTGCAAAGTATAGCATATCGCCTGCCGGCTAAGGGTGATTGATTCTCAACCAGGTTTTTGGAATAGGTGCTCGATTTCAACCACAGATCTCGGATTAGTGCTCGAAAACAGGACAGCGAAAGTGAAATCCGGTATCAGCAAGGGAGAGACTTCTTAAGCGTCAAACAGCCCCACCTAGGTCATGCCGATCAAGATGAAATAGTCCGGCGAGAACGGCAATTACGTAACTGAGACATATTCCTCGCGGGCCTTCTCCAGGAGATACATGTACTTTCTTTCAGCTGCTTGAAGCGAGTAAACAGCATAATCCACAAGGCCCGGTTCGGATACCTCATGGAAATACGCCAAAGCCCACAACCATTCCTGTTTGGCAATTTGTGCAGCTTCATAGTTGGAGAGTTCAGAGTGAAATGGCTCAACGTCTCGAAAATACCCATCCCTAACAAACATTGCACGAAAAACCGCCTGTATCCTGCCTAATATTGCGTTCAGCGGAGTCTCAAATGCCTTTTTCCAACGAAGGCGCAGCATCGCTTCAGCCCCGAACTCCTTCGAGGCTTGTTCATGCACATCTGCCACCATACTGTCCTCCTGTTAATAAGTTGATATCATCAAGGTACAGTATGGAGTGAAATAAGGAAAATTATACCTCCCTACGTCCTTCAAGCGCTCTTGCAAGCGTAACCTCATCTGCATATTCCAGGTCGCCCCCGACCGGAAGTCCGTGAGCTATCCTGGTTACCTTAACTCCGAGGGGTTTTATGAGCTTGGCAAGGTACATGGATGTAGCTTCGCCTTCGATATTCGGATCTGTAGCTAAAATAACCTCTTTTACAGTCTGATCCTTCAGACGCTCCAAAAGCTCGCTGACACTGATGTCGTCAGGCCCTATACCGTCCATAGGCGAAATAGCGCCACCTAAGACATGATATAACCCATGAAATTCGCCGGTTCGCTCTAAGGCCATTACATCTTTTGACTCTTCCACAACTGCAATCAATGTCCTGTCCCGCCGGTTATCCGTGCATATGGAACACGGATCCTGTTCAGTAATATTGCCACACACCGAGCAGGACACGATCTTATCCTTAGCGTCGATCAAGGCCTCTGCAAGCCTCTCCACATTCTCCCTGGGAGACTTCAATATATGAAACGCCAAGCGCTGCGCAGTCTTCGGCCCTATACTCGGTAATCGCATAAGCTGTTCAATAAGGTTAGCCATAGGTTGTACATAGCGAGCCATTGTTTCCTCTCTCCTTACCACCCGGACACGAAACCTGCCGGATACCTCCCCTGCTAGAACATAGAAGGCAGCCCGGGAATATTCAGTCCGCCTGTAACCTTGCCCATTTCTTTCGATGCCATGTCCTGGCACTTGCGAAGCGCGTCATTGACAGCAGCGATAATAAGGTCCTGTAGCATTTCAACATCGTCCGGGTCTACAACCTCAGGCGCGATTTTTATTGCCAGTATTTCTTGATGACCGTTAATAGTAACCCTTACTACACCGCCACCGGCAGTCCCTTCCATAGTTTTCTCTTTCAATTCTTCCTGGATCCTCGCGAGGTCCGCTTGCATCTTCTGGACTTGTTTCAGCATTCTACCCATGTTGTTTGCCATAAGCCCGCCTCCTGGATGTCTTCACTCATTTATACGTCGATTCTAAACACTCGCCCTTTGAACACTGAAAGAGCAGCCTTTACAGTAGGATGCTCCCTGACCGCATCTCTGGTCTTTCTGAGACTCTCCGCTACCTCTTCCTCACGGATTTCAGGGCAAGACCCATTGTCTCCGCTTGCATCACCTGACCCCCGGCCTTGGAAACCTTCATCATTAATATCACCTATAATTTCTTCAGCATGTTCCGTGTCTTTAGATTGACTTGCTTGTGAAGGTGCCTTTTCGTCGAATAACCCGTCACCGGGTTCCATGTGAAACTGAACATTGTATGGCTCATCAGTCAAAATGAAACTAACAGCAAGCTTAACCCGAAAAACCTTTTCCAAGGCATCTTGTATGCTTTTTTTTCGACGCCTCTCGGAAGCTAATTCTTTTCTTACATCGTCATGGAACGATATCACTAATTCATTCTCATTAAGCTCTACCGGAATTCCGTCATCGCAATACAGGGTTTTCTCAAGTCCGGGCTTCAATGCGTCTATCACATGATTCCATCCGGCTTTTATATCATCAAGGCTCAGCCTGACCGGAGGCGCAGTTGACTCTTGCAGAGGCAGGTCACCTGTTGATTTACTCCTTGTTGTCTTGGTTTCAGCAGCCCAACGCTTATCAGGCGAACTTCCGGTTCTCGGGTCTGTAGCAGAACTTGCAGTTGATGGGACTGCCGGTGGATCTTCCTCCGTCTGACTCTTCGCCCCTTGCCTGTCAGGCACTTCACTGTCAGGCGTCTGATTTTCTAGAGTTCGACCCTCTCCTGCCGGAGAAAGGTGCAAATACACAAGCTTAATCGTGATGACCTCTGCCGTGAGTTGAGGCGACGCAGAGTATTTCATTTCAGCGTCTGCGCCACTTAAAATATCTATTGCCTGAAGGATCAGAGCTTTGGGGAGGACCTCAGCCTGCCTCTTTAGGCTATCAAGCGCAGTCTCAGGCGCATCAATCAGATTCAAATCAAATCCGCAGGTTGCAAGCACCAGTAAATTCCTGAAATGCTCAAGGACATCCCTGAGGAATAAAGCAGGATCATGTCCGGAATCGATAAGCTCTCTTATCAGAGTAAGAGCAAGTGCCAAATTCCCCTGGATCACCGCATCACAGAACTCGACTACCTTATGGAATCCCGCAACTCCAAGGGCAGCGACAGCGTGGTCATAGGTTATTTTTCCTCCTGTATATGCAGCGCACTGTTCAAGAAGCCCAAGAGCGTCTCTGGCTGCGCCTTGAGCCCCGGTAGCAATAAGCCTTAACGCGTCTTTAGAAAGCTCAATCCCCTCAGCCTCAGCCACGCGCGAAACTTGTCCCGAAAGCTCACCTATGGTAAGACGCCTGAAATCGAACCTTTGACACCTGGATAGAATTGTAGGAAGCACTCTGTGAGGCTCAGTCGTCGCAAGAATGAACACCACGCGTTGGGGGGGTTCTTCCAAGGTCTTGAGTAGCGCATTGAAGGCTTCCTGAGTTAGCATGTGGACCTCATCGATTATATAGACCTTATATCGTTCCTCCACCGGAGCGAATTTGACCCTTTCACGAAGATCGCGGATTTCGTCTATCCCGCGATTGGATGCAGCGTCGATTTCAATAACGTCCATGGAGCGACCATCTTGAATTCTGATACATGCTTCACATATGCCACAAGGATCCGAAGTCGGACCTTCTTTGCAGTTCAAAGCCTTTGCCAGCACCTTAGCTACGCTGGTCTTGCCTGTTCCCCGCGGACCACAGAAAAGGTACGCATGGGATGTACGGCCTGCGGCTATAGCATTACGCAGTGTGCGCGTGACATGATCTTGTCCCACGACATCTGTGAATGTCTGCGGTCTAAAGCGGCGATACAGCGAGACATATGTCACAATAGGGTCCCTCCTTACCCCAACATGTGGACTTCTGGTTCCATCCTCTAATTCCTGCAGCGGACACAGCCAAGGCTCACTGATTTGAATCAGGCATAAAACCTGTACCCAAACATGAAAGCAGGAGAAGAAAAAACCGGCCCCCCGTGATTTTAGGACAGGGCCGGTCAAATAATGGTCGTGCACCCACCTTCGAACGCCCTCCCCAGGCGGTAACCTGCCAGCCTGCTCCGGCCAGGCGCCCCTACGGCACACAGAACATTCTGCTTACCGCTGCTACCTCCCGGTCCTGACGGGGTTCACAGACTTCTGTTGCGCAGGACCCAGCCTTCGTCACCACTTAACAGGGCCAGACCCCACAAAGGGTCGGCCTCAGGTGGGAATTCAACCCCGCTATAGCGGATTGCGGATTCAGGGCGCCGCTACGTCCCCGTCTAGCACGACCAAACCTTGACAAAATATGGCGGAGAGGGCGGGATTCGAACCCGCGAGACAGAGAGCTTCTGCCTACCCGCTCTCCAGGCGGGCGCCTTCAACCAACTCAGCCACCTCTCCGCAAAGCTCAATAGTGGCGGAGAGAGTGAGATTCGAACTCACGAGGCAGGGGCTACCCGCCTACTCGCTTTCGAGGCGAGCGCTTTCAACCACTCAGCCATCTCTCCGCTTGGTCTACATTTCATCTGTAGTATCTATTCAGTTTCGACCCTGATTTCACTTGCCTAACCTAACTGCCTGAACACACTCAGTCATCACGCAACTCTGAGAAAAACTGCTTCAGAATCGCGGAGCACTCTTCCTGGAGGATTCCGGATGTCACAGCCAGCCTATGATTCAAGGCCTCATGTTCCACTAAGTTCATGACTGACCCTGCAGCCCCTGACTTAGGATCCGGTGCTCCATACACCAGACGCGTAACTCTTGCCAAAACGAGAGCTCCGGCACACATAGAACACGGTTCCAGTGTCACATAGAGAGTCGCCCCTACAAGACGCCATGAGCGGAGTTTCGCTGAAGCTTCCTTTATTGCCAACATCTCTGCGTGAGCAGTAGGATCCTTTAATTCCTCTCTTCGGTTGTGTGCCCTGGCAATTACCTGTCCGTCCAGGGTAATGACAGCGCCTACGGGAACTTCACACTTCAAGTACGCCTTCTTCGCTTCCAGAAGGGCTCTGTGCATAAACGTTTCATCATTCATGCGTTGCTCATACAACATAGTTTTTAACATCCCCCGCCGATTCGCTTCGCTTATCAACGAGGATTACTTACCGATTCGTCCCCACGTGTCTCCATAAGCCTATGTCATGCTCGTTCTTATAATAACATTACAAAGAGTCCGGGGCAAGACCTACCCGCTGCCCAACCGCCGGACGCACCTTACATAAGAAAAAAACTGGTAGCCCCGAGACGAATCGAACGTCCGACACGCGGTTTAGGAAACCGCTGCTCTATCCACTGAGCTACGGGGCCACCAAGATTAATCATAAAAGTATTAGCTTAATTATTATATAGCACAATGTCCCTAATGTGTCAATCCATTTCCTTACGGCAGCATTTCACGGTTGCATGAAAGCAGTCATCCGTGTCTGTGTCAAGGCGGCTTTTCAAAACACAATCGCAAGGCCCCGGTCCGCCACGCCGGTCACGTCATGTGACTGGATTATGATGCACCTGACTACTGCCCGCCTGAATTCACCGGCTCCGGAAACCAAGGGCTCTCAGGTGATTCCCAATGTGTTTCACAAGGAATTCGTTATATAGTGTCTCATTCTCATAGAGGCATCTATAGATCCTGTCCCTGAAGAGATACTCCCCGGAGCAGTCCTTCGCCTGAAGGATTAACCCGTAGGTAATATGCATCAATTGTCTGGCATCATTTTGAGCCATGAGGCTTTCAAGTTCGTCATCTTTTAGAGAAGCCACATCAGGTATTCTGCCTGTATCTAATGTAACATGATAATAACGCCTGGCCTCAGCGAGATGCTCCAGGGCAAACGCGTGCAGCTCCCGATAAAGCGCAGGATCTCTATGGATTATTACTCTAATAGCCTCAAGCCAGTTTGTTCCGGCAGTTTTAACGTGGACATGCCCGTTTGTCTCTTCGCCGATAATCGGGAATACACTGAATTTATCACTTCCTGAGTGGACACTCAGCTTATAGCCGAAGTGTGATGCAATTCGCTGATGGGCTTGGAGTTCCTCCCGGAACTGCTTAAGATTGCCTATGTAATCAATGCCTTTTTGAAATTCGCCGCAAAAACGCGGAGCGACACTGTATAAATCCACGCCTGCCTCACTAAGCTGTAAGGCTACGAAGAAGTGGGCCAAGGGATCAGTCGGAGTTGACGTCTCATCAATTGACATCTCAAAATCTATGCCTCTTTGACATGGCCTAATCATTGCATCGAATACATCCACTGCAAAATCTACAGCCTTTTGGTAGATGACAGCGTTTGCCTTTAGAGCTTCTTGACTGAACGCCAACGTAAAACCTGACTCGAGCTTAAACTCCTCGGACAGGAACCGCATCTCCAACCTCTCGCGCGTCCCTTTGTCCATATTCATATACATACGCTCTACATCGCCTTTGGATAAACCTGCAATGTCATTGATATGTTCGGAGCAATCCAAGGTTATCATCGTGTAGCCGGCATCAAGGGCAAGCTTCACCTCTTCCGTTGACTTCAGGTGATCACCGTCCGCCCCGAACCCGTCGCGATAACCCTCTTGAAATACTGCCCAAACCGCGTCCTGCAACACGTCTTCAAAAGTCCTTCCTGTAAGCGTAAGCTCCCTGATTGACTGTTGAGCAAGCACCGGCCCTGCGTTATAGCCCTGTATTACCTCGATGTGGCCGGGCGAGGCAACTCCCAGCCTGTCGCCTAGGCCTATCGTAGATCTAAACTTCCTAAGCGAGACCGGGCGCGTATACGGAAAATACTTTCTTATTACATGACTGTTGGTAATTGACAAGTCACACACTTTCATCGGAAAACCGTCATTGGAACTGATACTGCCCTCAAGCTCCCGAAAAACCGATGAGGCATCGCCTATTGCTATGAGTTTCTTCTCTCGCTCGCCTTTGATGAGGAAGAGAACCGACCCGTCTTTCTCATGGAGGGAATTGGGATATACGCGTCCTATATTCAATGCCATCTCTTCCTTTCCATCCTCTGTCTCATCTCTTCGCCTTGCCTGTCTCCCATTAAATCATGAATGCGCTCTTTGCATTCTGTGCCTTCACATCCGATACACGCAATGATACCAAATGAGGTCTATTTGATCTCCAAACTTTCTGCAATCTCCCCCGGATCCAGCCACTTTGTATGATAAACCCCAGGTCTGTCCACCCTTTCATAAGTATGAGCGCCAAAGCAATCGCGCTGGGCTTGTATGAGATTTGCAGGAAGCACATGCGCACGATAGGAATCGTAGTATGAAAGCGCTGAACTGAAGGCAGGCACAGGTATGCCATGGCAAATTGCCGAGCCTACCACAGAACGCCAGCTTTCTTGTGAACAGGCAATAATATCTTTGAAGTATGGGTCCAGCATTAAGTTGGAGAGATTGGGATTACGGTTAAAAGCATCAGCAATTCTCTCCAAAAACTGTGCCCTAATTATGCATCCGCCTCGCCATAAGAGAGAGACTCCAGCTAAATCAAGATCCCACCTGTACTCTTTTGACGCCTCTTTCAAGAGGGCGAATCCTTCCGCGTACGCGCAGATCTTCGAGGCATACAGGGCTTCCTTTAAATGGGATACGCCTTCAGCCGGATCCTTCACAAGTTTCGCCTGCCTCGGTCCGGAAAGCACGTTCGCAGCCACCGTTCGCTCGTCTTTCAGTGCAGACATACACCGCGCGAACACTGCATGCACAAGGGTCGGAGCAGGCACACCAAGCTCCAACGCTTCTTGGGATGTCCACTTGCCTGTACCCTTTTGCCCGGCTGCGTCCTTAATCACGTCTACCATTGGCTTCCCTGTATCCTTATCCTTCTTGCCAAGAATATCCCGGGTAATCTCAATAAGATATGAACTGAGATCCCCTTCGCTCCAGTCTTGGAAGACCTCTTTCATTTCCGTCGCTTCCATGCCAAAGAGATCCCTCATAATCGCATAGGTTTCAGCGATAAGTTGCATATCAGCATACTCAATGCCGTTGTGGACCATTTTGACGAAATGACCTGCTCCGTCCGGGCCAAGATACCTGCAACATGGCTCGCCTTTGCCGACCTTAGCAGCTATGTCAGTAAAGATCTTCTCCACATGCTCCCATGCGGCACGGGAACCTCCTGGCATAATGCTCGGTCCTTTCAGAGCGCCTTCCTCTCCGCCGGAGATACCGACACCTAAGTACAGGAACCCCTCTTCCTCCAATGCCTTGCTACGACGAATGGTATCCTTAAAATAGGAGTTCCCGCAGTCAATAATAATGTCTCCCTGACTTAAATAGGGCTTGAGTTGCTCAATCACCGCATCCACAGCATAGCCGGCTTTCACCATAAGCATTATCGTCCTTGGCTTTCTCAGCGATTCAACAAACTCCGGGATTGTGTGCGTCCCTGTGATAAGTCCGTATCCTTCGGCCTTGCCGGCAATGAACTCATCTACCACACGTAAAGTACGATTAAAGACCGAGACGGAGTATCCATGGTTTGCCATGTTAAGGACAAGATTCTGTCCCATTACACCTAAGCCTATTAGGCCTATATCTGATTTCACAATAACATCACCTGCCTAGCCTTGGTCAAAGAATCTGCGCCTTAAGGCCCAAAGACCCTTGCCCGGATTACCTATGAAAAAGACTTCCTTACCGTCTATGGTGTTATATCCTTCATGTAATCTATCGGGCGTATACAGCTTCAGCGCTTCGGATAAGGCCATGTACTTGAAGTTTACTCCCTCAATCTCCCGACGGGTCAGATGTCCCGGGGCATATGTGATGCGGAATCTCCCTTCAGACGAGCCATGAATAAGATGGGCAGCTGCAGAAAGGTTATCCCGGAGATCATCTTCCTTATTAACCAGCTCCAGAATTCGTGGGGTACCGGTATAACCGTATTTTCTTATCAAGGCGTCAATGGCTTTATCCTCACCGAATTGCTGAACCCCGGGCGCGATGATAATGAGTTCCCCGTCATCAGCAATTGCCATCCTCGTGCGGTATATAGCCTTATTCCCCAACCACGTGCTCTTATAGTGCTCAGGATCAAGGTATACGACTACTCTGTCAAGAGGCTCATCCAGCAAGGTAAAATTCCGCTCTTGACTGAGACGGACAGCCTCTTCAAAAAGCTCCCTTCGCCTGCCTGCCCAAAGACCGCGAATCTTCGTTTCGTCCTCATCTGTTGTGGTGACTGTCAGGATATACTCCAGAGGGATATCTCTTAGGAAATGCGTCTCAGCGTAGTCAAAAACCTTGCGGACAGGGGAATGATCTTTGCCCATAAGATTCTCTAATCCATATACAGCTCCGAGAAAATGAGACTTATC
Organism: Bacillota bacterium; assembly: GCA_029551185.1. Taxonomy (GTDB): domain Bacteria; phylum Bacillota; class SHA-98; order UBA4971; family UBA4971; genus UBA4971. Next base: position 10,770 of record JAKPFY010000206.1, read on the forward strand.
AATTATTTCTTTGCCTCCGCACCCTACAAGGATATTCTTAGTGTAATTTGCCATACCCACTACTTCATGTGGAACTACTTGACCAATAGAGATAATCAAATCATAACTCTTATCAAAAAGCCTCTCATTTACCTCAACAGAGATGGGAAAGTCAATCAACCCTTGGGAAATCTCTTTCACAAATGATGAAGGAATTTCGCCTATTTTCTTTACATCGTCACGCCAATTATGGACAATAAAGCGCTCCTTCGGGATGTTTCGCCCGAACATCTTGAGTCTTTCTTCATCTGATACAGGAACATGGGTGCCTAAGGCAGGCATTATGTCCACCTCTGCATCAGGGGAAAGCCGCTCATAGAGTATCTCTGTGATGAGTCCTGCCTGGGAAAGGCTGCGCGTAAAGTCGGGGGGCAAAAGCAGGACTCTCTTAAACTTGCGTCGGAAACCTCCCAACCATGAACTAAGAGCTTCTTCTATTTCCTTCTTGGCAATGTCTTCCCCTACTATTCTTAAATCCTCCAATTTATGCCAGCCTCCGTAAAACACAAATTACGCAAGGAAACCGCAAGACCTGGAATCCATTATGGATTGTCTATTTCAGTTCAGCGTATAAATCGAGGTACTTTCTGAACCTGCTTTCATAGATCTCTAGCTTATCGTCTCGGGGCGTAAACTTCATCGTCTGAAGAGGCTGATAGTCCTCGACCGAATCAATCCCGCCACAAGACTCCAACGCTATGAGCGCTGCACCAACCGTTGAGTCGTTCGCGACACCTGTAGCCAGAATCTCTCTTTCGAAAATATCCGCTGCCATCTGTGACCAAAGCGGAGAATTCAATATACCCCCTGACATTAGGATACGACCAGGCGTACCGCCGATTTCAGCAAGAATCTTATAGCATTGATACATGTTGAAAAGGACTCCTTCAAGGATGGAGTAATAGAGATCAAACTCATTGTGTGAACCTTTTACCCCATAGAAGCCACCTGTCTTCTCTTCATGCCAGCCGGGACATCTTTCGCCGAACAAAAACGGTAGAAAATAAGGGGCCTTCTCCGCAGAAACCCCGGACGCGCCTTCCGTGAATCTCTCATAATCCCGCTGTCCTTTATCTTTTGCGCCGAGGCAATCAAGATACCAATCCACACAGTTTGTCGCACCGTTTATGGCAGCTCCGGCTAACCTTCTGCCGTTAAAAAGATAATAACACCATGTAGAAGGCTTATCCGGTAGCTTCGGCACCTTATGAACCACCCGTAACGCCCCCGAAGTGCCCACTGACATGGACATGATTCCTTCCCTGACTCCTCCGATACCCACCTGGTTCATGGCGCCGTCAGCACAGCCCACCGTTACAGGAAGTCCTTGAGGCAAACCTACTTCTTTCGCAACAGACGGCAGGAGAGGAGCTGTATGGAAAGCTTCCACGAGTTCGCCTAATTGCTCTCTCTTGATACCTGCGAATTCCAGTATTTCATCGTCCCAGTCCAGGGAATTGATGTTCATCAGACCTGTACCGGAAGCTGCGCACCTCGATACAGATCTTTCTCGCGTCAGCGCTTGATAGACATACTCAAGTTGTGATGAAAGATACACTGTTTTGCGGGCAAGATCCGGGAGCGTCCGAACCAGATGAATCCACTTCCATACAGGATAAATGGCATGAGCCATACATCCTGTATTATGATAAAACTTCTTCAAAAAGGCATTGTCTCTACGAAGCGGGGCGACAGTCGGCGCAGCGCTTAAATCCGCCCATGTTCTAATCCTACCTAAAGGCTTGAATTCCTTGTCAAGCAACAGTAAGCTATGCCAGGTCCCACTCAAACCGATAGCGCCGATGGAGTTTACATCGCATCCGGCACAATTGACCACTTCTTTAAGAGCACAAATGGCAGTAGCCACAATTCCGTCAGCATCCTGGGTCGGACCTGAAGCCACATCTTCAGGGAAAGGCAGAGTAACCTCGGCCACAACTCCCTCATTGGCACCGAATACAATAGCTTTCGCAGATGAGGTGCTCACCTCTAAGCCTATGACTTTCATATTCTTCACCACGGCGTGTTTATATCTCTCCTTCTTTGATTAAGGCAACCGGGTCAAACACCGCTGTATGCAGCAAACCCGCCATCAATAGGCACGACTATACCATTTACGAATTTGGACGCGTCAGAAACCAGCCAGATTAGAGTTCCGATAAGGTCGTCCGGGACACCGTACCGTCCCATAGGCGTATGATCCATGATCTGCTTACCGCGCTCCGTCGGTTCGCCGGTTGCCTCATCTGTAAGGAGGAAACGGTTCTGGTTTGTTAGGAAGAAACCGGGCGCAATTGCATTAACGCGAATGTTCTTGGAGTAATTGAGATTCAAGTGAACAGCCATCCATTGAGTGAAATTGTTCACTGCGGCCTTCGCTGCCGAGTACGCCACGATTCTCGTTAAAGGACGGAAGGAGTTCATAGAAGACATATTGATGATCACACCTTCGCCTTGCTTTGCCATTACTTCACCGAAAACCTGGGTGGTCAGGACAGTGCCGAGAAGGTTCAGATTGAAGACCCACTGGATTGCGTCTGCAGGGATGTCAAAGAATTCAAAAGACTCATCAGTGGTGGCTTCTTTCTTATTTCCGCCTGCTCCGTTAATTAGAATATCTACTTTTCCAAAGGTCTCAAGGACGACATCCCTTGCCTTCTCCAGAGATTTCTTGTCAAGGACATCGGTTGCCACTGCAATAGCAGTGCCTCCTTGCGAAGCGATTTCGTCAGCTACAATCCTTGCTTGCTTTTCATCAAGGTCTAAAATAGCAATTTTAGACCCTCTCTTTCCGAGAGCTCTTGCCATTTCACTGCACAGAATCCCGGCTCCTCCTGTAATCACTGACACCTTTCCCGTAATGTCGAACAGTTCGTCCATTTTATCGGTACCTCCTCATTGAAAGATTCCGTAACAAATCAGTGAGTCTTCGATTTCACAAATCGCTAAATCTTCCAAGGAATAAGCATATAAAGGTAAACAATCTTGATAACTAGAACCTCTTAGGGACTATGACCTCTCTGGTAAGTTTGATATTGTTAATAGCCTTTTCAGGCTCAGAAAGGCATACCCCGACAAAAAGCGCGTCAATGATCGTAAGTTGCGCTATGCGTGATGACGCGCTCTCAATTCTGTAAAGAGTCTCACTGGAATAGACCCCGAGCTTTATGTCAAGGACCCTGTCAATTGGAGATCTGGCGTAATGCGTTATCCCAATTGTCGTGGCGCCCCGGGATTTTGCCACTTCCAAAGATTCAATGGTGTCTCGATTGCTGCCGGAATGAGAAATCCCAACCACCACATCACCCTGGCCAAGAAGGATTGCAGCCACTGCTTGCATATGCGGGTCATTGTAAGCGATTACAGGCTTTCCCGTTTTTGTAAACTTATGGGCGGCATCCATAGCAATAGGCGCGGAACCGCCTACTCCGTAGAAATAGATCCGCTTGGCTTCAGAGAGAGCTTTTATTGCTCGCTTCAGCTCATTTATAGACAGCACATTAGTAGTAGTGTTGAGAGCCTGCACATTGGCTTGGACAACTTTTTTCAGAATTGTTTCCGCGTCATCGCCTTCTTTTATCTCCTCATGAAGCGCTTGGAGAGGATTCACTATCTCCAAGGCCATATTAATCTTCAGCTCCTGAAAACCTCGGAATCCAATTTGCTTGCACATGCGCACAATTGTGGCCTCACTGACTCCTATCCTTTCAGCCAGTTCGGTAATGGGGAGATTTACCACTTCCCTGGGATGGGCAAGCACATATTCAGCAACTTTCTGCTCTGATTCTCTGAATGTCGATTTCCCTTCCCTGATTTTACCTAATGTAGAACTCATCACTCTATACCTCTACACAACCAATTCATGAAGGTGAAAATTATTTTCTGAACAGTAATTAGTGTTATATTATAAATTCGCTGCGCCCCAAAAAAACCCTGCCTTTTCCACCGAAGATTATTTTCAGCACTACTGTTTCTTTCCCTACTCCCCCCTTTCCTCTTTGCGTTCGTCCTTTAGAATGATTATTGGAACGATCTTCCTAAATATGGTAGAAGCGTGCGGGTGAGCGCAGTAGAATTGAATTGGAGGAAAATGAAGGTCGCCTTGAATCATGAAAGGAGGAAAAACATGATTAAGCGTGGTCTTGTATCAACTCTCATACTGGCATTAATATGCATAGGGCTTGCAGGTTGCTTTGGAGGAGAACATCCCCCGTTGCGTCAGGAAGAGACCGGCTCTGTCAGGGTCAAAATCTTAAGCCCTGATGCCTGCAAGGAGGCACTGACGCAAAGCATGAGCGGTATCAGCTCCTATTCTGAAGGGGCCTATCTTACCCAAGCGGAAGTAAACCTCACTAACGGGACAACAGTCTTATCACAGACTGTGACCCTGGAGAACGGCGAAGCAGAGGTCACATTTTCCAACGTGGTAGTGGGTCCGTGGACTGTAATTGTCCAGCTAAAAGATGCTGAGAGCAATGTCGCGTACGAAGGCTCATGCCGAGTCGCAATTACTTCAGGGCAAATAGCTCACGCGAGCGTGGTGCTACAGCCTGCCCTTGGGGCGCTGGAGCTTAACGTAGACCTGACTAGGATCCCGGATCATGAGAGGGTTGCAAAACTAAGACTGTACAAGGATTCAAACAATCTTAGGAGCCAGACTGACATAAAGGTAGAGTCCGGAGTGGATGTAATATCCGCCGCAGTCCCTGACCTACAACCGAAGACTTATGACATGATGATTAAACTCTATGATGAAGATGGAGGTCTTGTGTACGAAAGCCTGTGGAATACCATACAAATACTTCCGGGAAAAACAACGACAGTCAGCTGGGATTTATCATCAGGAGGCGTGTCAATTACAGTAGACTTCAATGAGCCGCCGTCTGCCCCGACCAACCTTCAAGCTGCTCTTTCTGAGGACGGAGTCGTTCTTTCGTGGAATGAGTCCCAAGATACTGATCTCATAGGATACAACATTTACAGACGGCAAACGCCTTTTGACGGGTTCAAAGTAGTAGCTGAAGTCCCGCATTCACCCGGAGCTTTGCAAACCCTCACAGATACTGATGCAAAAACAGGGATTTCCTACTCCTACGTCGTGACTGCGGTTGACCTATGTGGAAATGAGAGCTCAAGAAGCAACGAAGTCACTATAGATGTGCCGTAAGAAGGACACCTCGGAGTCAACTGCGGTCAACCGTATTTCATAGAAATAAAGCGATCCCATGCAGCCGGTTTTCGCTTGTGGCACACTTATATGTAGCTGTTCTCCACCTGCAAGCGAAGAAACCGGCTGCTCACGCCTGTGTAGCCTGTGGCCAAGCCCTACGGATAGCGGCGTTTGCTTGGCTTCGTGGCTGCTCCTCAGACTTGCACCTAAGGCTTTCGGATTCATGTTTAAAAGACTCTTTTCTGTTACCCTCCTTGCACTGTCCGAAACCTACTTGCGCAAAGGGGTATTGGACACAGATTTTTCTGCATTAAGCTGTTTTTCAAGGAGCCACACAATAGGCGGAATAAGCAGGAGTTGAATCACTATACCCGGGAGACTCGTAACAAGTCCCGCTGTTATCGGGTAAAAAACGGGAACCGGATTAAACCCGAATAACGGAAGGACGTAAGCTGCGAGAATGCCATACACAATCCTTCCACCGAACATAGCGATAACCAACGACAGAACCACATGAAGCTTCTTGGTTCTGTACGCGAATCCGGAGAGCAGGCCGTACACAGCAAGTTCCGCCACCATCATCTGGGCTTTAGGAGGCATAAGAGGCGGCATCCCTGTCAGAAGAGAGCTCAAGATAGGGGTTACAGCCCCAACCAAGCCCCCAATGGCCGGCCCGGTTATGAATCCTGCGAGCAAAACCGGGATATGCATGGGGAGAAATACGGGGCCTGCGCCAATGGAATGAAACGCTATTGGCACAACAATCCCCAGGGCAACAAACAACCCCCCTAGAATAAGGTCCCGAATACTGCTGTTCTTCATAGTTAATACCCCTTTCCGCATAAACACGTATTAATAGGATTACCGGAAAATGCCTGTCGCGGTCCTTCCCCTATCCCGGAGACGTAGGGACAAAGAAAAGGCCTGCGCACCATCTTTGTCTACTGACAAAGAACGCAGACCTTCGTGGTCATAACCGTTCATATAACAGAATGTGTTTCGCCGGATTTTATGCAGATATTAACCTCTGATTAACCCAATAGATCAATAGTCTTCTCGACCAAAGCATCAATCTGGCGAGGCAATGGCTCTATCCTGGCACCTGCAATTTCCACCCCGCAACGAGTCATGGGAATCAGTATCTTATGCGCCTTGCATGACGCTATAGCAGTTGCCATTTGGGGAGTCAGCTCACCAAGTATGGAGTTTGCAAGGATTATCCCCAAAGGCCCCAGAATAATGTCTACAGTCTCAACTGTCCGCACAATAGCGTTCTCCCCTGTAGCCCCTTCATCAGCTCCTGCTTTAAGCATCGAGCTTGTCGCCAAGGCATTTGTCCCAAGAGCTATTATCGTCACCTTCGCGGCTTGTTCAGAGCTGAGCTCCTTTCTCAGCCTTTCAATAATGCTCTTCCCGATTCCCCCACCCTGTCCGTCCACAACAGCGATCTTCAAATTAGGCCTCCTATGCGGTTCGGAAGTCGCCCCTTCATGAGGTCGTCATTTTTGCCATTTACTTTAGTTCTCGTTTAAATCACAGATCCCTTCTTTAAATGATTAGCGTCTGTTCCGGGAAGGCCTTCTATCAGCCCCTGCATTCGCTCCCACATGTAACCATGCCGCACGAAGCGCCGGGATCTTCGGCAGCAATCTCTGGGACACAGCCCTTCGATTTCAAGCGGTGCCAGCCGCAGAATGCTAATGTGCCAGGTTTCGCCTACTGTGTCGAATCCATTAAAGGTTTTGGTGATTACTTGTGGAATTGCTTGTCGAATATCTTGACATTATGGGTTTTATAGTCTAAAGTATTTTTTTATCAGACAGTAGTTACTACCTTAACTTAATGTGGGGGCCTCTTGATTGAAATCAGCTATTGTTTCAAGAAGTGACAACGCTTATTCGCACCAACTTGATGATTTTAGCTACGGGCTGAAACAAGGTATTCCCATTGCACTAGGTTATATTCCCGTCTCCTTTACTTTCGGTCTTATGGCCGTAAGCGGCGGTATTCCCGGCTGGATCGCTATTCTCATTTCATTGACTAACCTGACCTCTGCAGGGCAATTCGCAGGGACAAGCCTTATTATTTCCGGCAAGTCTCTTCTTGAAATTACATTAACTACCTTTGTGATTAATATCAGGTACATATTAATGTCTCTTTCTCTTTCGCAAAGAATTGCTCCTGAAACCTCGTTACTTGAAAGATGTATTATGTCTTTCGGTATTACCGATGAGACATTTGCCGTCGCCTCACTGGAAAGACGGGACATTTCTTTCGCGTATATGCTGGGTCTTATCTTCTGTCCTTACCTAGGATGGGCATTAGGGACAGCAATGGGCTCTGCTATCTGTTCCGTTCTTCCTGCCGGAATACAGAATTCCATGGGTATTGCTTTATATGCAATGTTTATTGCTTTAATCGTTCCGAGTTCCAAAAAATCCGGAGCCAATATGATCATAGCTCTCGTCGCAATTGCTATCAGTTCTCTGTTTACTTGGGCTCCCTTTCTTAAGCAGATTTCAGCCGGATGGAGCATTATTATTGCAACCATTGCCGCTTGCTTCATTGGGGCAATCCTTTTCCCCAGGGAGGATCTTTAGAATGCAAAAAACAATCATCGCAGTAATACTAATGGCAGCTGTTACATATATTCCCCGGGTGTTGCCGATGATCTTTGTCAAAGAACGGTTAAAATCCCGCTTTTTACGTTCTTTTTTGTATTATGTACCGTTTGCTGCCTTAGGAGCTATGACTTTTCCGGCAATACTATACTCTACAGGAGACATGGCTTCAGCCGTAATCGGAATGGCAGTCGCGCTTATTTTGGCTCTCTTTGAAAGAGGATTATTGGAAGTCGCTGTAGGCTCAATTGTGACTGTCTATCTTATACAGCTATTTGTGCACTAAAAGGCGATGGTAAACCCGGACATTGAGCCTGATTCCGACCACCGTTTCCCCCACAAGCGAGTGACAAGCAGGTGGCCTTTCTAACTCTTGAACGCTCCTGTAAGTTATGCTAATATAGCAAATGGGAAGTAGCTTAGAAATGAGAAGCCATTCTGCACAAAACAGAGTTTTTGTTGACGGTTTTTTTTGTGCGCCCGTAGCTCAGTGGATTAGAGCGTCTGACTACGGATCAGAAGGCCGCAGGTTCGAATCCTGCCGGGCGCGCCATTTCTTATATGGGGTTTTGCCATGCGGCAAAATCCTAATTTTTTTGGCTTGTCTTCCGTTGATGACCTGTTAATATAGAGGCTTCGTTTTCCCCTGGCCTGAAATCCGAAAAACGCGGAGTTACTGGGCATGATATCGTGAAGGATGGAGGGCGACATTGCTAAAGCGAGACATTTCAGGTATATTCTATGAGCGGACTCGTATGCTAAACTTCATGTAGAAAAGGGATGTTGAAAAGTGACAAGATTACCTGAGTACATAGGGGTGTCGGCGTTTGGAATCAAGATAGGAGTGGTCGTCCCGGGATCCGATATAGTCCGGATGACCTATGACGCGCTGGCCAAGTGTCACGATGACGGCCTTCTGGCATCAGGGGATACTGTGTGCATCACAGAGTCAGTAGTGGCAAGGGCACAGGACAATTATGTCACTATCGACGATATCGCTGAAGAAGCGCGCAAGCAATTGAAAATCGGGCCCTCTGCGAAACTGGGAGTTCTATTCCCAATCTTGAGCCGTAATAGGTTTTGGCTGGTGCTTAAAGGCCTTGCCAAAGCCGTCCCTGAAGGTGAAGTTATAGTTCAGTTGTCATATCCCACCGACGAAGTTGGTAACCCTATTCTGCGGCAAGATCTCGCAAAGAAGCTGGGAAAAAACGACAGAGATATCATAACTTTAGAGGAAGCGGGTACAAATAGGCTCAGGCACCCTATAACTCAAGTTGACTACGTTGATCTTTACACTAATACCATTACCGAGCAAGGGGCAAAAGCCACCATATATTTCTCCAATGATCCTCTGAGAATTGCTGAAGCCAAGACTGATGCAGTTGTTGTAGCAAATGTCCATAACCGTGAAGAGACAAAGGCTATCCTTGCGCCGGTTGTAGATAAGTGCATAACTCTTCAAGACATGTGCAATACACCTCCGGGTGCTTGGTCTGAGTGGGGGCTTCTCGGAAGCAACATGTCCTCCGGGGACAGGCTGAAACTCGCTCCGCGCAATTCAGATAAAGTGGCTAAAGATGTACAAGCAAAGGTCGCCAAGAACCTGGGAGTAGACATAGAAGTATTAATCTTCGGGGACGGGGCTTATCGCGATCCGTCAACCGGAATCTATGAACTGGCTGACCCAAAACCTACCTTCGGCATGACACCGGGTCTCGCAGGCAGATACCGCGAAGGACTGAAATACAAGTACATCGTTGACGAAATGTGGTACCAAGGCACCGGAATCTCTGACATAGAAAACACGCTGAGAACTAAGGCGAATGAACCGATAGACAGGCAAGCGGCCGCCACCGAAGGCACTACTCCCAGAAGAATTGAAGACGTCATTGCAAGCCTGGCTGACCTGGTCAGCGGTTCGGCAGACGCAGGCACGCCTATAGTGCTTGTAAAAGGAATTGCATGACGCGTTCCATAACCCTTCTACCAGCCCTCCGGCAAGGGCTGGTTTTTTCTTTCAAGTCTGCCCCGAAGCGGTAAGAAAGGATTGAAGGGGCAATGGGGAATCCCCTTGATACCCCATGTGACAGTGTTATGTGGTATAGTTCGCCACAAGGTTGATCCTCTCTTCGGTATTCCATATGCTTTACATATATACCCTACCATGGTATTGTATATATCGGATAATCATTGTGCTTTTCCAAGATATAAAGGAGGCCTATGAAAAGTGTACAAGGAGCGTAACAAGGACGATCTGAAGAAGCGTCTCGCCCGAATTGAGGGGCAGATCAGGGGGATCAATCGGATGATCGATGAAGACAGGTATTGCATTGACATATTGAACCAAATAGCCGCTGCAAGAGCTGCTCTCAGTAAAGTAGGAATGCTTCTCTTAAAATCGCATATGCGAGGATGTGTGACTTCCGCGATAAAGGAAGAACGCAGTGAACAAGCTATAGACGAACTCATGGATGTCCTCACGAAATTCGTGCGATAACTCAGAGGGTGTAGTTATGCGCCAGAACACTGATAAACACGGAAGAGAGGAGAAAATCAATGAGCTGGGTTACGGTGTGGCATTGGACAAGTTAGAGCTTGTCGTCAGCGGCATGCATTGCGCATCATGTGTCCACCGTGTTGAGAAGGCTCTTGAAAACACTCCAGGCGTTACCGGTGCAACCGTAAACCTTGCAACCGGCCGAGCTACAATCACTTATGCCCCCCATAGCACGTCAATCTCTCAAATAATGCAGACTATAAAGGATGCAGGATATGAAGCAGAAGAAGTAGAGCGGGCCGAAAACCGAAGAAGTGAAAGAGCCAAGATGGAGAGTAGACGCAAGAAAGAGACGACAAGTCACTTTGCAAGCTTCCTCATCTCTGCCATATTTTCGCTTCCCCTTATATCGCTGATGCTCTCTCACTTGTTCGGGATAAATCTCCCAGCCTGGTTGAAGAGCCCGTACTTCCAGTTTGTCATAGCTACGCCTGTCCAGTTCTGCGCAGGAATGCAATTTTACCGAGGGGCGATCTCTGCGTTACGCGCTGGAACGGCCACTATGGACACACTTATAACCATCGGCACCACTGCAGCCTACGCATTCAGCGTATATCACACCTTCGTCTCCCCGGGTGATGTATATTACGAGTCATCTGCTGTCATCATCACCCTGGTCCTCTTAGGTCGCTATTTGGAAGCCAGGGCGAAAGGCAAAACAGGGGAAGCCATCAGAAAACTGATGCAACTTGCCCCTCAAAAGACCCACGTCATTCGAGAGGGAACTGAAATCCAAGTGGACACTGAAGAAGTCGTCCAAGGGGACATTGTCGTAGTAAGACCCGGAGAGCGCATACCTGTCGACGGCATAGTAATCGAAGGCATGTCCATAGTGGATGAATCCATGTTGACAGGTGAGAGCATACCGGTGGAAAAAGCGCAAGGCGCTCAAGTTATTGCAGGCACCATCAATAAACACGGCGCTTTCAAGCTCCGGGCGACAAAGGTCGGGCAAGACACGGTTCTTGCTCAGATAGTTGAGATGGTTCGGGAAGCGCAAGGGTCAAAAGCCCCGATACAGCGTTTAGCTGACCAAGTAGCCGGCTATTTCGTCCCTGCTGTACTCATGATAGCACTGGTCACTCTCATTATATGGCTTCTTGTTACAGGAGATCCCGGACAGGCAGTTCTTGCCTTTACCTCAGTCCTCGTAATCGCTTGTCCCTGCTCTCTCGGCCTTGCCACTCCTACAGCTATCATGGTAGGAACCGGAAGAGGCGCTGAGTCAGGCATTCTGATAAAAGGGGCGGAGCACTTGGAAAGAGCTCATAAAATAGATACCGTTGTCCTGGACAAAACCGGAACAATCACGAAAGGCGAACCTGCGGTTGTCAGTGTAGTGCTAGTCAATACATCAGACGATAAAGAAGAGGCAATCCGCGAAATGATAAAGCTTGCAGCCTCAGCCGAGCTTCGTTCAGAACACCCGCTGGGAACAGCCATTATCAAACATGCCGAAACCCTCGGGTTGAAACTGACTGAACCCTCAGGTTTTCAAGCGATTCCCGGAAAAGGAGTGAAAGCCGAGGTGGAAGGCAAAGAAGTGCTGGTAGGCACTTACCGCCTAATGACTGATCAAGGAATAGACGAAGGGACAGTTGAAAGCAACCTGAGAATCCTTGAATCTCAAGGAAGAACTGCTATGATTGTTGCAGTGGACAGAAGAATAGCAGGCATTATCGGTGTCGCAGACACTCTGAAGGAGACGTCGGGGAACGCCGTTATTGCACTGAAAGAACTTGGAATCGATGTTGTGATGCTAACCGGCGATAATCAGCGTACAGCCAATTTCATCGCAAACCTGGCAGGAATTGAAAAGGTTTTGGCAGAAGTTCTCCCGGAAGATAAAGCAAAGGAAATAGAGAGGCTCCGCAGCGAAGGAAGGGTAGTCGCCATGGTGGGAGACGGAATCAACGACGCCCCTGCCCTTGCTGCAGCAGACGTAGGCATCGCTATGGGCACAGGAACTGACATCGCTATAGAAGCCTCTGATATCACCTTGGTTCGAGACGATCTCAGCCTTATTGCAGCTGCAATAAGGCTCAGCCGTCGCACTATGGCTATTATCCGCCAAAATCTGTTTTGGGCGTTCATCTACAATATCATCGGAATACCTATAGCAGCCTTGGGCTTCTTATCCCCGGTTATTGCAGGCGCAGCCATGTCCTTTTCGTCAGTGTCCGTGGTTACGAATTCACTGAGACTACGCAATTTTAATCCAATGAGATAAGCTGAGACAGAATAAGCGCAGGCGGAGGCATTATTGTGGTTTACTTGGCATGCAGTTACATACCGTATGAAATACCGCTGGCAGCAGGAATGTCTGCCGCAAGAGGCATATTTGAAGGACCCCTCTCAGCAATGGAGGGATATCTTCCGCGGGATTTCTGTCCTTACGCCAGAGCATTTATACGACAATACGGGGATAATGACGTGGTCGCCGTTGCTGAATCTTGCGATGCAATGCGCAGGGTCTACGACGTGTTGAAATATTGGAATCTTGCCAGATGTGCCTATTTTGTGGATGTCCCGCGCACCTATGACCCGGAGGCGGTTTCGTTTTATGCTGAAGAACTGAGAGGCTTTGCTTCCAAGCTTCTGGACTCGGTGCCCTTGCCCTGTGACTCATTCCCAGAAAGACTTGAGTTAGCCATAAAAGGCATGAACAGGATTCGCAGGGAACTGTCAGGTGTCTTTGATTTGGTATCAGAAAGGCAGCTTTTAGCTACTAAAGCAACTCAACTTGCCATCAGTATCAATCAGCTCCTGGCTTGCTTTCCGTCTTTGCCGGATCCCTCTGACTCCGGGTTCAGCCCCAAGCACAGTTCAGCCTCTGGCATGTTTGATAATCTCATCGAGGAAATTAAAGAGCTGATAAATCAGGCGCTGTCTGAGCCTGCTCACCTCCGCCAAAGAAGAAGCGGAATTCCTGTTGGAGTCAGCGGAACCTGTTTGTTGGATTTATCACTCATAGAGTGTATTGAAAATGCCGGTCTCGACGTGGTCTTTATTGATTCATGTCTGCCTTCAAGGACATACGCTTTTTATGTCGATAATGAGACCACCTCTGACCCCTTTTACGCGCTTGCTGAAGCCTACCTCCGTAAAATGCCCTGTCCACGAATGTTTCGGGGGAAAGAGCGGATTAGGCGCCTCCACGAACTTGCATCAGATTACGATGCTCAAGGGCTCATTTATTTTGCTCCCAAGTTTTGCGACCAAGCATACTACGATTTCATAGAGATAAAACACGGTCTTAAGTCACTGGGCAGTCTTCCTGTTCTTTTCCTTGAAGGTCAATACGGAGTGGGTAGGGCAGGACAGACTCTGACAAGAATAGCAGCGTTTCGGGAAATGCTTGAAGGCACACAAATCCTGAAAGCAGGTAAGCAACAATGACGCCGGGAGGAATCAAGACAAGAAAATCACATGGGGAAATAGCCGGAGAGACCCGACGCATCAGGATTATCCAGGCCCTTTCACGAAAAAACTGGGTCCATAACGTGGCTGAACTGGTGATTAATCGTATGGAAAGGCAAGGATGGAAGCCCTATCAGATTGATGCAATCCGGTGTTTTGCAGACGACTTCCGTCATGGGTACCTCAAAGAGAAGCCTTGTATCTTCACCAGCGCGTTTGTCCCGAATGAACTCATCTACGGCCTGGGAGGGGTGCCTTTCCTCCCTGAGGCTGCTTCCGGATTCGCTGCAAGTTTCGGATTTGCCTTAGAAAGTCTCACAGCATGTGAATCCCTTTGGTATTCACCGGATCTTTGCAGTTTTCACAGGGCCGGGGTAGGAGCTTCAGTTCTTAAGCTTGCTCCAAAGCCTGCTGCTGTAGTCGTATCGTCCCAGCTTTGCGACGGAGGTAAGCGATCTTTATTTCAGATAAGTCAGTATCACGATTGCCCTTTCTACATACTGGATGTGCCTTATACACATTCTGCTTTGGCACTGGACAGGTTGGCAAAACAGATAGAGGAAGCTGCCATAGGATTGGAGCGTGACGTGCCGGACTTGTCCAGAGGACATATAGATAAAGCTTTCGCGAACTCAAATGTTGCCCGCAATTGCTATCTTGATCTATGTAAGCTACGGACAAACACGCCGTCGCCATGGCGCGGTTCAGAAGCGTTGAACTATGTGGTACTGTTTCTCTGGGCTTGGGGAAGTCCATGGCTTGCCAAGTTTTATCAATCTCTTCGAGACCACGCCGAAGACATAATAAAATCAGGGGATTATCCCGTTCCCAATGAGCAATTCAGGCTCGCTTGGCTCAACTTAAGGCCGTACTACAGTCCAAAACTGTTTAACTACCTCGAAGATACGCATCAAGTCTCTGTCGCTTTTGAAGAATTCAGCTATATGTACTGGGACCCGCTGGATGCCGGTGACCCGTACATGAGTCTGGCCAAGAAGATCATGGCAAATCCCGGATGGGGGCCGATAGAGCGTCGGCTTGACGTAATCGACAAAATAGTCCGGGAGTTCTCTATCGACGGCGTAGTGCAGTTCGCCCAATGGGGATGCAGGCAATATAACGGCGCTGCCTCTATACTTTCAGATTATCTAAGAAAAAAAGGAGTCCCTTTCCTGAATCTCGACGGGGACGGAGTGGATGTCAGGAACAGCGGCGAGGCGCAGTCTATAACCAGGCTTGGGGCTTTCCAGGAGCTTCTGGAGTCGCAAAAGATCAAAAACTCGAGGTGAGATAGGAGATTGAGAGCTGACTCATATGTAGTTGGAATTGACGTAGGGTCCTCTGCAACCAAGGGAGTCCTCCTTCTGGACGGACAACTCGTGTCAACTTTCATGCTTCCCACAGGAACGGATCTAAATGCCACAGCCGGAGAATGCATAGAGCATCTGCTTCAAAGCGAAGGATTGACTGAAAAGGACCTTATGTACATAGTGTCAACAGGTTATGGGCGGGCCCAAGTCGAAGCTGCTGACAGAACAATCACGGAAATCACGTGTCACGGCAGAGGAGCGAAGGCCTTAGCCCCCCGGGCCGGACTTGTGATAGATATCGGAGGCCAAGACTCAAAAGTCATTCGCCTTGATGAAGACGGGATGGTAGCGGATTTCGTGATGAACGACAAATGCGCTGCAGGAACAGGAAGGTTCCTTGAGGTAATGGCAGACCGATTAGAAACGTCTCTCATGGACTTCGGGCGTATGTGGAGAGCAGCGAAGAAACCGGCACAGATATCAAGCACTTGTACAGTATTCGCTGAATCCGAGGTAATCAGTCTTTTGTCCGGAGGCATGGCGCCTTGTGCAATAATCCGCGGCTTGTGCGATGCAGTAGCCGACCGGCTGCTTGGGATGGTTCACAGAGTGGGACTCGCACCTGATGTCGTTATGACCGGCGGGGTCAGCAAGAATGCAGGCGTTAGGCTTTCTCTCGAGAAGAAGCTGGCACTTAAGGTGACAGTGCCTGACCTGTCACAGTTCGCAGGGGCATACGGTGGAGCAATAATCGGATATGAACTGGCGAGGCGGGAGTATGCGCAGGGCGGCTTGCGGTAGGAAACCGGCAGTAAGCGCTCAAGGAACAAAAGATGAAGCCGGAAAACCGGGGCATGAAAACGCTCTGCTTCATTTGGACGAAGCAGAGCGTCCTTCCAATAATACGCCCACACAATATGTGCGTCTTGTCTATACCGTCCATAGGCCTATTCCGTAAGCATGGCTTCCTTAATAGCTTGTCGCCGAACCTGCCGTCCCTGCCAGGCATGGAGAGCCAGCGCAACAGCGATAATACCATAAGCAACAAACACGCGAAAATACTCGCCGATTTGCGGCACTCCGAAGAGCCTCTGTCCTGCCAGGGGTGAGACTACGAAAAGGGTATGGAATAGAATAACACCTACTATAGCCTGCCAAATAGTGGCACGCCTGGTTGATGCTCCTCCCACAAGAAGAGCTGCTATGGAAAACATGCCTACCTGTTCATGGCTGTTGTACGTATTTAGGGTGCCGATGTTCTGCAAGAATATCAGCTGTCCCCAGCCTGCTATAACCGTAGATAGGATCATCGCAATAATCCTGGTCTTATCAACCTTGATACCCATTACCTCGGCTATATGCATATCCTGGCCCACTGCGCGGAGGTCCTGGCCGATTTTGGTCTTCATCAAAAAGGTGATAAGCACACACATCCCTGCAGACACCAGCAATGTAACAACAGGGATACGTACCCCTCCTATGACAGGCCTCCAGATCTTGTCGAAGGCCTGAGCCATATTAATGAGGTCAACGGTGTTTCGGACGCCGATTCCTTGAGGCAACAGCATGGCCGGATCTTTGAGAGGAATTATCGGTCCTACAAGGAAAAGGAAAATCAACTGATAAATCCCGTTGGCGAAGAAGCCCAATATCATGCTGGTGATCATCTCACGCCCCTTTGCCCGGTTCAGTACGTTCCCTGCAAGCCATCCTGCAATTGCTGCGATAGGCGTAGAAAGCAAGCAAGCCAACAAGAATCCCCGAACACCAGGGATGCCCCAGTAGGTCACGGCAATTGCAGCAGCCTGTCCTGCCATGGCGCCGATTACTATGCTGAAATTCAGCCCCATTCCTGCGGTAACCGGGATTAGAAGAGATAACACTAAAAGAGAGTTGCGGGCAAGCCGTGTAACTACCTCATTGAGGAGAAACGTGACATTAAGCCCTGCAACCATCGCCATCGTAATAGAGAGCGCAAGGAATAGTATGGGCACGCCATTAGTCAGGATTAAGTGACGCACATCAAAGTTGACGGTTGGGCGTGATTCAACTGTTTTTCCATGTGTTTGTGTCATTTGCTACTGACCTCCCGTCGAACGCGTCAATGCGTAAAGGATCATGCCGTTGGAAATGATTAACCTGGCTACCTCTGAAATGTCGCCTTGGATCACCCTGCTTGTGACAGGCAAGGCAGTCGTCAATAAGGTCTGGAACAGTACCGTGCCGATGATGACATTTGAGATAGTCGCTTTTTGTAAGCTTGCCCCGCCTATCAAGATTGCTGCTACAGCAGGAAATGCCATCATCAAAGGCGCCATGTAAAGCTGGAGAAACCCATAACTCTGCGCATACACGATTATGCCTATAGCAGCCAGCACCGTTGACAGGATAACCCCTACCGCCTTCATATGACGTACGTCTATACCTGCAGACCTTGCGAATACAGGATTCGCTCCTGCAGCCACCATGGCGATACCCAGCTTTGTCTTGTAAAACAAGTAAATAAGCAGACAAAATAACAAGAAGAATCCTAAGAGCCCTCCTGATATCTTGACCCCGAACAATTTGAATACTGCGAAGTTGTTGAGAACCTTCCCAAAATGGTTCCCCAAGGTCAGGGTAAATCTTAACCCCTTCCCTCCGATTGCCCATATAAGCTCCGGATTCTTAAACGGCGCCATCAGCCAGAAGATGCACATAACCGCCACTGCGGAGAACCCTACATAAGTTCCCACCATCATCTCCTGACCCTTCACGCTTTCCAACAGTAATGCGTAAAGGTATCCTACGACAACCGCTATGGGAACCGCAAATCCAATAGCCGCAAACAAACCGGGAAAACCTGCAAGCCCTCTTTCCATACTAATGAGCGCACCGACCAAACCGCTTAGCACTCCCAGAGGCAGGCCGAAATTGAGGCCTACTCCGCAACTTATAGTCGGAACCATCGCAAGGACAAGTATCCCGTTCATCCCGACTCTGACAAGAGAGTCTGTAATGAGCTGAGGAACTGACATATCGGTAATATATGCTGTAATGAATATAACTAAAAGGAATCCGGCGATTATGATCCTGGGAAGTCCTATGTGCACGATAATTTGCTTGAGTTTCTGCGTCATGCCTAGACCGCCTCCTCCCTGGCTCTGCCTGCCATCATTAATCCGAACTCGGCGTCAGAAGCATCAGGTGGCAAGATCCCGGCAAGCCTGCCTCGATAAACGATGGCGACTCTGTCGCATATCTTGCGCAGCTCACCAAGCTCACTGGAAGTCATAATTATAGTCACGTTATGCTCTCTATTGAGGCGCACCAAGAGATCTAAGACAAGTCTCTTAGCGCCGACGTCAATACCTCGCGTCGGCTCGGAAACAAAAAGAATCTCAGGGTCAAGGGCAAGAGCCTTTGCTACACAAACCTTTTGCTGATTGCCACCGGAAAGGCTCCGCACAGGTTGAGTCGGACCCAGACATCTGATGTCCAGTTTACGTATCATCTCCTCGGAATAAGTCCTAAGTTCCCTTCTGTCTTCCAGCCTGAGCCCAGGCAGGAAATGAGGCCGGGGACGCAGAAACTTGTGTTGCGCCTGCATGGCAGTAACCCCGATATTCCTCTCAATAGGCTCATCAAGCAGCAGGCCGACGCCGCGTCTGTCTTCAGACACAAACGCAAGCCCCTTCAGAAGAACTTGCTCAGGCGAATTGAGCGGGATATTGTCTCCGTTCTTGCTGACCCTGCCTGAAGCCGGGTAAAGGCCCATTATTCCATTTGCAATACCTAACTTTCCATGGCCGGCAAGCCCTCCGATGCCGAGGATTTCGCCACGTCGGACAGACAAGGATAGGCCACGGACCATCTCGCCTGGCATATCCACTACGAGGTTCTCAATGGTGAAGGCTAAATCCTCATCACTTGGCTCCTTGTCCCGAGCAGGAAGGTCTACCTTTTCTACCTTCCTTCCCACCATTAACTCAGCGATTCTCTCAACAACAGCTTCATCCCTATTTAATCTTGCTACAATCTCGCCGTCACGAAGCACTGTAATCCTGTCCGCTATAGCCATGACTTCATCTAAGCGGTGTGTGATGAAAAGAATCGCAATACCATCTGCAGCAAGCCTACGCAGCGAACCCAAGAGACGATCAGCTTCAGTTTCAGTTAAGACAGCGGTAGGTTCGTCAAAGACCAAGATCTTGACTTCCTTCTTATCAACTTCTCTGGCAATCTCAATAAACTGCATATATCCTACGGGGAGGCCTGCAACAGGCAGCCATTCGTCAATAGACAGATCGAGACGATCCAAAGCGTGCCTGGCATCCTTTCGCATAGCGGGAATATCCAGATAGTCTAAGCTTTGGGACCGAAACAGCCTACTGAGAGCATTCTTACGCGTTGTTTCGCGGTTTAACTTAATGTTTTCCGTAATAGTAAATCCCGGTATCAACATGAATTCCTGGTGAACCATACCGATCCCCGCTTGCATAGCTTCAGCAGGAGATAGAAGCTCCACCTTTTCTCCGTCAATGAGTATTTCCCCGGAAAAGCCGCCTGTGCTATGAATTACAGGCATGCCGAAAAGGATATTCATGAGGGTTGACTTTCCTGCGCCATTCTCACCTACAAGCGCATGAATCTCACCGGGATAAAGGTCTATGGAGACATCGTTTAGGACGGTGTTGCCAAAGTACTGTTTTGTGATGCCCTTCATTTCCAGGACTTGTTGTGCTCGTTCCATGTTTTTGCTCTTCCC
>JAKPFY010000223.1 GCA_029551185.1 Bacillota bacterium
TGTTTTCTTACTGCTTCCAACAATTTGTCAGACTGGAAGGGCTTTACGATGAAATCTCGTGCCCCCGCTTTTATGGCTTCTAGCACCATGCTCTTTTGTCCGAGTGCCGTCACCATTACTACCTTCGCGTGAGGATCATGCTCCTTCATCTGTTTGAGAGACTCAATTCCATCTAGTACCGGCATAGTAATATCCATAAGTACAAGGTCAGGGTTTTCCTGCAAGTAGCGTTTTACTGCCTCTTCGCCGTTACTCGCCTCTACCACTTCATAACCGTTCTCCGCAAGCAGTCTTGAAGTCTTGTTTCTCATAAACATCGCATCATCTACAACCAAGATTTTTGCCATACCTTTCACTCCTTGAATCGGAATTCTTTTTCGGGTCCTGTTGTGGAAGTAACTCTCACAACCCCTTTTGAAACATATAGATACATCGACCTTCCATAGTTACCGCCCGTATCTCGTCCGACTACTTCAATCCGTTCATCCGCCAACGCTTGCTCTACTGCCTTTAGATTCATCACTCCCACTTCGCCAAAAGGGGAGGATAAGCCTGGGATAACATTGGCTCCGCCTGCAATCGCTGCCATAAGTCTTTCCCGCTTGCAGCCTATTCTCACCAACGAATGAGCCAGATTCGAGACAGCCGTAGTCCCGTATTTACCAGGTTGTTCATTTGGTTCCTGTGGGTGAAAGAAACCAGGAATGACCTCTGAGTTACCCGAAGCAGCTACATAGCTATATTGCCTGGGGCGCGGTAGGAATACGTGGGCCATTCCTCCGGCGCAACAAACCGGATCCCACAAGCAAACTCCTATGCAAGAACCTAGCGAGTACGCAACAAGGATCTCGTCCTGGCTATTTGATACTTTGATTTCTGCGATTTTCACCGGGATGACCCGCAAACCATCCGTCTCCATTTGGATCCTCCGTCCTAAGTGCTGCCGTCTGTTCTACTTTTCCCTACTGGACAACAAAACTATCTCAAAAAGAGCCTCGCTCCCGGCAAGGGAGAACTTCACATCGGATGCAAAGACCTCACCAGAGTAAAGATAGCTTGTCGCTAACGCTGTTTCGAGGATCGCACCGGCCATTTCCCTAATCAACATAGGTGGAGACGGCTTGAGAGTCATTTGCGCCGTATCCGCAATAGCGCTCAAAAGAGAGCCCCCTATCATGTTTGCAATTTCGGATACAATGGACTCCTCCAGTTCTTGCTGGTTTTCCGAATCCGTTTCCTCTATGAAGTGCGGGACCATTGAAGAAACCACATCATGAGCCGAGTCGGGCCTGAACAGTATTATGATTTGACCGTCCATTTCGCCTGTAAAGGAAACCCAAGAGCTCAGCACGATGTCATCGAAATACCCGGATAGCATCGGTACATGGTCGACTTCAGTGCATTTGACGTTCCCGAAGTCTGCCCTACAAGGCATCCCTGTAAGGGCAACAAGGGTCGATCTTGCCTTCTCTACACCAAGCTTGGTACACTCCCGGAAAAACAATGTATTCATCCATGCTCCTCCTTATGCAGATGAGCAAAACTCCTCAAAGCAGACGATTAACATCCAGAATCAGTGCCGGATCACCATCGGGAAGGATGGTAGCGCCTGTGATACCCTTCAACCTAGATAACATCCTACCCATATCCTTGAGTACAATCTCTTCTTCTCCTACTAGGTCATCTACTCCAAAAGCGAGAGGCTCATCGTTACTCCTGGTAAGAACCGCATATTGTAGACTGTCTTTCAGAGTCCATGAATCCCCATTTAAAGCTCCTTCGAGGGAGACAAGTGGAAAAATCCTACCCCGCACAACCAAAGCCGGTTTGCCTTGTATGGTCTTTACTTCTTCCCTTCTCAGAGCAATGGCTTCTTCTACAGACGACGTAGGTACAGCATATGTAAGTTCTGAACACTCGACTAGAAGAGCCCTCATTATGGCTAAGGTCAACGGTAACCTCAATGTAAAAGAAGTCCCCAAACCTACCCGGCTCCTTACTTCGATGTTGCCATTTATCCGTTCAAGGTTAGTCCGCACAACATCCATGCCGACGCCCCTTCCAGACACTTGAGTAGCAACTTCTGCCGTAGAAAAGCCGGGCATGAAGATAAGTTCAAGCGCATCCTTATCAGACATCTTTGCTGAATCCTCCAGGGTTATAAGCCCTTTCTTAACAGCAGATCGCTTTAGCTTCTCAGGTTCCATCCCGGCGCCATCGTCTTTTACCTGTATAACAACCTGATTCTCCTCATGCCAGGCAGACAACGTAATAGTGCCGTACTCCGGTTTCCCACGGGCTCTTCTTTCCTCCGGATTCTCAATGCCATGATCAACCGCATTTCTCAATATATGGATGAGAGGATCATCGATGGCTTCAAGGACAGTACGATCCAGTTCTGTGTCTTCGCCCTGAATTCGTAGATCGATCTGCTTTCCGCACCGACTTGCCAAATCTCGTGTCATCCTAGGAAACTTTGTGAATATATTCTTAAGGGGCAGGAGCCTAGCCCTCATTATTCCTTCTTGCAGTTCTTGTGAAGTCCGCTGCAGATGAGAAGCAAGTGCGGCCAACTCATTGCCAATCACCGAGGTGCTTTTATCCACCAACAGCCTCGAGGCCAGCTGAGTAAGGCGGGTCCTATCAATTACAAGTTCGCCTACCATATTCATGAGAAAATCAAGAAGGTCCACATCAACCCTGACAGTGCGTCCCAGTGAGGATCGCTTAGGCGCTTTGTCTGCTGAAACAGTTTCCTGTGCACCGTTAGCTTTGCGCTCAGAGGATTTTTTGGCCTTAGGTCTGTAAGGTGCTACGGTTACCTCCGTCACATCCTGTACCGACTGAGCAGTTACTCGCGCCAATTCCGCACCGTCTTTCCCCGGAACGTAAAGAACCACAGTGTTTCCCACGCGATC
>JAKPFY010000232.1 GCA_029551185.1 Bacillota bacterium
CAGCAGGATATATGCTATTCGATCTACGATCTACGTGGAGCCTGCGTGCAGGAAACACGAAAGCTGGATACGAAACAATCCATGATTGATGTCAGCCGACTCTCCTCGGGTTTTTATCTGTTGCACCTATCATCCGGAGACCGCGACATCATGTTGCGCTGGATGAAATTCTAATTGCCCGAAGTAAGTAAAGTGTCAAGTACATTCCCCTTCCATTCATCCGGAGACCGCTTCCTCGTGTCCGGTTAGGTTATTTCGGGCTTCGAAGATTTAACCACGGAGGACACAGAGGAATTCACAGAGGGACACAGTTTTCGAACTCTGTGTCCTTTGTGTGTGCCTCTGTGTCCTCGTACGTTAGCGCCATTCCTTAAAAGTAGGAAATTAGAGGCAAGGTTGATAAGTAAGGTGGCGGGAGGTGATCCGTGCCCAAGCAGTCCGTGAGACATGCTCTCACAGAGATATGCCCCCGTCATCTTCTTACTCTTTAGAGTCTGAACAGAATCCAAGGCGTCCTGGATGTCAGAGACAGCTTGAGTAGGTTACGAGTAAAGACGAGGGGGAGTATGCTTATCATCTGAGATCAAAACCCATTCAGTCATGGAGAACGTTATTCGCCAATGCATTGGAATTGATTGCGGGATGAAGGAGCATGTTGCCAGCTTCAGCCGCATGTATGCCGACCTTCGGGTGGAGTATGTATCGATGCTGACCATCCCCAATGGCCCGGGAGGCTTCGTCAAGCTCTCCAAATGGATCCGGAAGCTGATGGATCCATCCATGCCCTGTCAGTTTGTGTTGGAAGCCACCGGTGTTTATCATGAAACGCTGGCGTGCTTCCTTACGGAGAAGGGCTGGCCGGTGAGCGTAGTACTTCCCAACCGGGCAAAGTACTTTTCCAAGACACTTACAGTAAAGACGGTCAATGACAAAGTATCTTCCCAGACATTGGCCGCCATGGGCCTGGAGAAGAAACTGGACGTCTGGTCGCCGCCGGATCCGATTTACAATCAGCTGCGGCAGCTAACCCGGGAGCGAGATCAGCTCAAAGCGGAAAGTACGCAGATCAAATGTCAGTTACACGCAGAAGAGAGCGGAGCCTGGCCCAACAAGTCAAGCATTAAACGGATGAATCAACGATTGTCTTTGATTGAACGACAGGTAGAAGAAGTGGAAACGTCCATCCGGGAAGTCGTTGCTGAATCACCTGAGATTGATCAGGCTGTAAGACGCATGACATCGATTGTAGGTGTTGGGATGCTCACAGCAGTAACGGTGCTGGCGGAAACCAATGGATTCAATCTGGTAAGGAACAAGAAACAGCTAGTCAGCTATGCGGGGCTGGATGTGGTGGAAAGGACATCCGGTATATCGGTCAGGGGAAGGTCCCGCATATCGCATCGAGGGAACCGGTACTTAAGAAAGTGCCTGTACTTCCCGGCCATGACTGCAGCACGTCATTCAAATGACCATAAGGCGTTGTACAACAGGCTCATCAGCAAACACGGAATTGCGATGAAAGCAGCGGTGGCGGTTCAACGGAAATTATTGGTTATGATGTATGCGATCTGGAAAAACGGAACAATCTACGACCCCAACTACGAATCAAAAAAGCAACAAAATGAATTAGGGCAGACCCGAAGACCTGCCCTAACGGAACTGGCTTAAAGCCGTTCTTTGTAATCCCGAATTTAGAAAAAAATCTAACACGGAAATTTGGCGGTTAACACAGAATCTCTGTGTAACCTCTGCGAACCTCTGTGCTACTAAACCCTACAAAGCACAACAATCGAACACTGTAATCCAAGCCGATACCAGACCATTCATTCATGACATTGATTACATTTATTCACCCATTACCCGCAAACCATGAAGAAACCCCTCCTCCTCACCCTGGCACTCGCCTGCTCATTCTGTTTTGGTTACGCGTTCAAGAACCTAATCGATCCCGCGTCCAAAGACATCACGCATTTCAAACGCGTCACCGGCATCGGCGGGATCTTTTTCAAGTGCAAGGACCCCGCCGCGCTGCGCGCCTGGTATCAGACCCACCTCGGACTGCAAACCAACGCCTATGGCGCCGTCTTCGAATGGTGGCAGGGCGCAGATTCGAGCAAGAAGGGCTTCACACAGTGGAGCCCGTTCAAGGAGACGACGAAGTACTTCGAGCC
>JAKPFY010000234.1 GCA_029551185.1 Bacillota bacterium
GTCCAATGTGCCAAGGAATATCTTCTCTTGGTCTTTCTCTTGGAACCAGTCATCTTCTCTTTCCAACAAAACCCATGAGCTGCCTGGGAAGTGGGACTCCTCAAGGAATTGTCGAATATCATCAGTAAAACCCTTCAAAGCTATTTCACCCATTGGCAGCACGCTCCCAGCGTTCGGGATCCCATTCCATTTCATCTCTTTGAGGCCAACCCTCAATTATCCTAACTAAATGTGGCAAGGCCACGCTTCTTAGGTCATCTAGTTCTTTACCGCTAAACTCCCACTTGGTTCGAATACCTTCAACCTTTGGTTCAGGCAGTGACTCGGGTTCCAGGAAGTCGTCTTTCGAGGTCCCGTAGCTTTCGTCTGATAGAATTGCTCCTAAGCCGAGGATTTGCTCCTGTTTTTCATTGCTCCTGCCAATCATGGCGATAGTGACTCTACTTAAGTCGCAGGTAACATTGCCGAATCCTCTTGACGCTCCATACCCGATACGGATGAGACCATGACTTAGGTCTTCAAGAAGAAGGAGGACTGCTCCTAATTGCCAGCACTCAAAGTTCCGTAGACGGATCTCAGACTCAAACTCCGCCCCGGCGCAGATTGCAGCCAAATCAAACTTTGCCCTATCAGACGCTCCTCCGGTGAGGCGATCGATGCCTACCAGGTCCCGCTTCTTGACATCTTTTCTCGACCCCGGCTTCAAGTAACCATCGGATACGTCAAAACGCGAGGCAAAGAATGTCGAGCCAAACAGACGACAAGCAGGGCACGAGTTTTTGTATACATAAGCGTTGCTAGGTTGTATGATCCTACGGTTTGTATATCTCCCTGATTTCTTTGCCTTGTTTAACTGGAATTTCTCGCCGCAACTCACTTCCTCATATCCTTCACAGGTAACGGGATTCCCATCGCCTCCTGCAAGATTCGCCTTACGAAACGGATCGCAAACCACGCCAGGTGTGGTATTAATAGTGCGCGCAATCCTCTCAAAGTGACTCCTCAAAACCCCTTTCAGAGAGCTGCCTGGTATGTAGTATTCTAATTTCCCGTTTCGATAGGTTTGGACAGGCTCCATGTCGTACCCACTGACCTCAGCATAGCCTGACTTGATCAAGAGCGGGCCTAAGTTCTTTATCGTAAATGGGAAAGAGGCTTCGTTAACCAGTCTTTTCAGCATCTTTAGATCCCTCCCTGAAAAGAAACTCGATCTTGTCCTTAAGAAACTGAACTGTATTGTCTACATGCTCCATTTTCTCCTCAGAATTAGAACCGAGGAGATAGCTCTTCAGCTTCTCTGACAGGGCGTCAACCTCAAGATCACGTAGATCGAGGAAGCGGATATCAAGGTTTTCCAAACAACAACTCCCCAGGCCGGATGATTTTTTTCCGCCGAGTCTTATGGAACCATTCATGAATTCCATTAAACCTAAGGAAACGAGGGCAAGATCCTTCTCAGTGGGATTGTCCAATATGATTCTCATCTCAAATTCCGCGCCTGAAGCCACTACTTCATAGTCAAACTTCACTTGATCGACAGCCCGCTCGCTGTCGCGATCAATACCTACACCGTCCCGAACTTGGGTGAACGCTTCCTTTGGATCGACTAAATAAAGATCATCAAAAAAGACTCTGGAAGCCATGAACTGGGAGCCGAAAAGCTTGCAAGTATCGCAGAGTCTTTGATCCAGTTGGATAAGGTATTCGCCTTGGGTCCAGTCGTTTCTCTGTCGTTCTTGGTTGAAGGCGCGCTGCGCTTCACCTTGGGGTCCGATACAACCATGTTCGTTATATGGATCAAGCGAACAGGTTTTGATACCCGGCAAGGCCCCGGCAATTCTTTCAACTGTGCTGCGGAATGCCCCTTTTACGCTGGATCCTGGGATAAACGGATCTCCTTCAGGGGTTCTCATGATTGGATCATCAGTCGAGACCGGCGCCAACTTGCCGCCGCCCAGATGCAAGGCGGTTTCCAGCACAAGCCTTCCTTGAAACACATAACGCTGCTGGAATAGACTCAAGTTCTCTCACCCCTTTTACGGTTCCTTCTCTCTTTAGCGTTCTTCAGCAACGCTTCGGCAACCAGATGCGTAATGTACTCCTGGGCTAAAAGGGTGCTAACCTCATTCACTCTTTCCTTTGTTTCTGTTCTTCCTAGATCTGCCGGAACCAGGTCAAATTCGTCCTTGCACTTTTTCCGTAGGTTGTTGAGATAGCTGTCGAGGGACCTGTAGAATGTTTTGTAATGCTCCTTTTTCCCAGTCCAATCTCTATCTTCTTGTCTCTTGATAAACCTCATAAGATCATCGTTCTGTCTGGAGTACTCCAGCAGACCTGTCAGTTGGCTGTCTTCCGGCACATCATTTTCATTGACAAATGTCACAGCTTCCGGATACAGCAGATTATCGCTGATCAAGCGTACAGCTTGCAGAGTCTCTTCATTGAGCACCGGTTTTCACCTCCGGGCCGGGATAGAGACAATGGGCTACGACCTGGTCTATATACTCCCTAATCAACATGAGATGAATTTGCTGTTTCTCTGCCTGATCTGCAGGGGACCCTGACAGTTGACTACAAACCTCCTCCATGTCCTTACGAAGCTTTCTTCCGATCTTATCTAGGAGCTTATCCGCAAAGTCATCTTGTACCCAGCTGTCATGGCGTGCCGCCTGTCGCTTTATGTAGTTTAGGACATCACTTACTTTGGTGGCGCATTCTGAGACCCCCCGTAGTTTCTCGAGCTGGCTCTTCTTTATCTTCTCAACAGCCCCTTGCGTATTCCTGACAAGATCTATTGCGTCGTTGTAGAAGCTATCGACTTTCAATGCAACGATTTTGGCGATTTCCATTCTTCTCTTCACAGCCTGTTCACCTCCATGTGCCACTCATCTGCCCACATGACGTTGCCGAACCCTTCACTTGTCCTTTCACCAATTCCTTCCAATTGGATTCTGGCAAGGCGCCCATAATCGGGTTCCTGTTCCAGAGCAAATACAAAGACTGAACCTGCAGCGATTCCCCATACATCTTCACGCGGCATTTTCAATATGCCGTCCCAGCCACCTACTCTTCTTGTTCTTGAACATTGGTACACGAGTTTCCCTAAGGCGCCTGTGGTGTTCTTAAACCATTTATCATCCAGAGTGGTGACATAACGCATACAATCATCACGGAGGATGAGATCGGACTTAAGAGTTAAGGGTATGTAGAGGACATGTTCTCGTTTGATGTTTTGCGAATTAGCTTCTGTGGCAAGAAGGCTATTGAAGGCTGTAACGCGATGCCTGATTTCTTTCCCTACAGTATCTGCACTTATTGAATTGCTGCTTTCTACGGAGATTCCGAGCTTTCCCAACCCGCTGCTTCGCCCTGAACCAATGCGAATAATCCCTCTTATTAAGTCGTCTTCCAGAAAATCGCGCCACTTGTCTTCCAGATCATCGGGAAGCAGAACAAATCCCCAAAAGACAGACCCTTTCTGAATTACCTCCTTGCTGAAAAGAATACTTTCTTCTACTGTATCCGTTGCACGGCAAATCCCTGTGCGGGTAACTATTGATGTTCTGAGATCTGACATGCCGGTAGCTCCGGATTTACCTCGTCTGTAATAGCCGTGCAGCCCTTCCAGAGTTGCCCCGCAGTTTTTCTCGGGACATTTGGAAGCCTTCGCCAGAACTTGGGCGTCTTTTTCATCGCTAAGGGAAAACAGAAGCCATGGTATCAGGGTGTCTTGCACACCGTGTTTCCTTTCGTCATGTGTGCTTTGATACATAAATCCACGCAATCGCTTACAGCTCTTGGCAGTGAAAGGAAGCGGCGAAACCGGATCTGCCTTATCTCTTAACTCACTCTTTGATCCTGGGAAACTTGCAGGGAGTAGATTGCTGTACGTTACTTTCCCGGATAAGAAGAAATCTTTGAATTCTTGATCCTTGCCAGGACGAGCCATGGTATGAGCCCATGCCAGCGCACCGCGCCAGGAGGCTCCAGGTATGAATTCCAGTGTTTTCCGGGGATCCTTCTTCCTACCATCCCCTAAGCAAAGAGGAGTCAAGGCGTTGCAGCTTAATATGATCTCCTTCACGTGCCCCACCCCTCTACAGCCAGATGCAGATATTCCAGTTCATTGAGTTGACTAAGGACTTCTGTGACATCCTTTGATTTGCCGTCTATCTGAAGGGACTCGATTTTGACCTGGCAACGCCCACAACCCACAGACGTCTCAGCTCCAATGCTGTCTATCATTTCTAGCCCTGCTGTTAGCACCAGCAAGGGTAAAGGCGGATTATAGGTGTCAGAAAGATAGCTGTACGAGCCATATATATTTCCTCTAAAACCCAAGCCGCGTTTTCCGTATTCTGAAGTAAACAGCCCGCCTTCGTCCGCGGTTTTGGTATGACGGTTGATACTGACGCGAGACCGTTCTTCTACCTGCCACCTTTGCGTCCTTAGGTTGTGTTCACCTGACTTGCTGTCCGTAAAATACATTCGCCACTCTTCGTCAAGGGACGCATCATCAAAGAAAACAGTCCCCGGGTGCCAGGGCGAACCAAAAAGGGCATAGATGATGTCGTATTTTGAGAGAATGCTCTTAACATATCTCTTTCTTTCATCCTTGCCTTGGGGGAGGTGTGGACCGATAACTGAAACACCGTAAAGCCGGGCAAGGGATTCACAGTTGTTTCTGACTAATCCCTTAATGGTAGATCCCGGGATAGCGAGAAAGCCTTCAGAATCCCTGTATACTGAACGATCATGGAGGCCTCGCCCTTCACCGACACCGCAGTGAAAAGGACTTAAGAATTGGAGGGAGTACCTTATGTCTATTGATTGGACCTTCAATCATCAAGCACCTCCTTCCACGAAATCGAATATCTCCAGGAGGTCGACAAAAGGTGAGTAATGGTTGTTCTCCTCATCAACCAGCCATGGAAATGCGTGCATACCGGAGAACTCATAACATTTGCGAATTTCACCAAAGAGCTTATCTATTATCTGGGCCTCCTTGCCGTCGCCTTTGCCCCGCCAACGAGAAAAGGCGGTGAATCCGTTTAGTTTGGAGTTGTTGCGATCTAGATAACAGGCTTCCGCTAATTGATGTAGTCTGGTGCGTGACCCTGTTCCTAAATCTCTGGCAGCGTTCATAAGAGCATGTAACAGCTCAGGCCTATACGGTCTGAGAGTACGAATATTGAAAGTATTGTCAGATGCAACGGTCTTGAGGTCTGAATTATAAATCCCGTAGAAGTCGAGGGAAGAAGGGTTGCTTAGAACGAGGAAGTTAATCAATCCTGTGTTGCACTCCTTCGCCTGCATTCGCAACTTATGCGCATTCTGCTTGGCAAATCTCAAACCACTCTCGGCTATTCTATGTGCCGCCTGAAACGGGAACCTATCATGGGCAATAACCACACTTGCAGAGAGCTTGAGCCTGCGGCCATTAGTCTCTGACAAAGCGGAAAAACGCTCCACCAACTCCAAGGCAACTTGAAGCGCGGATTGGGCCTTCGTTACCATTACCAGGTCATCTCCAGCAAGAAGCAAGACATCAAAAGGCAGCACGTCCGTCCCGTCAGAAGGTTGAAGGTATTTGATAATGGCATCACAAAGAGCCCCGTAAAGGGATTCATCAACAACCTTAGCGAACTTGCGGTATTCCTCAAGAGATGTGAATTGTTCGATTTCCTGACCCATACCATCACCATCAGCGACAATCAGCCCAATATAACCGGATGGCGTAGATAGGTCACCTAGGATGTTGAAATCGCTTGGTCTGTCTAAGTGTTGCCGCGCAGGATAACCCCCATAGTTTCTCTCCTTCAGCATACTGCTTAAGCGCTGCCAGAGTAGCTGTACCTCATTTGCCTGCGGTTCAAAATCAGAGCTGAAGTAATATGGGATCTGCTGCTTTAGCAACCTATCCTCATTGTTCTTGATGTAGCAAGCTGGACAGACATATTCAGTGCCATCAGGCCCGGCAAAGGACCGGTTTGCATAACCGGTGCCACAGGAATCGCAAGTTCTCATTAAGGAAGAAGAGACTATACTCATGAATGGACGGGTTCTGTCTTTGGCTGTTCTGATGCGGTATGGAAGGAGGACCAACTGTTCCTTAAGCTCGCATTTGTCCGTTAGTTGTACACTTGCTCCTGTAATAGAGGCTGTCTCTGTTTCAGTCTTATACAGATATTCAACTGTTTTTTTTGCAGCGTCCACATGAGAAGTATCCAGCAGGAACATGCCTGAGCCGCCATCGGCGAATATCTTCTCTGATTCAGGCGCGACCTGAGAGATGACTTGTGGCATCATTATCCTGTTCAGCTTATCGAGAAGGGCACTCGCCCCTCTAATAGTGCTTAGACTGCCGGTGGCGAACACATAGTCCTTAATACGATCGGTGTCAAAAGAGAGCACCGACTTTGAGTCCAATTATCTCACCTCCCGGTTCAATCTCATGTAGTTTTGCAAGATACTGCCGACCAAGTTACCGTACACATCATCCCATTGGGTGCGTGGATTTCCAGTAGATTGAAGCCCATGAATGGGAAGCACGGCAGGTTATTCATTGGGTCCATAAACAGATGAGATAGTGCCGTCAACCTATGCGAGAATCTCAGGGAAAAGGCTGATATTAGTGCAGATAGCCTTCGCAGAAAAGGGTAACGGGTAAGACTTCGAGCAAGATTACTGACCATTGGTTTTTTCATGGCGCTATCAGAAAAAGGAACGCCAGCTATTCTAATAACATTTCGCGGACTTATCACCTCCATCAAGAAACTGTAGAGCCCCTCCGGAGGCTGGTCACGGGTGGGGTTGGAAGAAGATAATCTGTATGGTTCGAGTTTACCCTAGGCCATCCCTCTGTAATGAAAATTCTTCAAAATCTCCCATATTCCTGCAAGAAGACACATCATTCTTAGGCGGATATCGATAGTTGTTCGTATGTTGTTACTGGTGTATTAGAGAATGGTTAGCCAACATGGACATCCTCTGTACAGACAAGACCGGCACACTCACCGAGGGGAAACCGGATTTGAATGCGTATGCATACGCAGAAGGCAAGCCGTCCCGGCACGTCCTTGATCTGGCTGCGGTGAACTCTTACTTCCAGGCAAGTTTGAAGAGCCCGATGGACGCAGCAATTGGAGTCCGTATCTCCCCTGAAAGACCTGAGAACGTACACAAAAATCGACGAGATCCCCTTCGACTTTACGCGTATGCGCGTGTCAGTGGTTGCCTGCACAAGGGACGGATGCCTTCTGGTTACAAAAGGCGCGCCTGAGAGCATGCTCGGGATTTCCGGCTTTATGTATTTGACGGGTAAGAGTAGCATCAGAGGGGTTATCGGGCAAATCATGCGTATCATACCGAGAAGGTCCCGAGACTGATATCACCGCTCTCATCCAGCTGTATTTTCAGTAGGTGTTGCTCGTTTTTGACAATGTGGGAGCGATTACCCACTTGGATCGTGGTTTCCGGGAATGCTCTACGAATCTTGACTGTGGATGCTCCTCTCGTTTTAATTTTCACACCTCCCGATGACAGTCCCGGAGAACCGGCTTCATGGACAAATACATTTCCTTGGGCTGATATTTCGCCACCCCTGAAAACACCCTTTACCGACACGTCTGATCCTGCATCAAGGGTTGAATAGAATCCACCTTTATCGGTTACGCTGATGCTTCCGGTGGCTTCTAATACACTGTTTTGGACGTAGCTGCAGATGATGTCGTTGGGCCGGTCCGGTAAGGAGTCGAGCAGCCGGCTGACCTCCCGTATTTTATCCAAAACGATCTCCAAGATTTCCAGAGGAGCCCCGCCTGAGTTCTCCACATTAGGAATCAGATTCAAGACGGTCTGAACCAGCTCATTGATTGGGGGTGGAAAGGGAAGATCCGTTAAGTCCAAGGTCGCAGTGCACTGTTTTATAATCGCTTCAATTGATTCACTTTTCTTCTGGATAAGGAGACGAACTATTTGCTCGACAGTGTTTTTCCCCTGTAGTGTATCAGACTGGGTTTCCGGCTTTCCTCTGCTCACCAGGAGTTGTTGCAAGTTGGCGGTATCTCGAATCGTTTCAAGAATGAGTTTCCCAAGATCATCCATTAATGGCGCTACCAAGTCATTTAGTCTGGTCAAATTGCCGGCATAGATCTGTGACTTGATAACGCTTCCCTGGCATATTACTCTATTACCTGCACGAATCACTGCACCGGTTACGTTGCCTTTCACGGTAACGTCGCCGAGTACGGACACTTGCATGCCTTCAGTAACGTTACCCAAAACCAACAAGTCGCCTGAGAACCGTAAATTCCCGCTTGTCATATCTACGTCGCCGTGATGGATCATTAATTGAGTTACCTTTAGACACTTTGTGCCACGGTCTTCTATCAGAGGTCTACCTGCTATAGCAGCTATAGCTTTTTGTCCATCATCACTGATTCTTACTCCGTCTGTTGCGTGCAGTACATCTTCGTGAACAGGATCGGGTGAGATTTCTTCTCCGGTTACCTTTATTCCGTAGACTCCGGGGATAGGCGGATGCAATATTGCTATTACGTCTCCTTCGTTTACCGAAGGGAAAACGTAGCGCTCCCAGTAATCAACCCTTTCATCATCGTCATAGACAATCTCTACAGGATCCACGTTAAACAGGCACTCAACAAAGCCGTTCTTTCCTTGCTGAACAGGTTTGCCTCGAGCCACTGCGATAGGAGTGCCGAGAGCTTCTGATGACGCTTTCTGAATTGCATCATGGTCAAGACCGAAGATCACTCCTTTGGCTTGTAATGCCTCTTCTATTTGGGCAGGGGTAATGGTTTTGACTTTCTCTTCATGGCCCTCGGCAACCAGTTGAAGTGCGTTTTGCGCGGCTTGATCCGTTAGTTCGTTACGTATGGTGATCTGTGGGGTTACCTTGACATAGGCGGTAAGGAAGTCATCTGAGACCTCAACCTCTACCTGAGCAGGACAGACTTCTTCCATAAGCTTTATCTCAATTTCGTCATTTTCAAATACAGGTGTGGGATTAAGGGCAAGGACTTGGTTTACAAAGAGAATGGCTCCTGATGTAGGGGCAACCGTTGCCGGCTTGCCGTTACCGACAGGGTCGCGTACATAGAGTTTTCCATGTCTCACTTCGACTGTTCCGTCACAGTCGGGTTCAGTATCTTGATCCTTGTGCATTTGACCCTTATCAAGCTGGAGCGCAGCTACTTGAATGACAGCGGGACGCCTAAAGAAACCCAAGAAACCTTGCTGACCTTCATCTATCACCTCCACTTGCAGCCGGCTTTCGTCTGCTTCGAAGGTGGTCTTGGCTATAAGCAGAGCATCTTCTACTGTCCTACCTCTGATAATCATTTTCTTGGTTGTCATCTCTTTACACTCCTATGCTTCTGAATAGCAGAGATTCTCGAACTATGTGTCCGACTGCAAATCTCAGTGACTTTCGGAGTGTGACGTGGAGACAAATCTCATCTATGATGTTTGCGTCATATCTTCCGACTCTCATCGAATGGCCTGCTATGAAGGGGCATCGCATATCTATGAACTATGAAAGCAGTGACTGCCGGTAGATAAGCATGTTGGCTATGATTTATCGAAGATTGAGCATCAATGGCAATTTTCGACATTGCTGCGCAAAATCCTGCCGAAATTGGACTGAGAATGACAAGTTGGACTGGGGATAAGCAGATAGAATGCTGTCACTTCGGGATCGAATTCAAGTTTTGAGCAAACTTGACGACTGTCAGGGAATGCTGTATGTTGTGGGTGGAAGAACTCTTATCAAGAGTGGCGGAGGGACAGACCCGATGAAGCCCGGCAACCTGCCTTGATTCTTTTGGATATACTCCGAGGAGTCTTGGCAAGGTGCCAAGTCCTGCAGCCGAGCTTGCTGAAGACCTCGGTTGAGAGATGAGAGGGGGATGATAGCAATAAATTTAGACCCTCTCCATCGATATGGAGGGGGTTTTTTGATGAAATGATGTGGCAAATCGCATGTAGAGGGTGGTGATGGGAGACAAGTCTCAGATAAAGCGGAGGTGTGAGGGGAATGTCTTGGAAGGAGATAAGAACACAGTTTATCAAGGAGCGGATGAAAGAGACATCTTGGGAGGATCGTGGGTATATCAGTGACCTCGTATCTATAGAGCGGACAATGCTCAGCGGGGGACCGAAAAGTTCCATAGCAGCTCAAATGCACCATTTGCAAAAGAGTAAATACCCTATTGAAGCTGAGTGCATTGCAAAGGAAATAGAAGATGGGATATACATTTCACCTGAGGAGTTCAGGGGGATTAAGGGCAAGTGGAAACATGAGCAGGCAATAATAGCGCAGCATGCAGAATGCGAGAGAAAGGCCAAGGAAGAAGCGGACCGGAGGCTCTGGCTCAAGCTGGGCGGCAGACCGTAACATAATCACACTTTCTGTTTTCGTGGAAAAACGAAGTCAATTACCTTTTCAAGTCAGACCGGGAATGAATTCATATATGTTGAAGCTTACGAATGCGTAGGCGCGAAATACTGCGTAATATGGTTCTGTCAAGACATATATAGTATAGATCATACTATCTGCCTATATATGGCTTTATATGTAAGAATTTCAGGATTGTTAACTTCAATGTTATTATAATAACATTGAAGTAATAAGCTTTACTAAATAGGAATTATTACTATGATATCCTCATGGCTTATTATGATTGCCACAAGTATAAAGGGTGTTAAGCGTGACTGAGAAGCTGAATCTGAATAAAAAAGGTGGGAGAAAGAGAAACACATGTCGCGGACAGATATCTCAAATATGCTGCGTGATGTCGGGATTAGGCCTACCCCGCAAAGGGTCGCCATATATGAGGCCCTGAAAGGGACGACTCGACACCCTACAGCAGAAGCGATCTATGAAGCGGTAAAGAGTGATTTCCCCAGTCTTAGCCTTAATACAGTATATGATGCGCTGCAGACATTTACGGAGGCAGGACTTATCAGGAAGCTCGCCATGAAGGAAAACATATCGAGGTATGACGGAAAGCCGGCTCCCCATGGGCATTTTGTCTGCATAAGGTGCGGGCGTGTAGAGGATCTAAGGGCGGCCGTAGACGAAGAGCTGAAGCGAATTGATCTAATGCTAAAAGACAAGATCAATGGACGGATAGTCGACAGGGATTATAGATTCTATGGATACTGCACCGAGTGCGAAAGTGAGATGTCTCCATACAACAAGAAAAGCTAGGAGGTTAGTAATATAGCTCTCCAGACTTCCAGCGAACATGGGGTAGCTACTCCGGCTAATTGGCAACCAGGTGATGACGTTATCATTCCGCCGCCCGGGTCCTGTGGACTCGTCGAGGAACGCGTTGCGAAGGCAGGCGAGGATTACTACTGTCTTGATTGGTTCCTGTGTTTCAAGAAATTGGAGAAATAGTGCCTTACAGCAGCCGCGTTATTGCATATTATCATGGATAGACAGGAGGCGTGTATAATGACGAAAAGGTTGGAGATCTATAAGTGTGAAATCTGTGGGAATATTGTTGAGGTAGTTCATGAGGGCGCAGGTAAACTCGTGTGTTGTGGGAAGCCTATGATTCTTATGACTGAAAACACAGAGGATGCTTCCAGGGAAAAGCATGTTCCTGTAATTGAACGTGTATCCAAAGGTGTGAAAGTTGCGGTAGGAAGTGTCCCTCACCCAATGGATGAGGACCATTACATTGAGTGGATACAGGTAATCACAGGCGGAAAGGCTTACCGGGAGTTCCTGAAGCCGGGCGATACCCCGGAAGCAATGTTCGGGATTGAAGCAGACGATATCACGGCAAGGGGATACTGTGATAAACACGGATTATGGAAAGCCACTTAGGAACAGACAGCGACTTGCGCCGACCTTGCAGGATGGGTTTGCGGGGGTCGGCGCATTTTCATTAAGTCATTGGTGCAACCAAGAGGTGACAGCCCGGTCCGTTAATTGTCGCACCAAAGCCTTCCTGCTTTTGCGTAATTATCAGTTTTCATCTCTCGCATTATGATGCTGACCGCCGTCTCCGGGCAATTCAGCGATTCAGCTATGGCTTTGGTGACTTTCTCCGCAAGAACGCGTTTTTGTTCCACTGTTTTGCCTTCAAAGAAATCAATCTGCACAATCGGCATGTTCGGTAACCTCCTTACATGAATCAGATGAAAATCCTTGTAGACACCAATCCGGACGCGTAACCCGGATGAGTCACACTAGGCGTATTGTGATATTCTCTGCCTCAATGTCAAGTCCTTTCGCAATTTGAATCATGTGAGTTGGCAACGAACCCTTTATGTCCGCTTCTGTTTAATTGAAATCATATTAAGCCAAAGAGTATAATATGGGTAAACTGAGATACGGAGGGAATTGAGTGAAAAGAAAATCACTGCTTCTGTGGGCTCTGGTATGCGCTGTCTCTTTAATCAGTTCATTTGCAGGACCCGCGTCAGGGATTGCTGAAGCTCTGTCTCGGGGGACCAAAGTGAATCCTGACGTTTCCGTTGACGTTTCAATATCTGTTCCTGTACCTAACTTGAGTCTGGAGGAGACACTATTCATCGGTGCAGCGGCTGCTTTTTTTGGCATGGACGTGAACATTGTCGCCAATCTTTATTTACCTGCGTCGTCTCGGACTGTTACGGTTGAGGCGACGACTCCTCACGTTGCAGTCAGTGAGCCCAAGGCTCTTATTTCCGCTATTTATATGTCTGAGTACTATGATGAAGATCCGCTTAATATCATAGGCATGAGGGAAAATGGACATGGCTGGGATGAGATCTCTGACCGGAAAGCTAAAGGCAAGAAGAACAAGAACAAGATTAAGAAGGGTTCTGATTTTGAAACCGACAGTTTTGTAGCATTCGTTACATCCTACTATGATTTCCCCCCTGCCCAAGTGCGGAAATGGTTGTCTTTGGGAATGAGCGAAACAGAGATCATGTTTGCTTTGAACCTTGCTGCCAGGGCAAAAGTCAACCCTAACGCCATGATTAATGAATGGCGGAAAGGGGAGAGTTGGGAGGCAATTGGTGCAAAATACAAGATCTCCGTGGATGATCTGGCTAAACCTGTAGTTCCGGTAAAGAAGTTTGACAATGCTCTTCCATAACATACGGCTAAGATCAAGGAGGAAAGCGAGGAGAAGACTCTGCTCCTTGAAATGGGCGGAAGACGGAATTGCCAAGAATAGAAGAACTTAAACGACAGTCGAGGCTGCTTCGCTATGGAAGGGGAGCGGAAGCCTACCATGAACCCACATTTTTACAGGAAGGCTCTGGAGTTCGCTTTGCACGCCCATGAAGGTCAGTTCCGTAAGGGATCAGTCATCCCCTACATAACCCATCCGGTTTCCGTGTCTGCCATCCTGGCACAATATGGATACGAAGAGGATCTTGTTATCGCAGGGTTGCTTCATGATGTGCTTGAAGATACGGCTGTCACTCCGACTGAATTAGAAAGTAGATTCGGAGAGCGTATTGTCTTGCTTGTCAGCGGTGTTACGGAGAAGAAGAAAGACGCCAAAGGTCTACCGCGCGCATGGGAGATCAGGAAAGAGGAAGGCCTCAGGCATTTAGGAGTTGCGCAGGAGCAGGTGGTAGCGCTGAAAGCTGCCGATGCCTTGCATAATGTTGAATGTCTTATCCGGGATCTCCGGATTGTCGGGGACGATATCTGGACTCGGTTCAAGAGAGGCAAGGAACAACAACTTGATTACTACATGCGTCTGTCACGCCTCATCCGGGATCGCTTGGGAGAAGCTCCTCTTGCGCTTGAGTTGTGTGAGGCAGTTGATAAACTGGAGAAGCTGGCCTTGCCTAGCGCGTCCCCCACGTTGAGCAGGTGAAGAGCAGATATGTCTTCCCCTTTTTCTGTTATATGAATAAACCTTCCTTAAGTGAACCACACTTGGTGTGGAGGTGGTTCAAGTGGGTTTCCAACTTACCCAAAAGGAGCAGCTATTACTAAAGGATCAACTAAGCCATGAGAAAGTTT
The DNA here is from genome assembly GCA_029551185.1 of Bacillota bacterium. Taxonomy (GTDB): domain Bacteria; phylum Bacillota; class SHA-98; order UBA4971; family UBA4971; genus UBA4971. The sequence continues at coordinate 14,006 of JAKPFY010000234.1, forward strand.
GCATTGAAAAGTACAGCAACTACGTGGAGCAGGCTAGAGATCCTCAGTTGAAGCAGCTGTTTAATCAGTATGGGTTCCAGGAGCAACAGCATTATGATACCATTAATCAATTACTCCAAGGACAGCAAGTGAGCACCCAAGGAGGGCAAGGTCAACAGCAAGGTCTGCAGGCAGGCCAATTCATGGAATGGAAAGGACAGCAGCTTGTAGGACAGCAAGTCTCCGCAGGCATGACTATGCAAGATGACGCTATGCTTTGTAGCGACATTCTGATGACTGAGAAATACATCTCAGGCACATACGACACTGCGATTTTCGAATCAGTAAACCCCAATATCCGCCAAGCGTTGCAGCACATCCAAAAGGAAGAGCAGCAACATGGTGAAGGAATCTTCAACTATATGCAACAACACGGGATGTATAATCCTAAGTAACAGAAGATCAGTGGCAAACAGTAGAAATACGGCTTCGGGGCGCCATGTAAACAGCGGGATATGTAGGCAAAAGAGGCGCCCTTTTTCGCCTTGAGTGAGAAATCCTTTGATGTTTTGGTTTCCTTTAAAACTCAAACTGCTCCTCAGTCCGTGCAGACGATGCCGTCTCCGAACCTATGCAGTCCCGGGATGGTGACCGGCAGTCTTCCTACCGGCTGGGTCAGTCCGAAGATGACCTCCGCCACTGCTTGCATAGTACAGTCCCTGAATCCATAGGCTGCCATGTAGGTCCCTGCTTCAGGGAACTCCTTGATATCATAAGGGTTCCGCATGGCTACGATTACACAAGGCGCGCCGGTTGCCAGAATGGCCCTTGCCAGAGTTCCTTGCTCTTTATAAATGTGGGCATTGTATGTCCCGAGGATTATTACGCTTTTTGTGCCGGTGTAGCTTGTCTTAGCAAGATCCACGGCATGTTTAATCTCTTGGAAGGTGGGGTTTTGCGATACAGTAAGTGTCTGTAAATGAGGGACAAATCGTTTAGCTGCAGATACCAGCGGCGAACTGACAAGCTGTTTATCTTCTACTTGGGTGATGGATCCTATATCAGGACTAATCACCAGAAGTTTCATATTCGGATCAGGCTTCATGGGGATAAGGTTGTCTGAGTTTCGGAGGAGAGTCACGGAATTCCTTGCGATTTCAAGAGCCAAGGTCTGATGATCCCGATACTCAACCGGTCCGATGGTCTCAGGGTGTAGACTCGGAAGTACGCTCTGAGGCTCCCGGATGTCCTGAGACTCCGGATCTTCTTGAAGTGACGACTTTTGCGATTTGCAGTAAGGATAACCGATAAGTCCATACTTGGCTTTGACTCGAAGGATACGATTTACCGATTCATCCACTCTCTCCCTGCTGATGCGCCCGGATTCCACAGCTTCATATAGAGCCTGTACAGCTGTGACCTGGCGGTCTCGATAATGGCATAACAACGCTATATCAGCCCCGGCCTCAATTGCTCTTACAGTTGCTTCCTCAGAGGAACATGTCTTCGTAATTGCGCCCATGTATAGGTCATCAGTGATGATAATCCCTCGGAAGCCGAACCGCTCTTTGATTAACCCGGTCAAAACCCGGTGTGACAATGTGCCGGGCACTCCATGCATAGGTTCAACTGCCGGGTACACAACGTGGGAAGTCATAACCGCGTCAACCCCTGCCTGTATCGCTGCGACAAAAGGCGAGAATTCAACTTGTTCCAAACGCTCCAGAGGATGGGATACTGTCGGGAGATCCAGGTGCGAATCTATCGTGATGTCACCCTTGCCCGGGCAATGCTTTGCTGTTGCCACCACCCCGGATTCCTGGTAACCTCGGACTGCGGCAACTCCAAGCCTCGTTACAAGTTCCGCGGATTCTCCGTATGAGCGCACACCGATGCCGGGATTAAGAGGATTGTTGTTGATATCGAGGACAGGTGCAAGGTTCATATTGATTCCAAGGGCCAGCATTTCTTTGGCCATTGCAGTAGCAGCCTGTCCGGCGTACTCCTCTGATTTTGCACAAGGGGTGGCACCTAAAGCCATATTCCCAGGGAACACAGTGGCACCTTTGACTAATCGGGTTACTACACCGCCTTCCTGGTCGATTGCAATGAGACAACCTATGGGACAATGCCGCGCTGCTGCAATTTGTTGTAGGTGAGCGGTAAGCGCTTGGGTTTGCAAGGGATCCGGAACGTTTCGTCCCATCAGTATGACATTCCCTATGTGATACCTCGTTATGAATTCCTGATCAGATTCAGTCAGCATCGGCCCGTCAAATCCTATCATCAGCATTTGACCCAGCTTCTCTTCGAGGCTAATCCGGGTGATGAATTCAGATAGACCCGGCTCATACTTATCCCGGGCATTATCATACAAAACCATGCACCTCCTTTTTGAGCTGATGACAGTTGGCATCTTGTCAAGTGTTGTTGACTGCTAAGTGCGCTTTCCCTTAAGCGTCACGGTGAATTCATGTCACTTTTCACAGGTATGTGGCGATTCAACACAGGCAATCTACTTGGTTCCCAGCCCAAGATATGAGTGCCTTTGGCAATACATAGCAAAATCCGTCTTCTATGTCAATGGAATAATTCCTGCCTGTCAATTAGAATATTGGAATAAAGTTTTCGCTTTTTTGGAAGGGATTTCGTTCTCTGCGGAGAATTAACAGCTTAGTAATATCCAGCCAATAAGAAAGGAAGGATATAATGCGAAGGGCTTGTTGGATGCTGGTATTGGTGTTGCTAATCGGGAGCCTGGCAGTGTCTTTTGGTTCAATCTGTGCGGCGAGCAAATGGACAGGTACAATTCAGGTATGGGATTTCCCGCGTCCTGAAGCTGCAGCAGAGTGGGAACTCCAAGCATTCAAGGAATTTGAGGAACTGCATCCAGGTGTGAAAATTGAGTACACAAAGCTTACTTGGGCGGGTGGCAATGAAAAACTCGATGTTGCGGTAGCGGCAGGTCAACCACCGGATATCTGCGGCAGCGGTCTACGTCTTCCTTATGTCCTTCAGGGAGCTCTTGAGCCTATTGATGACTTTCTTACACCGGAAGACCTGAAAGACTTCCACGAAGGTTCACTCAATGCAGTTAAGTTGAACGGGAAATATTGGGGATGGCCTTGGTATAACACTCTCTACGTGATGTACTTGAATGCTGACATCTTCAACGAAAGAGGAGTCCCGCTTCCGAAAAACGGCGAGTGGACATGGGACGAGTTCCTCAGCGCTATGCAGAAGTTAACATTTGACCGTGACGGCGACGGAAAGATAGATGTCTATGGTTTCGGTTTCACCTTCCAACCAACATATCTCCAGCCATTTGGGTTCATCTATGCAGAGGGCGGAAGAATCCTTGATATTGACAAGAATGAATTCATTTTGGACAGACCGGAGGCAGTAGACGGCATACAGCGTCTTTATGACATGGTATGGAAGCATAAATGCGCTCTTCCGGGAGCAGGCGGGCTTACGACTACAGACGTCAACAACGCCTTCCTGAACACGAGGTCAATTGCGGCATTTGTTGACACGACAGGGATTATCTCTTCGTTTGCAGCTCACAATGAAAAAATTGAAAAAGGCGAAATCGAGGGAGAAAAGATTAACCTGGTGACAGCGCAATATCCCAAGAGTAAGAGCGGTCAGCCTATAGCTGCAGGCCCCGGCGTAGGAAGCTGGGCAGTATTTAAGCAGAAGGATCCGGCAAAGCGTGAGGTGGTAATGGAACTTGCAAAATTCATCACAAGAGGCGAGGGACAGAAGGTCGTCGTGCCTCTTATAGGTGTATTCCCGTCACGCAAGTCAGCAGGTAACGTTTGGGCCGGGGATAAGAATCTCGAGCACATTGTGCCTGCTGTAGAATATGCAGTCTATCCGCCAATGCATCCCAATTGGCAGAAGATTGATGAGAAAATCATGAGGGAACTACAGCTTGCGATACTTAATGAGAAGACGATTGATGCTGCTTTAAAGGAAGCTAAACGTCAAATGGAAAGACTTCTTAATTACTAAACTCAAATGCTCAGAAGGCGAGGATGGAAGACCTGCATGAAATCGGCGGGCGCATCCTCGCCTTCCGCCACTTCCGGTCACATTATTCTTGGCTTTCGGTATTGAGCTATCGAGTAAGACATCAAATCCTGTCCGGCCCATAGGATTGCCTCTTGTCCGGCAGCACGATATGTTTTTGCACATAAGAAGCAGTTGTTAGAGAGGTGTCACAGATGGTGGATGGATTGGCAAGGATAAAGCAAGACCCGGAGCCACACAAGACGAACAAAGTCCGTTCCGTCTTGAAGCTGCTTTATAAGAAAAGATGGGCTTATTACTTTATAGCCCCTGCCACAATCCTGTTTTGCATTTTCACGGTGATACCTGTAATTAGGTCGTTTATTCTTGCTTTTCAAGAATTCAGGTTAATGGGGAACGTATGGGTTGGGCTTGACAATTTCAAGTATGTCCTGACTGACCCGGTATTTCACAAAGCAATGCGTAATACCGCCCTCTATACTGTAATAATGGTTCCACAGGGCGTTCTGAAGGCATTGGTACTTGCAAGTATCTTGCGGAATCTGCCTGAGGCTATGCAGACGTTCTTCAGAGGCGCGTACTATTTGCCCGGAGTCGCTTCCGCTGTGGTAATTTCCATGGTCTGGAAGTGGATATACGACCCGAATTTCGGCCTTTTTAACCTGATCCTCGGTAAGTTCGGCTTCGGGCCGTATCCTTGGCTTACAAGCCCGAAAACATCGCTTACAAGCATTATGCTTATGGGTATACTGACAGCTCCGGGTTACTACATTATCTTGTATCTTGCAGCAATGAAAAAGATTCCCCGCGAGCTGTACGAGGTTGCTGATATTGACGGGGCAACGCCTTTCAGCAAGTGGTGGAATGTAACATTACCGCTTTTGAAGCCAACAACGCTCTATATTACAATTACCTCCATCATAGGAAGCTTTCAGATATTTACCTCAGCTTATGTAATGACACAGGGTGGTCCCGGATACTCCACAATGACAGTGGTGTATCTCATTTACAATACTGCATTCCGTGATTTTGAATTCGGACTCGCTTCTGCTCAAGCCATTGTGCTTGCAGCCATCATTGTTTTTATTTCTATATTCAACTTCCGTGCATTCTCAACGGATGTTCAGTACTAGGAGGCGAGGAGAGTGTCTAACGCCACCGGCGGCTCAGTTCTTGGTAGGGCGCTAAGACCGAGGAAGGAAAGTGACATGACTTCCACAGGCGGCCTTCATTGGCGTCCCCGCGGGATCCTGCAATGGATAGGTGCAATACTGGTTTTTTTGTTTATCGTAGCATGGGCAGCACTATCACTCTTACCGATGGCATGGATGTTTACTTCGGCGTTTACGCCGTCATCCGCATTGGTGAAAATGCCTCCGCAGGTTAGCGTAAAGAATTTCTCTTTGGCAAACTTCAAGGATCTCCTGAAGAAAGCGCCATTGCTCCCTAGGTGGTTTCTGAATACGGCTTTTATAGCTTCGGTCGCTACTGTAGCTAACCTCATCTTCGATACGCTGGCAGGATATGCGTTTGCAAAGATGGACTTTCCGGGACGGGACATCATATTCTGGGTGATCCTTTCTACAATGATGATACCCAGTCAAGTCACGCTTGTGCCTATGTTTCTCCTTGTCAACAAGCTGGGATGGTATGATAGCTACGCAGCGATACTGGTGCCCGGTATGTGTCAGACTTTCGGGATTTTCATGATGAAGCAGTTTATTCAGACCTTACCTGCTGACATGGAAGATGCTGCCAGAGTTGACGGTTGTTCAGAACTGGGAATCTGGTGGCGAATCATACTGCCGCTTTGCAAGCCTGGTATGGCTGTTCTTGGAATTTCAGTATTCATGGGTCAATGGAAGAGCTTCCTCTGGCCGCTTATTGTATTGAAAACAGAACGTAAATTCCTCCTGGAACAGGGGCTCACTACCTTGCAGCAACAGTTCTTTACCGACTACGGAGTGCTGATGTCAGGCGCTGCATTCGCAGCGATTCCTATGATAATAGTGTTCTTTTTCTTCCAGAGGTATCTCATTGAAGGCTTTACCGTAGGTGATGTCTTAAAAGGCTAGGTGTGGCAGGTTACTGAGTTTCTGAAGGGAGACTACTTGGAATGCAGCATCGGATTGCCTGTAATAAACGAAAATCAGTTATCATTCTGCTTGTTTTTGTGTTCATTGCGCCGGTCATATCAGGGATATCCGTTAAGGCAGGGGGTCGCAAAGAAGTGCTGGTCAAAACCGGAATTGAAGTCTTGGCAAGCAGGGATTTTGACATAATTGCCGGAAAACGGGTTGGGCTTATTACAAACCATACAGGCATTGACTCAAAAGGCAAGAGCACTATAGACATACTTGCTGAAAGCGATAGGGTAAAACTTGTCGCGATTTTCGCCCCTGAGCATGGGGTCAGAGGCGAAGCTGAGGCAGGCGAGAAGGTTAGCTCTGACAGAGACGCGAAGACCGGCTTGCCTATTCATAGTCTTTACGGAAAAACGCTGAAACCCACCTGCGAGATGCTGGAAGGCATTGACGTGCTGGTCTATGACATCCAGGATGTAGGCGTAAGGTTTTATACTTATATATCGACTATGGCCTACGCTATGGAGGCTGCAGCAGAGAACGGCTTGGAGTTCGTGGTCTTGGACAGACCTAATCCTATAGGAGGCATGGCAGTTGAAGGGCCTATCCTGGAAAAGGAGTTTTCGTCTTTTGTCGGGCTCTATCCAATCCCTGCAAGATACGGGATGACGATTGGCGAACTTGCCAGGTTATTCAATGACGAGTTCGAAATCGGGGTGCAGCTAAAAGTCGTAGAGATGGAAGGATGGCATAGGGATATGTGGTTTGACGATACAGGGCTTCCATGGGTGAAGCCTTCTCCTAATATCCCTACATTGGCCGGTGCTACTGTCTATCCTGGGACTTGCTTTATTGAGGGGTTTGTCAATGTCTCTGAAGGCAGAGGCACAGATCATCCTTTTGAATGGATTGGCGCGCCATGGATTGACGGTAAAGCCCTTGCTAAAAGGCTGGAAGCACTGAAGCTCCCCGGGGTTGCTTTCAGTGCATGTGAATTCACACCCAAGTCTTCAAAGAATGCAGGGAAACGCTGTAGCGGCATAGAGGTTTCGGTTAAGGATCGCCTAGTCTTTGAGCCGGTAGCTACCGGTCTTTACATAGTAGAGGCAATCCTTGACATGTATCCTGCCCAGGCTACTTGGGCATACAAAGGGAGCCATTTTGACCGCCTAATCGGGACTGACAAGGTGAGGCATCTCCTGGAGAGCGGGGAGAAGGCTTCAAACATAATCAAGTCATGGGTACCTGAGATCGAGGGATTCCGCAGCATGAGAGAGAAGTACCTCCTCTATGATTCTCATTGATTCTTTGTACTATGTTCACCGATTCCCCATAGACTCATCCCGTTAGCATCATCCGCATTGTGTTGTTGTCAAAGCGGTCGCTCCATTATGCCCTCACACAGTGTGCGAAGTTGAGTCCGTATAATTGTGTAAAATTGGTTTCCCCATGAAATAAAAGAAGCCATTTCTTGTGTCCCTCGGTTAGAATGAAGTTGCAACCATAACATCCTAGAGAGGAGACATCAGAAATGGCTCAATACCAGATTAC
>JAKPFY010000235.1 GCA_029551185.1 Bacillota bacterium
GTAATCTGGTATTGAGCCATTTCTGATGTCTCCTCTCTAGGATGTTATGGTTGCAACTTCATTCTAACCGAGGGACACAAGAAATGGCTTCTTTTATTTCATGGGGAAACCAATTTTACACAATTATACGGACTCAACTGACTGCGATGTGAGTTGTAGAGTCGACTGTAATCAAATTACTTCAAGAGAATCAGCTTCTTTATATAAAGTTGTGTCCGGTGCATCATCTTAATACGGAACAAGAACTATAACGAAAAGAAAGGTTTTCTCAGTCCGCTCCTATGGCTTTCCTTACTGCATCCTCAGGACTCTGGTAAAATGACAGTTGAAACTTAGAGAATACTTCTGCAGGTACTGAACCAATATCTACAGCCGACGCCATGGGAAGCAAGACCCGTTTTGCGCCGGCATCTAGGCATACCTGCAGCACATTGGCAAGCTCCTCAACCTTTGTGATAGTACCTCCCATGGTCATTGATCCCAACACTACTGTTTCAGATTGCACGGATCTACCTAAAGCAAGAGAGCAGAGACCGATAAAAGCGGCTAAGGTGATTTCAGAAGTAACGCCGACACCTTGCATATCAATAACATGCATTATGTAATCGTGCTTCTGGACTCCCATATTACTGCTTATACGAGCAGCGTTCGCCTCAAAATACTTGAAAGCCAGGTTGGCATTCTCCCTCGCCCGGCGACCCGGTCCTAATCCCGCGCACTGAAACCTTCCTCCCCCGGAAATCGACTCTGTCTCAATCTTGAGCACTCCGAGAAGGCCTCCATCACCTCTCCCGACTGTGAACACATGCCCAGGTTTTGGCTGCCCTTCCGGAATGAGTTTACCTACCCCTTGTTCAGGCACGGAAACAAAGTGCTCGTCCAAGCCTTCCCGGTCAATATACGAGAATCGCACTTCATAGAATTCCATGCCGCCAATCTTTTTCAATTGCTCTTTTACTCGTCTCCTGCCCACTAAAGCATATCTTAGGAGTTCTTCGGTCTCCTCCTTACCGAAATCGCCATCGGGATAGATAAGCTTTGCCATGCCGGATACAGTCTTCCTTACAGCAATGACATCGCGCTGGTTCAAATCCCTGCCAAGCTTGAAATAACGGTCAATGCAGTCTGCGTATGAAGGCCTCTTGCGCATCTCTCGAAAAAACTCTGCCAAATAGTCCACAATGAAACCATAGTTGTTCGTAAAATACTCAGGACGCATCTTAGGAATCTCCCAGCCGGGGAGGTAATAATGCATGCGATCGAAGAAAGCAGTATCATTTGCCATTGCATCGGGAAAAGGTTCAAAAAGGTGTGATGTCTTAAGGATAGAATCCACACTCTGGTTAATGTTGCCGATAAAAACCATTGAGGCGTTGGCATGTTTTTCTTCCTTGCCACGAGCGAAGGAACCGGATGCCATGAAGTCCTTCATTATTTGGACGCCGTCTTTATCCTTGAACTGAATACCCGCGACTTCATCGAAAGCCACACAATCCCAAAGGCCAACCAGGCCTACTTGTCTGGTGGCCATATTATAAAACAGGTTAGCGACAGTTGTTTGGCCACCGGATACTAAGATGGAATTGGGAGATATCTCTTTGTACACATATGACTTCCCGGTATTCCTAGGACCAAGTTCACAAAGATTGTAGTTATTCTCCACCAGGGGCACCAGTCTCAGTAATAGATGCCATTTAACTGAAGGCTCCAGTTGATTCGGCTCCATGCCTACTGAACGCAATAAAGCATCTATCCACTGCTCTTTCGTAAAAAACCGTCTTGCTTCAAGGATCTCATTTACATCCATGGTAGGCAGTTGAATCGGAACAAGGTTCACGAGGCAGAAGGGGCTGCGATGCCTGTCAAACTCATCGTACAGGTATTCCATTCTTGCCAGGCACCAGATACCGCCGCAGAGGAGCTTGTCAAATTCCCTGACATAATGAACGGACACATCTACCCCTCGTAGGCCCAGGTTTGAAAACTCAGCCTCATACACATCACGCTTCTCATTTAGATGCACAGTAAGTTTATCAATAACTGTGTACTGCCCAAGCTCTCTTATCTTGGACTTCACCATCTCCGCCTCATCAGGACGAACGAAGTTTTCAGCAAGGATCTTCTTGACTGTTTCTATACCGGTTGCGATGGCTTCCTCGTCATCAGTAGCGCAGTACGATCCCAGCAAGTATTCAAGAACATACACAGGCACGTTCGCGCCTTCTTTTATTTGCTTAGTCAAGTCTTTTCGCACAACGCGACCGGCAAAATGTGTACATAGCAACTCATCAAGCAGGTCCAATTCCATCACCCCGTTTCGCTTAGGAATGTACCTGTCAGTTTGTCTGATTCTATTCTAGAACTCAAATCCAAGAGTAATCCCAAGATCTATCGTAAACCTGCGTCTGAGGACTTCTTTCTCCACAAGCTCGTCAGGATCCTCAATGAGCAGATAATACTCTGCGTTCCTGTCAAAATCAGTGCCTTTTAGCGTGAACCGCTCTCTGAAAAGACGGCTACTCGTATCTCTCGATGTTATGTCAGCAATGATCTTGACTTCATTCGATACCGCCCTACCGGCCGCGTCAACAAACCTTGCTACAACCTGCCTGGGCAAGGCCTCCTCGCTGACAGGCTGTAATTGCAAGAACTCTAAGGTAAAGACTCTATTAGTTATTCTGTTCACTGTTGATATTAGTTCCAACTTTACTTTAGACGAAGCACGCGAAGCTCCTTTCTCATTCCTGTGCCAAATTACAGGGATTACAACTTCCTGTAAGCTTGTCCCACCATGGCCATAATTGAGTCCCGGTCCTGGCTTCTTGAACCGGACATAGCTCTTGGGTGTCAAAGCATAGACCTCTTTGCCTTCCGGACTCTTGTGCGGAAGCCTAATTGAAAGAATCCCGCTTTCTGACACAGGTTCAGGAGAAAGCGCACACCTTCTGTCAAGGATGTTAACAGGTATGGCAAGCCCTGAAATCTTGTCACTCTCATCCAGCGGATCACGGGTATATATGAATCCGTGATCAGTTGTAATATAGATGTTTGTAGCGCTCACCTTATTACGGAGCGCTTTCACTGCCTCTTCAATTTCATCCAATGCCTTGTCGACCGCCTGAAACACATCCTTTTCGTTCTGATTGTGCCCAGTGTCGTCTATCCTGTCATGGTACACGTAGACAATCCTTCTGCCTTCCAGTCTCCTTCTCATCTCATCAGTAGTCATGTCAAGTAGTTCGCCAAGGCCCAAAGCGATTGAGGGATATCCCGTTTTCTCAAGTACGGCTTGTCTCCGTGTTGTGCCCTCTACACTGTTACCGTCCACTACTGCAAACCCGCTAAAGTCGATGCCTAACTCATTTTTGTGTGGCAATAAGGCTGCCATTCCCATGGATGTTAGTGACGGAAGCACTCCCTGGAGTGGCTTTAATTCCGTAGTTCCGGTGAATACCTTACGCATCCTTCCTGTAAGTTCCTCTGCAGCCTCAAACCGGAGCCCGTCTGAAATAATAACGAATACGCGCCCGTCCCTTGATAGGTGAGGAATGAGATGAGAGAAGAATAGGTCCTGTTGTTTCACACCGCGCATTACCCACCCATCTTGAAGTTCTTCTTCAACACGTTTGCTCCATGAGACCCCCAAAGCCTGCAAGAACCAGTTAACATATATGTTTTCCACGCGATTGCGAACACTACGCAACAGGTCCGGTCTCTGAGCTCTGTCATAAGCCAAGTAGAACTTGCGATAGGCTTGATCCATCCGGTAGTACCGTTCTGTGTACAAGTTGAACAGCTCTCTGGCATTGCCAGGTGTAAGGACTGACTGCCACTGTGTCTTCAGGCTGAACACCTCAATGGCCCAGCCAAGAGCCTCATAAATCTCGCCGAAAACAGGATACCACTGCGTTGTGCGCCTTCTTGCTATCAAGTCAGTCCAGTAATCAAAGGTATCTGTGTCATGGAGCATCCCTTCGATTATCCGTGTGATCACAGCCATGTCAAATTCCCTGAATATCCCACAATCCACGTAATCTTTGGGATCCCACTCTGCCACATAGCCCTCGAGATTCAGCGCCTGAGACACGTATAGTGCCAATCTCTCGTAAGCTTCCCTGGCATCCGGTTGTCTGCTGAAGCTATCCACAAGTATGAAGCAGTTAGCTCGTTTAGATGAGACATAAGCCTTCCAACTTTCAGGGATAGCGACATCCATCTGGTGCATTAAAGCGGACACGAAGATTGTGATAGCCAGCCTCTCTAAGCTAAAGTCAGCCGGCGAGTAACCATACTTTTCCTTTGCATGTTCCTCCAGAACTTCCAAGCCAATCATGTCTTTGATAGCGTTGTAGGTATCGTTTTTCTCAGGATCCAACCCGTCACAGAGTAAAGCTCTAAACACAGCGTCTCCATCTGCGACTTGTTGCTTGGCTAGGACAGACATCATGCCTGTCTCAATGGATCTCTTAGTATAACTTGACATTCCCAGCAACTTGAATTTCTCGAGCCTTTCCCGGCTTCGGAAGAACTTTCTGTACTTGTACATAACCTCCTTGAGGTTATGGTCTTCCATGCCTAATTCGCGCATAATCGCAAGGGTCTTATCTGCGGTAAAATGCTCTGAATATAATTCTATGTCAAGAAGCCAATTATCTATAGGATCCGGCCTCTTCTCCGGGCTGTAGATTAGGAAGTTGCTACTCGTATCTTCAATCTCAAGCAGCCTTTTCGTGGCATAGTAATTTCTGCCGGTAAGCTTCCAAACTTGCACATTCGGCAATTTTATGTCGTCTATATCCTGATGGAATTCACCTTCGGGATCGTACCAGAAGACAATGTGCCTCTTGTGTCCTTCCTTTGGATGGCTGTCGAACATCGAGCTAAGGGTCTTCTCTATATCTGACAGCTTCATCTAATCGCCTCCAGCACGTCCTTGAACTGCCCGTAGTTCACTACCACTCCATCATCCAAGTCGATAGGGATCATCCGGTCAGCCAGGTGATGAATGTGCTCGTCGTACTGCCTGAGTTCAGTAAGCTGACGCTCGAGTTTGGCAAGTTGCTTCATAGCTTGTGAACGAGTAAGTCCAAGGTTTCCGCTGTCTATGGACCTTTGGAGGCTTTTGACTGCTGCGTCTATCCGACCTGTGAGTTCCAGTAAGTACTTGGTTCTCACAAGGGCCACAGTATCCCGACGATAACGATGCATGTACATTAATGCCTTGAATCCATTCTCTCTTCCTGATGAAAACATCCAGTATATAGGACGTTTCTTATACATACGAGTATGATCCCGGTAGAAGTCATTCACGAAGTACCTGCGGATTGTATCTTTTGAGGTTTCTCCTGAGTTCTTCCCAAGCGTCTTTGCAATCCAGTCGAGATTCTTATCGAGATGCGTCTCTCCGAAGCACACCTTCACAAACTCTACGAATCGTGAGACTATATCCCCGGGGAAGTATACATCATCCAGGACAGGAATAACATTGTCCGGCTCCGGGATGAATGTTTCATACTTGCTCCAGTCAAAGTCTCTTCCTGCATATACAAGTCCGTCCACATCCAGTGAATATCTGCCGAACATACAGCCCACAGCGTATGAGATAAAGGAGCGCACATCGCGGTCCCTATCCGCTCGGCTGACGGTTATATCTTCATCTGAAACCTCAGGCGTCATTTCATCCTGAAGTCCGTAGATCTCGAGAAATAGGCGGTTTATCTCTTCTTCGTTCTGTTTCATACGGGAAAACTCGCTATCTGCGAATTCCTTCCACCTAGCGAAAGCTTCTTCTATGGTACCCGCCCCTGCTCCGTACACTAAAAACGGGTGCTTTCGGAAATGCCATGACGTCTCAAATGAATCCCAATCCCGCTTTGCGATTTCAATACATTCCTCTGCAAGGGATTCGATGCGAGTGCGGATATCCGGGGAGGAAGGAAAAAGGACTGGCAAAGTAGCCATATTACCGACTTGGAATGACATGGAAGGATTCAACATAAACGCAAGATGATAAGCAAGGTTAGAACAAAGGAAAGCCAGAATATAACACCTATCTTCGTTAGTTGGAAACAAGCATGATCCTTTTACGTCAAATAGAAATCCACCTGGACTATAGCGGACACCCAGCTTGCTTGAACTCACATCTGTCCAGGTGATGCCAGGAAGGAAGTAATAGTCCATGTTCTGAGGACGAGATAGCAGTTTACCATTCTTGTTCCTGAGGTTACGAATCTCGTCGCCATCATCTTCCCAATTGACAAGATATTCATTGTTCCCATACCATTTTCTAAATTCCCCGCCCTTATTATATGGGAACCATCTGCAACTACTTGCTTCAGCCTCCATCCGCGAACCCATGTTAAGTCCAATATCAGCTCGTTCAACTTCGTGCCAGAGTCGAAGGAAACGATTGTTATCAGACGTGGCCATCCCTTGCCTGGGAGGAGCAATTTCTCCAAGCGGTGTACCTTCGTCAAATGCTCTGATCACGTTCCCGCTGGCCCAGTAGGCTATTGGAGAAGCTGGAATTCTTATAGCCTCACGTGTGTCAAATACATAATGATTCGCCTCGTTGTGAAG
>JAKPFY010000253.1 GCA_029551185.1 Bacillota bacterium
CCGAAGAAAGCACCGGAACTTTAGCCGACGTGCGTGATATCCAGGTAGCTGAACTCACATTTTTTCCATTCGCACTCCAGGTTAGACCTGGTTGCCTCGGTGGTTTTCGTGCTGGGCTGACTCAATTTTTTTAACGACCTCTGCAGGCAGGGTCAAAAGACGGCACGATCTAGCCCAGCGTCCAGCATTCGTTCATCGAACTCCGCTTTCTCCTTTAAAACGTGATACGCGATAGTGGCGAGTTTCCTGGCAATGGCGATGATGGCGGTTTTTTGGCCGCGTCGCCGACCGATTTGAGAGTAACAAGCTCTCAGGTTAGAGCTGCCGCGAATAGCTGACCAGGCGGACTGAACGAGCATCCAGCGCATCAATTTGGAGCCGCATTTAGTGATACGGCCGTTGCGCCTGGTGTCTCCACTGGAGTAGACCCTGGGAGCTAGCCCTAGAAAGGCGGCAACTTGATTGGCTTTCCGAAAGCGAGAGATATCGCCGACTTCAGCGATGAAAGCGATGGACGTGAGTACATCAAAGCCTGGGATGGTTTTGAGCAAGGCCACATCGGGATTTGACCGAGCAACATACTTGACCTTAGCATCTTGTTCGGCGATTTTGAGTTCGAGGAAGTCGATGACTTCCAGGTCGTCATCAACCTTTTGGCGCCGAGGCTCACTCAATTTTACCTCTTTCAGCTGTTGTCGACCTTTAAGGGAAAATGGTGCGTAGATGCACTTGTTCTCCTTGGCCAGATTGGCATGGACACGGAGTTTGTGCTTGACGGAAGTGCGAACGAGCTGGGCTCGGTGGCGAACAAGTTCGCGAAGGAGGCGCTCAGTGGCAGACGGCTGGTAGCATGTAGGCAAGAACTGCTTGGCCAGAAGTTCCATGAGTATCTTGCTGTCGATTTTGTCAGTCTTGCAGCGGGTGACGGCGATGAGCTTGATGGAACGGGAGTCGCCCATATGGACGGTGTGCCCGAGCTCCTCCAGAAGCTCTACAAGCCATTCGTAGCCCCGGCAGCTCTCGATGACGCATTCAAGACCAACGAAGCCCTGGAAGTACTCGCGAATGATTCGCTCTTCGTTGATGAGGGTAACTTGCTGAATGAGACCACCATGGGTATCGCCAATTGCGACTACTGAGGTACGTTTGTGAAAATCGATGCCGGCGAATTTGGCATTAGCGAGATCTTTGCTTAACTCCTGGGTATGTTTTTTCATGGTGAAAAACCTCCGTCCGGGTAGAGTGCGTTGGGGTACAGCCCCCTTGTGTTTATTGCTACCTGCCCGGCCGGAAAGCATTGAGCACGCCCACCCCCATGCGGCACTGCCGGAATACGGCGAAGCAGGGGTCCCGCAGTCAAGCCATCCAAGCGAAGCGAGGCTTGACGGAGGGCTGCGAGCAGTAGGCTCTTTTGCCTGGCAGGGAGTTGGGCGTGCGCCCCGGTTCGCTGAACCGTCCCCATACCATTTTTTTTGACGTTGCCTTAGGTATTTGACGCAGCCAGATGTTAGTACTTTCAATTTTTGGGGCATAGACACTATACAGTACAGTATATACGCCAGCAGTACAGGAGGCGAGCCGCCATGGATATTCCGGAAGGAGCTATTGAGTTCAACAAGGCCTACGATTCACAAGAGAAATGCCTGGCACTATTGGAGAAAGTCCGATGGCCAAATGGTTTCATCTGTCCGAATTGCGGACATGATGATGGCTACCGGTTGAAGACTCGCCCCCTGATCCAGTGCACCCTGTGCCGAAGTCAGGCATCAGTAACTTCTGGGACTGTTTTTCATAAGTCACACTTGCCACTTCCAGTCTGGTTCTACATAATATTTTCGACTGCCTTAGACAAAGGCGGCGGCTCCTCTTGCCGCATAGCTGCTGAGCTTGCCATACAGCAAAAGACTGTTTGGAATATCCTTCACAAGCTAAGACATGCAATGGGGCTGAGGGATGAGCTAATTCGTTTAGCTGGCTTCATTGAGTTGGATGAGGCAGTCCTCGGTCCCCATGCTCGCCGACCAACGATTTCAGCTGAAGACAGGGTGAATCAACCCGATGCCAAAGTCAAAGCCCGTGGACGAAAGAAGAAGGACGGCAGCCGGAGAAAGACACAGACCGATGTCCTTGTTCTCGTTGAACAGGAACGACAGAGCCTTGGTGTAACCGCCATGAAGGTTCTGGATAGCGTTTCCGCTGACAGTATCAAGGAGGTTCTGGTACGACGAATTGATGAGAACCAGTACATCAAATGCGACGGACTACAGGCTCATCATAATGCTCTTCGTGGTTTCAACTGCTCGTATGAGGCCGTCGTCTGTAGCGGTCCAGCTGGTTTAATCGAGCTGCCCATAGTGCATCGCGCCATATCGCTACTCAAGCTTTCTCTAATGGGTACTTACTTCGGTGTCAGCAAAAAGCACTTACAGTCTTATTTGAATGAGTTCTGCTTTCGCTTAAGTCGCAAAGACTCATCTCAACCAATCTGGTTAAGCATACTCCGGGCCTGCGTTTTCGCCACTCCGATCACCCAAGCTGAGATAAACGCCTAAGGCAGTTTTTGAAATGTGATACTAACAAATATGGTAGAAGTTAAGAAAGGCGAATAATCCTTGAGG
>JAKPFY010000270.1 GCA_029551185.1 Bacillota bacterium
TTGCGGCTGCGAAGCAGCCTCTTCGCGCCGGCGCATGCCGGCACTTTGCCATTGCTTTGCCGTTTCCCCCGTCATGGCGCGGTGGGCATCGAGAATTCCGTGTTCTGCCATTTCCTTTTCGCTGAGCGGGATCGGGCCTTCATTGAATGTTTCTGTTCCCGTATCATATCCTCCGTTTGTGTTCAAGTTGAATCCCATTTGCGTTACGGTTCCCTGTGTCATGTCTCCGTCATCACTCCTTCTTAGATAATGTTTCAGTTTGTTCCATCATGTTCTATTCCTCTCCGTCCTCCTCTGTGTCTCTGTGTCCTCCGTGGAGACGTAACCTAGCCTCGTCCTCAAACCGCATCCGTCCATCTCGTCTTGAATCATTTGATGAAGGAACGTTTCCCCGGAGAACACAGAGACTACTAATGAAAAGTCAAGCGGGCGGGAACGGGTAATAAGGAAAATTACCAGGAAGGCACCTTATATAAGAAAGGCAACTCTAACAGGCCGCTGAGCTGCAAGGAAATTGCATGCAGCCGGCCAGAGAGATAGAAGAGCCCGTTAGTTGTTGTCTAGTGTATCCAGATAAGCCCTGACGGAAGCATAGTATCTGCGCAGGAACTTATTGGCCGAAGCCATCATGTAGACCTGGTATTTCTTGCCCTCAGAACGCTTCTTCGCCATATACTCGTAGACCGGTTCCCCTGCGGGAGAACACATGTTGATAACATTCATGACGAGAAAAAGCGTCCTTCTCAGGGCGGGAGAGCCGCGTTTGGAGATGCTCCTGCTGATGAGATTCACCTGGCCGGATTGGCAGGGAGGGGCATCGATGCCGGCAAAGGCAACGAGCGCCTTCTTGGAATGAAAGCGGCGGACATCACCGATTTCAGCCATGAGCTGAGGGCCGAGGGAAGGGCCAACGCCAAACATGCTCATCACGACAGGATACTCGGGCAAAGAGGAAGCCAGGGACTGCATCTGTGCGCGGATAGCGGCTAATGCGACAGAGTTTGCACGAAGCTGGGAAATGGCACTGTCCATGAGAATCTTGGTGGTATCCGAGTTGGGGGAGACAGCGACACAATCCAAAGCAAAGGCATGGATCTTCTTCGCCTTATCCGGACTGAACTGATAGCTATTCCTGGTACACCAGCGCTGATATCTGGTGGCAAAGACACGCTCAGATAAGCGGCGCACACAGTCACAATGCGGGAAGGCATCAACGAAATCGACCCACTTCAGGCTGCCGTCAGGCCGGACGGGGCTGGAGAAGAGATCGTTGACGCCGGGGAAGTACTTATCCAGCAAAGAGATGAGATTGTTCTTGAATATTGAATTCACTTTGCTATACTCTTGATACTGCCTGTAGCAGGTTTTAAGCAGCTGCCTGGCAGGATCTTCGGGGACATACCTGGGCAAGTCCGCCCAGTATTGAAGACCATAGCCGGCGATCTTCAGAGCGTCCTTCTTATCGGTCTTTCCCCGTCTGACAGAGTTGTTCCCGTAGCCATGAATGAGAATGGGATTGACTACGGAAACATAGAAACCCGCATGGTTAAGCAGCCAGGCTATGGGCAAGTGGTAACTTCCGGTAGCTTCCATGACCACGCGTGTCTCACCGCCCAGAGATTTGAGCTTGTCGCTAAGCAAGGTCAGGTCATGGCCGGTGTGGTGAACCTCGAAGGGCTTGAAAACCTCTTCACCACCGGAACGCATGACTGCAATCATGCTCTTGCCTTTGGAAACATCGATACCTACGGTGTGCATTCTTGTTCCTCCAGTAGATTAATAGGGACCGGATCCATCTTGATCTCGTTGCGATTCAATCTATTGGTCAACACGAACTCCCCGGCAGAACCGGTGGCTCAACCTACTCAACCGAACGCTGCAACAAGAGGATGGCTGACAGTCTCTGTGACGGACATGGAAGCCCATGGAACGGATGGTCAGCCGGTCTCCTCTTATTGTAGCTTAGGAACGAGAAAGGCAGGAAGACGGACTGGCTGCCCGCCTTCCTGCCCCAAAGTTATTGTAATAGGAACAGAGGAAACAGAGAAGGCGGGACAAGCCCGCCTTTCCACAGAGGGTATTGAGTATAGAATTAGCAACGGTATTCGTACTGTTTTGTCCCTGTGGCAATCAGAAATTTCCTTCGCGCATGTTATGGAATGACTGAAACACAGGTCATTCCGTGATTGTTTATAACAGTGTATTTTTCTTTCGAATTCCTCCAAAGTATTTGAGAGTCGAGAAATGAGCATGCTGACTGAACAGGAACTGAATCAGCTGACCCATAGCATCATTGAGATCGCGATAGAAGTACACCGGGAGTTAGGGCCAGGACTTCTGGAAAAAGTGTATCAGACTTGTTTGCGCATAGCGCTTGAAGATGCTGGATATCAGGTTCAATCAGAAAT
>JAKPFY010000287.1 GCA_029551185.1 Bacillota bacterium
ACGTTGGCCAGGGAATGTCTTGAGGCTGCGGGTGTTACCGATTTCACCACTGATGTGGCGGATGTACGCATAGTTCGTCGATTATTAGATGGCGTTGAGGTATCGCCAGCGTTGCTGCGTGATTTGCATGGAGCATTGGCTCGCAAAGATGGCGCTGAGATCGGCCGACTCACTCGTGCTTTCCCGGAAAGCCGGCGCGAAGGTTTAAGAGCCTTGCCTCAGCTGTTCGGCGATATCGAGGTTCTGAAGGAGGCCGAACATGCTCTTGGTCTGGTACCTGGTATCTCTGGTTTGCTCGGTGAGTTGAAACGTTTTGCGTCCATGCTGAATGCTCCACGTCTCTCTTTTGATCTGGCGGATCTGCGTGGGTACTCTTATTACAGCGGCATTCGCTTCGCTATGTTTGTGCCAGGTGGCAGCGATGCGTTAGTGCGTGGCGGAAGATACGATGAGGTAGGTTCTGTTTTTGGTAGGAATAGGCCCGCCGTAGGCTTCAGCCTGGACGTTAAGCAAATTGCATGTGTAACTCCGGACAGAGACCTTCGTGCCGCCATTAGAGCCCCTTGGTTGGAGAGTGCTGCTGCGAATGACGCTATAGCCGCATTGCGCAGGCGCGGAGAAACCGTGGTGTGCGTTCTTCCCGGGTGTGAGAGCAAAGTGGATGAATTCAACTGTGACCGCGAGCTTGTTGAAGTCTCCGGGCAATGGATAGTTCGCGCAATAAAACCAACTGAAATTTGAATTGGGTTTGAGATGAAAGCAACCAAAGGTCGTAACGTCGTTGTCGTTGGAACTCAGTGGGGTGATGAAGGCAAAGGAAAGCTGGTCGATTGGCTCACGGAAAGTGCCCAAGGTGTAGTGCGTTTTCAAGGTGGGCACAACGCCGGCCATACGTTGGTGATTAACGGTGTGAAGACAGCACTCCACCTTATTCCCAGTGGAATCATGCGCCCAGGGGTGAAGTGCTACATCGGCAATGGTGTGGTGCTCTCCGCCGCAAAGTTATTTGAAGAGATCGAAGGCCTTGAAAGAGCCGGTGTGGAAGTGCGTTCGCGTCTTCGCATCAGTGAAGCTTGCCCTTTGATTCTTCCTTTTCATGCAGCTTTGGACGTTGCTCGTGAGGCAGCCAGAGAGCAGGGCGGTGTTGAAAAAATTGGCACAACGGGTCGAGGTATCGGTCCTGCTTATGAGGACAAAATTGCTAGGCGAGCTCTTCGTGTGCAGGATTTGAAGCATCCCGAACGATTTGCATCGAAGCTTAAGGAATTGCTAGCTTTGCACAACCACGTGTTAACTACCTACCTTGGGTCGGCACGTTTCACGTTCGGAGAGGCTCTGGCTCCTTACTTGAAAGATGGAGAAGTTCAGTTCGATGTGGTGTACGCAGAGGCTATGCGCCATGCAGAAATGCTCCGCCCCATGATGGCTGATGTTTCTCGTGAACTGAATGAAGCGCATGGCGAGGGATGCAATCTCCTATTTGAAGGAGCTCAGGGCACTTTGCTGGATGTGGACCATGGAACATACCCCTATGTGACATCTAGCAACTGTGTTGCTGGAAATGCTGCTGCGGGAGCCGGCGTAGGTCCCAGCATGCTTCACTATGTTCTGGGTATCACCAAGGCTTACTGCACCCGTGTGGGTGGGGGGCCTTTTCCTACAGAGTTGGATTGGGAAGTGGCTGGGACTCCGGGATATCACATGAGCACTGTTGGTGCAGAAAAGGGTGTGACGACAGGTCGTAGCCGCCGTTGCGGGTGGTTTGATGCTGCGCTGCTCAAGCGTAGTGCACAGGTCAATGGTTTGTCGGGGCTCTGCATCACCAAGCTCGATGTGTTGGACGGCCTGCCCGAATTGAAGCTGTGTGTTGGTTACGAGCTTGATGGTGAGCAGATTGATCTTCTTCCGATGGGCGCAGAAGAAATCGCCCGTTGCGTTCCCGTGTACGAAACCATCGCTGGGTGGACGGACTCCACTGTGGGTGTCACCGAATATGACAAGCTTCCTGTGAATGCCAGGCGCTACCTAGAGCGTATTCAGGATGTCACGGGTGTACCGATTGCCATGATCTCTACTAGCCCTGACCGGGATCACACGATTTTGATGCATAACCCATACGCGGCTCAATGACGGTGCGCTTGAAAAGATTCTGGAGTGAAGCATGTTGACAGAAGACGGTAAGCACCTGTATGTTAGCTACGACGAGTATCACAACTTGATTGAAAAGTTGGCGCTTAAAGTGCATCAATCGGGTTGGGAATTCGACACTATTCTTTGCTTGGCGCGAGGGGGCTTGCGTCCTGGCGACATACTGAGTCGGATTTTCTCCAAGCCTCTCGCGATCATGTCTACGAGTTCTTACAGGGCTGAGGCGGGCACCGTTCAGGGACATCTAGACATAGCTCGTTTCATTACAACGCCAAAGGGCGAGATCGCGGTGAAGGTGCTTCTTGTAGATGACTTGGCAGATTCCGGCCACACATTGCGAGCGGTGATCGACATGCTGCGTACCAACTACGCCCCGATCACTGAACTTCGTAGCGCCGTGATCTGGACCAAAGGTGTGTCGACCTTCACTCCCGACTACTCGGTGGAGTTTCTGCCGTCCAATCCGTGGATTCATCAGCCCTTTGAGGGTTACGACAGCTTGGGACCCGATCGATTGCTGGAGAAGTGGAAAGTTTGAGTTAGGCGGTGGGAATCTCTGCTATGATCGAGGGCTTCGCTGCACAGAGGGCATGTTTCTAGGTGCGGCGGGGTTGGTTGAAGAAGTTTTGGAATTTGTTGATTTCGGTGTAAAAACTGTTGTACAATCTAAGGCTTCGCTGATTGCGGTGGCTGTTCTGAAAAGGGCAGTTGCAGCAAAAAGAAAAGATCAAAAAGTTTGACAGATCTTCAAAATCTGTGCTAGAATTCAAGGCTCAGCTGATTGCAGCTAAGTCGGGAAAGCAAAGAAAACTTCGGTGGCTTTGTGATCCGGTTCATTAAAAATATACAGCCGATAAGCGTGGGCGTTTGATGGCGAGTGCCAAGTTCTACGGAACTAGTGCTTAGCACTACAAACGCTCATGAGAATAGAAGTGAAGTTCACTTCA
>JAKPFY010000304.1 GCA_029551185.1 Bacillota bacterium
ACAATGCGCAACCCGCGCTACTTACTGTGAGCGTTGCTGCAGCTATGGTCTTGGAAAGTCAGGGCCTGCGGCCAGACATGGTTGCTGGGTTGAGCCTTGGCGAATACACTGCGCTTGTAGTGGCAGGATCATTGAGTTTGGAGGATGGGGTGGTGATCACCAGAAAACGTGGCAGATATATGCAGGAAGCTTGCCCACCTGGCCAAGGGAGCATGGCTGCAATAATCGGTCTGCCTTGTGCCGAAGTTGAGGCTATCTGTTACGAATCCTCAAAACTGGGAGTGGTCACTGGTGCAAATTACAATTGTCCCGGACAAGTGGTAATCTCCGGACACAAAAAGGCTGTGGATGATGCTTGTCGCAGGGCGCAAGAACGAGGCGCCAAGGGAGTTCCTCTTGCGGTAAGTGCGCCTTTTCATTGTGCATTGATGGAACCGGCAGCCAAGAGGCTGAGTGCCGACCTTGAGAAGATTGAGTTTAAGGAACCTACCGTTGCGATTTATTCGAATGTCACGGGTAGACGCCTGAGCGATCCTCGGGGTGTGAAGGATATTTTGATTCGACAGATGACCCAGCCGGTCCTGTGGCAAGTCGACATGGAGAACATGATCCTCGACGGTGCATCCGGCTTTATCGAAGTAGGTCCGGGCAAGTCTCTTACAGGCTTTGGAAAACGAATCAACCCGGCTGTCCGATTTGTGCAATTCTCATCTCCTTACGATCTCAATACTGTTATTGATTTTTATAAGGAGGCTTCGATATTATGAATAGTGACTACCCAGTAGCGCTCATAACTGGTGCGTCACGGGGGATAGGAAGGGCATGTGCCCTGCAACTGGCCAAGAGTGGGTTCGATATTTCGGTGAACTATGTGAGAGACGTAGAAGGCGCATATGAGACTAAGAAAATGGTAGAAACTCTTGGGAGAAGAGCAGAGGTTTTTCAGTGCGACGTCTCCTCATATAAAGATACAGAGAAACTCATAGACCTAATCGAGAAGAACATGGGGCCTATTGAGGTTTTGGTGTGCAACGCAGGAGTCACAAGAGATTCTTTATTCGTGCGCATGACCGAAGAAGAGTGGGATCTGGTTATCGACACGAATCTCAAGGGCGTGTTTAATGTCACTAAGTGGGTCACAAGACCCATGGCTCGGCGAAAAAAGGGAAGAATCATTAGTATATCGTCGGTCGTAGCCTTTACTGGTAACCCTGGGCAAGCTAATTACGCTGCGTCCAAAGCAGGTGTCGTGGGCTTAACCAGGACACTTTCAAAGGAACTTGCCAGGTATACGATCACGGCTAATGTGGTAGCACCCGGGTACATAAGTTCAGATATGACAGACGGACTACCTCAGGAGATCAAGGAAAAACTTGTTGGCCAGGTTCCCTTGGGCAGACCGGGGACACCGGAAGATGTCGCGCATGCAGTTGCATTCTTGGCGTCAGATGAGGCAGCTTACATCACGGGCCAGGTTTTATTTGTCGATGGTGGCATGTTCACCAGCGGCGTTTAGCATATAGCGTTACTGCGAGGAGGTGAATAACTTGACAGAGGATAAGTTGTTCGAAGCGGTAAAAAAGATAATAGTTGATCAGCTAGGTGTCGAAGAGTCATTGGTTAATATGGAGTCTTCTTTTATCGACGATCTAGGTGCCGATTCCCTGGAGATTGTGGACCTTATTATGGCTTTTGAGAGTGATTTCGGCATTACAATACCTGACGAAGATGCAGAGAATCTTACAACGGTCCAAGATGCCGTAGAATATCTTAAGGAGCATGTCAAAGAATAACGGTTAGAGCGAGGCCCTGCGGCCTTCGTGGCCAGCGGGGCCGTAGTCTACGGAGAGGATGTGCCTGAAGGTGGAGGCAAACAGACGCGTTGTTGTTACTGGTATGGGGGTCATAAGCCCTATAGGTACTGGATTACCATCGTTTTGGAATAGCCTTGTCGAAGGTAAGTCTGGTATACGAGAGATCACTCGGTTTGACGCATCAGACTTTCCTTCTAGGATCGCCGGCGAGGTTGATTTTGACCCTTTGGATTACCTGGACCGACGTGAGGCTCGGAAAATGGATAGGTTCACCCAGATGGC
>JAKPFY010000310.1 GCA_029551185.1 Bacillota bacterium
GGGTGCTCCTAGATCCTTCCGGATCCAGTCGTATTCCCGCAGGGGGGGTGACATTTTCTCAGACCGCTTATAGGGTGACATTATCACAGGCCGACGACACAAAGCAGCGGATTCTCTTGACCCCAGGTAGCTTGCATGCTATTATTTGAAACAAGCTATTCCTTGGAGCAGAACGATATTAATGGTATAAGCGGCAGGATTGACCGGAACTAATAATAAGGACTCGAACGTGCGGACAGGACGGCCAGTCCGCTGTTTTTGGATGGGAGAGGCTAAATTGGAGCTATATAGGTCTATACAAATTACAAGTGACGGAGAATTGGAGATAGGTGGTTGTCGCGCCACCCGCCTTGCAAGAGACTTTGGCACCCCCCTTCATGTCATGGATGAGGAGATGATTCGCGCCAAGAGCCGTGAGATAAGGACATCGCTTCTGAAATACTATCCGAAGGCTTTTGTGGCATACGCAAGCAAGGCCTTTTGCACTCTTGCCATGTGCAGACTCATCCATGAAGAGTCGCTGGGCCTTGATGTGTGCTCCGGGGGAGAACTGTTTACAGCTCTTGAAGCCGGGATTCCGCCGGAAAATATTCTGTTTCACGGAAACTGCAAAACCCGCCAGGAAATAGAAATGGGAGTCAGGGTCGGTGTGGGAAGATTCATAATAGATAACCTTGACGAGCTTGACCTGCTTTCTGAGGTATCGCGAAAGTCGAGGAAAAGAACGCATGTTCAGATTCGTCTTAATCCCGGGGTGGAAGCGCATACACATGACTATATCAAAACAGGCCTCATAGATTCCAAGTTCGGGCTTGGAATAACTGACGGGCAGGCTATGAAAGCAGTGGAACGAGTGCTGGCTTCCGAATATCTCGTTCTTGAAGGAGTCCACAGCCACATTGGGTCTCAAATACTTAACGTGGAGCCTTTCGTTCTGGCAGCTCAGGTTGTAATGGATTTTGCAGGAGATGTCAAAGAGAAATTCGGGTACAGTTTGCGCGAGGTGAACCTCGGAGGCGGATTCGGTGTCAGGTATAAGTCTTGTGATACTCCGCTTTCCATTGATGAATACTCCAAGAGAGTATCCCAGGTCATTCGCGAGTCCTGTCATACCCAACGTTTGGATCTCCCGTGTGTCATGGTGGAACCGGGGCGTTACATCGTAGGTGAAGCAGGCACCACATTATATACTGTTTGTGCAATCAAAGATATACCGGGGCTTCGAAAATACATCATGGTTGACGGCGGGATGTCTGAGAACCCAAGAGTCGCGTTATACCAGGCCGAGTATGAGGCTGTTTTAGCCAACAAGGCAACAGAAGAGCCTACCGAGACAGTCTCTATAGCAGGTAAGCATTGTGAAGAAGGGGATATGTTAGTTGTCGATGCGAAGATGCCTCAAGTTAAACCCGGTGATTTGCTGGCACTCCTTACCACAGGGGCTTACCATTATTCCATGGCAAGTAATTATAACAGATACCCCAGACCTGCCGTGATATTCGCGAAGGCAGGTTTGGCTGATATCGTTGTAGAGAGGGAAACCTACGCGAATCTGGTGGCGAGAGACAGAATGCCTGCTCGGTTGGCTCAAGTCGATGCAACGGGGATTTACCCCCATTTGCCTGCAGCAGGCAACCCACGCTAAAGTGGTTCAAGGAACAGTGCGGAGGGAGATATATGGCTGCCTTGTCGTCTATGTTTTTGACCTTACCGATAATATTACTGTCACTTACAGTTCATGAGTTTGCTCATGCTGCAACTGCTGACGCTCTGGGAGATCCTACCCCTCGCTGGGAAGGCCGTCTAACCCTTAATCCTTTGGCTCATTTAGATGTTTTCGGCACTCTGGCACTGATAATTACCCGTAGATTCGGCTGGGCAAAACCTGTGCCAATAAATCCTGCATATTTTAAGAATTGGCGGCAGGGAATGGCTCTCGTGGGTGTGGCAGGCCCTCTTTCCAATGTGGTTTTAGCTTTTCTTTTCGCTTTGCCATATAGATTAGGCATATCTATGCCATATTACTTTGATCTGATTTCTTATTTTGCCATTATCATAAATCTTGGCCTTGCGTCATTTAATCTTATTCCGATACCGCCTTTGGACGGCTCAAGGCTACTTCTTGTGTTTTTGAGAGGCAAGAATCTTTACATTTATCAGCAATTGGAGCAATATGGTCAATTCATTCTGCTGCTTCTGATTTTTACAGGGGCTACATCCACCATAATGATGCCTATCATGAGATTCTTGGCCTTCCTCATTTCGGGCCGGAGAATTCTCTAGACAAGGGGAGATAGATGTATGTCGAAACCAAGAATATTCAGTGGTATGAGACCTACCGGAAGACTCCATCTTGGGAATCTCCTGGGTGCCCTCGACAACTGGGTTAAACTGCAAGACGAGTATGAGTGTGTCTTTGCCGTTGTAGACTGGCATGCCCTTACGACAGGCTATGAAGATACCGGTGAGATTCGGGAAAACACCATGAATTTGGTGATCGATTATTTATCTGCCGGAATAGATCCGGAAAAGAGCTTAATAATCAAGCAATCTGACGTTAAGCAACATGCAGAGTTGTCCCTTCTCTTATCCATGATTACCCCCCTCTCATGGCTGGAAAGGTGTCCGACTTATAAAGAGCAGCTTAGAGAGCTTGAGGGAAAAGACATTATGACCCATGGATTTCTGGGGTATCCTGTGCTTATGGCTGCCGATATCTTGGTTTATAAAGCCCAAGTCGTGCCTGTAGGAGAAGATCAATTGCCTCATTTAGAACTTACAAGGGAAATTGCAAGACGCTTCAACTTCCTCTATGAGCCTGTTTTCCCGGAACCAAAAGAACGTCTCAATGAGGTTGTTTTACTTCCCGGCACTGATGGCAGGAAGATGAGCAAGAGTTATCGAAATATCATTGAAATGTCGGCAAGCGCCGACGAAGTCAAGAACATTGTGGCGAACATGGTTACAGATCCTAAGAGGATACGGCGACGGGATCCAGGTGACCCTCATGTGTGTTCTGTGTACGCGTTTCATAAAGTCTTCTCAAAACCGAGCCTTGATGAAATTCAAAAAGAATGCAAAAGCGCAGGTATAGGATGTGTTGAGTGCAAACGGAAGTTAGCTGATGCGCTCAATGAGTACTTAGAGCCGATTCGTGCGAGAAGAGAGGCTATTGAGAGAAATCCCGGGATCGTTCATGAAGTCTTGGAACAAGGAGCGAGAAAGGCCAGGATTATCGCTGAGGCGACTTTGGAAGAGGTTAGGCAGGCGATGAGAATTTGAAGGATGCTCCCAGCGAGCGCCTACAGCCCATCAGAGCTCTTGAAGAATTGACGCGCGGCCTGGAGAAAGGAGAAGTGGATCCTTCATCCGTCTCAGCTCTCAATGCTCTCCGGGAGGCAATGCACGAGATAGAGCGGGTTATAGGGAAGCCTGACTTAGATTATGTCGGAGACTTTCTTTCAGCAGCCAGCGATGTCATAAAGGCAAAAGCGGAGAAACTCTTACCCCCTGAGGAATATCAAAACGGTGAGATAGAGGGTGAACCTGAGCCGGAGTCAGAAGAAGGCTCCTTATATGACGCGGAGGGAGAGTGGTCTAATGAAGCTCTCCTTACTCATTTAATGGAATATCGGGTATTTCAGGATGCAGTTGAGGAATTAGCCAGGCGTGACGCTGCCTGGCGCGATGTCTTTCCTAGGAGCCGTCCTGTTGAGATTGACCGGTTGGAAACATCGGTGGTATCGACTGAAATAGAGCTTGAAGATTTGCTTTCCGCCCTAAAGGATATTCTGAAGGATGCGCCTCGTGAAGAGTTTTCGCATGTCCCCCAAGATGAACTCTTCCTTGAGAAGAGTATGGATCATATCCGTTCCTGCATTCGGGGAAAGGACGAAGTGGCTTTTGGTGAGCTTTTCCAGAAACCTGTCACGCGCTCAGGTGTAATAGGGGTTTTCCTTGCGCTTCTTGAGCTCATCCGGCTCAGAGAGATAATTGTTCGACAGGATCGACATTTCGGCGAAATCATGATAGCCTTTGCGCCAGGGGGAGAAGCCGATGGAGTACAGTGAGGCTAAGGCCATAATTGAGGCCTTGATTTTCGCATCGCCCAGCCCGATTTCTCCGAAACGGATAGGAGAGATAATCAGCCTTGACTCCCGGACGATAGAATCCATAGTAAGAGACATTCAAGATAAGTACAAGCGAGAGAAATCCGGTATTCAGATAATCTTTGTGGCAGGCGGTTATGAGATGACTACAAGGCCTGAGTTGGCTGATTATGTGTCCCGCCTCAATATTGAGGTCAGGCAAAGTTTATCCCGCCCCGCATTGGAGACACTTGCGATAATCGCTTACAGACAGCCTATTACCAAGCCTGAGTTGGAGAGTATTCGAGGTGTCAGAGTAGACAGTGTTCTGAACACGCTCATGGAAAGACGCCTTGTGCGTGTGTCCGGAAGAAAAAAGGCGCCTGGGCGTCCTGCATTGTACTCCACTACATCAGCGTTCCTCAGGTGGTTCGGCCTTGCATCCCTCGATGAGCTTCCGCCGCTCAGCGAAGACTCAGATTCGCTCCTTGGAATACCCGGTTCAGATTAGGAAAAAAATATCCTTATGATCTATCAAAGCGAAGTCTTTCAATGAAATGGGTTCTTCTATTTCTTATTCTCAGCATAGCAGGCTTTGCCTTAGTTGTGTTTGTCGTGCCTGTACATGTCCGTATACAACTTACTCTTAATCGAAAGCAGACACTTGCCCGAGTCAGCTTAGGGATTATGAACGGACTGATATGGTTCACTCTATATAGAACCCATGACGTAACACGTCTAAATCAAGACAGCCCGGAAGAACTGATAAGTTCTACCCTTCAAGAGCTTATCAGGAATCCTGAGAACGCCTGGGTGCTGATTGCCGGCACGTTTAGAAGGATACTCAGGAATAAACCTAAGCAGCACTTGTCGGAAGATAAAGACGAAAAACCCGGAATACCACAGGAAAGATTCATCCAGTCTATTAGCGGGCAAATCTTCAAGAGAGGCCTGGACATACTCCGCTTTCGAGTCCTCTTGAGCTTTGGGACAGGCGATGCGGCCACTACCGGTATAGCTGTAGGATCGATCTATACTCTTGTGGGCGCTGCCATGGCTGTCTTTTCTGACAAACTCAGATTCCCAAAGGACCCGCCAGATATCACCATCCGGCCTTGTTACAATGAAGTTCGTGTTGATCTGGATTTTGACAGTATTGTGCTATTGAGACCGGGCGATGTTGTTTTCCGGGCTATCTTTGGGCAAGACTAGCGGTAGACCCGGCTTTGTCAGAAAGGAGAAATAGATATGGCGGATCACCCAATTGATGCCTTGATGAGAACTGCCATGGCGAATATTAAAGAAATGATCGATGTCAATACCATTTTAGGAGATCCGGTCGAGACTGCGGACGGGACGGTGATCTTGCCGGTATCCCGAGTATCGGTAGGCTTTGCCGCAGGGGGCAGTGAATTCCCGACTGCAAGAGAACGGCAGGAGGGGAAGACCCGTCCGAATGACGCCACGCACGGAGCGGAATTTCCGTTTGGCGGAGGGGCGGGCGCAGGACTCACCATTCTTCCCGTGGCATTCCTTGTTGTCAGTATGGGCCAAGTTAGGGTTATGCCTGTGGAAGGCATCGGCCCACTGGACAAGTTAATTGACTTCGTCCCTTCTTTCTTGGCCAAAGGAGCTCCCGGAGCGAAGCAGAAAAGCACAGGAGATATAGCCTACAAGCAAAACATACAAGGAGACGCTCACTGACATCGGCTATGGCCTCAAAATGTCAGGTTGCATTGACACAAATAATGTCGTAAGATCTTTTGGAACCCAAAAGTTCCTGTGGCAGGTCTCTTGTACCGGTGCATAATGCCTTGGTGGGAGATGGTATAATGCGACAGTTTGCAGTCATCGGTCTGGGGAAGTTTGGTGCCAGTGTCGCCTGTACGTTGGCAAAACTAGGGTACCAAGTCCTGGCTGTCGATATAGATGAAGATAAGGTTCAACGGGTGGCTTGCGAAGTTACCCATGCTGTTCAAGCAGACGCGACAGATGAAGACATTCTCAGGGCAATCGGCATCCGTAACTTTGACGTAGTCATTGTTACAATCGGCCATGATGTGTTGTCCAGCATACTTACATGCTTGATTCTGAAAGACTTAGGGGTAGCTTGCGTTGTTGGAAAAGCGACTGACGAGTTACATGGCAAGCTCCTTGAGAAGATCGGGGTGGAAAAGGTGGTCTACCCCGAACGGGATATGGGTGTAAGATTGGCTAATACCCTTACGTCCTCAAATATTCTTGAGATTATTGAACTCTCCCCGGATTACGGAGTCGCTGAAATAGCGGCTTCTCCGGAGTTTATCGGCAAGACTCTTCGTGAGCTGAATCTGCGTGCCAGATTCGGTGTAAATATTGTTGCCCTTCGCCGAGCCGGCAATGAAGTCAAAGTATCACCCGGGCCTGATGATATCATTGAAGAGGGTGATATTCTGTTGGCTCTGGGAGCCACGGAGAGTCTGGGTAGGTTGGAAGGCATGAAGTAGTTTGTCTTGATTGGTGGCATCGAAATGGAAAGGCTCGGGAAGATTCTTGCGAATGCAGGTGTCGCTTCACGTAGGGCGAGCGCAAGAATTATCAAAGAAGGCCGCGTTACGGTTGATGGGGAAGTTATACGCGAACCGGGCGCGAGGTTTGATCCTTTCGCCTGTCAGATAAGGGTTGACGGAAAACCTGTCACTGTCAGTACTTGTGAAAAGAAAACATATATCATGCTCAATAAGCCTAAAGGTTATGTTTCAACAGTCCACGATCCTCAAGGAAGGCTCACAATACTGGATCTTATCCCGCTCACGGACACAAGGCTTTTCCCCGTAGGCAGACTGGATCGGGATACTGAAGGTCTCCTTCTCCTAACTGACGACGGCCATGCGACTTACGTTTTGACTCATCCCAGATTTGGAATAGAGAAGACTTATGTAGCGGTTGTCAAAGGGACGCCAGGTGAAGATGAGCTGAATCAATTGCGGCGCGGAGTAAGATTGCAGTCAGGGCACATGTCGTCTCCGGCTGTCGTAAGGCTGATTAAGGCCTATGGGAGCTCGGCTTCGGTGGAAATCAAAATTGGGGAAGGCAGGAAACGCCAAGTTCGTGAGATGTTTAACGCAATAGGGTATCCGGTCAAGAGTCTTACCAGGACTCATCTTGGCGAATTATCAATCGGGGACTTGAAGGTCGGTTCATGGAGATATCTCACCCAAACAGAGGAAAGCTGGGTCAGGAAGATGGCAGCAAGGTCGGAAGAAGGGATAAGGTCTTGCAAAAGAATATCATAGTGGTAGGGGCAGGACCTGCAGGCCTAATGGCTGCCGGAAGCGCTGCATCGCAAAGAGCCAATGTAACTCTTCTGGAGAAAAACAGCCGGCCCGGCCGGAAACTCCTAATCACAGGGAAGGGTAGATGCAATTTTACAAATGATACAGATGTGGATGGGCTGATAGCCGGTATGCCCGGCAACGGAAAGTTCCTGTATTCAGCTTTCTCACGGTTTGACTCCTATGACCTCCGAGAGTTTTTCCGGGAACTTGGAGTCGAGAGTAAGGTGGAAAGAGGCAGAAGAGTTTTTCCTGCATCGGGAATATCCAGGGACGTGTTGCGGGCTTTGATGATGTATATAAAGAAGAGCGCGGCAGGACTGAGGTGCAACTCCAACGTGAAACAGGTTGTTGCGTCAGACGGCAGAGTGAAGGGAGTTGTATTTTCCACAGGCAATGGGCAGGTTGAGTTTATGCCGTGCGATGCAGTGATAATCGCAACCGGAGGAATTACCTATACGGTTACAGGTTCTACCGGTGATGGCTTTAGAATAGCCAAAGAGCTGGGACACAATATCATCCAGCCAAGAGCGTCTCTGATTCCGCTGGAGACAGTTGAGTCATGGCCGCAAGACGTGGCAGGGATGACCTTGCGTAATGTACAAGCAACTTTGACTATAAACGGGCGCGAGGCGGCGTCGGAATTGGGGGAAATGCTGTTTACTCACTTCGGAGTCTCCGGTCCTATTATCTTGACCTTATCACGGAAGGTTGCGTCCGCTCTGATTCAGACTGAACCTGAGATAGCACTTGCAATCGACATGAAGCCTGCCCTCTCCCATCAACAATTGGATGCCAGAATCTTGCGGGATTTTCAAAAACACCGGGGGCAAAACATATCTAATTCCTTAACTGATCTTGTGCCTAAACATTTAATTCCCATAATTGTGCAGGAAGCCGGAGTGCCTGCGGCGAAACACATATCTCAGGTAACCAGGGAGGAACGATTCAAAATAGGGAGGATCCTAAAGGGACTTACATTGCACATAGCTCGGTTAAGACCGACTGATGAAGGGATTGTTACCGCAGGCGGGGTGGATGTAGATGAAATTGACCCCCGCAGGATGGAATCAAAGCTTGTTCAGGGATTATTCTTCGCAGGAGAAGTAATTGACGTTGACGGTGTAACCGGTGGGTATAATCTGCAGGCTGCTTTCTCCACCGGTTACCTCGCAGGCCAATGCTCGGCTGAAGAAAGGCAGAGAAAAGCGTTATGAGCTCAGGGTCAGATGAAGGGAAAGAAACTGTGGACAGATTGCTATATGCCCTTGAGAGAGTGTTTGCCATAGTGCTCGGCTTGTTTCTGGTTCTTACAGTGTTAGGCCAGATTATTCTTAGTACGCCTGAAGGAAGAGCCGGCTTCAGCAGAGTTGAACGTCTTGAAGGTGTGAGGCTGAACGTAGATGCTTATTCCGAGGATAATTCCAACTGAAGATCTTAACAAGCATATGCATTATGTATATTGGCCTGAGATTTATCTGGGGAGAAGAGGAATCTACGATGGATACGTCGAATAACGTAAGAGCGAGCAAAAATGATGCAGGTCCGGTTGTTGCTATTGACGGTCCTGCAGGCGCAGGGAAGAGCACAGTAGCAAAGGCTGTCGCAAAGATCTTTGGTATGGCTTATGTCAGTACAGGCCTTATTTACCGGGCTCTGACACTTAAGGCCTTGCGCATGGGGATCGATGTTCGGGAAACTGAATCCTTAGTCAGACTGGCCGAGACAACTGAAGTCGCAGTTGAGCCTAATGAAGGAGAATGCCGGGTTTTTCTTGACGGTGAAGATGTGACAGGGGAATTGACATCTCCTGAAATCGGCGCTTATGTATCACAAGTAGCCGAAATTCCGGGAGTGAGGTCCGCTCTTTTGGATATACAACGTGCCATAGGCAGTAAGGGTAGCGTAGTGATGGATGGAAGGGATATCGGTACTGTTGTTATGCCTTGTGCAGATGTGAAGATATTCCTTGTGGCAGATTTTGATGAGCGTGTGCGTAGACGGGTAGCTCAAGCCCGTGAGCGAGGATATGACGTGGTAGAAGAAACTGTTATCAGTGAGATCATGCATAGGGATAAAGTTGACAGTGGGAGGACAGTAGCTCCCCTTAAGCCGGCGCCTGATTCCATTACCATTGACACCACGGGAAAGGCTCCTGAAGAAACCATCATGGAAGTGGCAGGTGTCATTTGCGAAATACTTTCTAAAAATAAGGATACTAAGGAAGTGGCAGGAGGCAAGGGGGATACGCCTTGTTTTATGTGATCGCTAGGGCAATTCTCAGATTCGTCATGAGAATTGCCTTTAGTATGCAAGTAGAAGGAAAGGATAACGTTCCAAAAGAAGGAGGCGTGCTCCTGGCTGCGAATCACGTAAGTATGCTCGATCCTATAGTGGTAGGATGTGCAATAGACCGGCCGGTTCGCTTTATGGCAAAACGCGAGCTGTTTGAAAACCCTTTTCTAGGAGTGATACTTCGTGGCCTGGGAGCTTTCCCCGTGCAACGCGGAAAAGATGATAAGAATGCATTCCATCAAGCTCTTGAGGTGTTAAGGGACGGCCAAGTATTAGGAATGTTTCCCGAAGGGACCAGAAGCTTCGATGGCAGGCTAAAGAAAGCGTATTCAGGGGCAGCGGTTCTTGCGGAGAAAACAGGTGCTTATCTAGTACCGGTGGGGATTGTCGGCACAGGCAGGGTCATGCGCAAAGGCGCTGTGCTTCCCAGGAGGGGACGTGTTTTTGTGAAATTCGGCAAGCCGATTGATCCTGCTGAGGTGTGCTCCATGGCTTCTCAGAACCGGTATTCCGTCAGGTCGAAAGAAGCTATCACAAACCTCATGATGGAAGAGATTCAAAGATTAGTTGGGAGCTTTTAAGAGTCAAGAGGTTAAGTTTGGCTTGATGTTGGGAGATAATAGGGAAGAAGGTAGAACGGGTATTGCAGGTTATAGTTGGTGAACACAGCGGATTTTGCTATGGGGTTAAGCGAGCGGTTGAAATTGCTGAAGCAGCGGGCGCTAAAGGACGGGCCTTCACCCTCGGCCCCTTGGTTCATAATCCTCAGGTTGTCGCCAAGTTGAAAGAAACAGGGGTTATTCCGGTATCGGATTTGCATGAAATCTCCGATGGTTGCATGATAGTGCCATCTCACGGACTACCACCTGATGTTATTGATGAAGCCCGGACGCGAGGGCTGGAAGTTGTCCATGCTACTTGTCCATACGTGAGGTGCATACAAGAGCGTGTAGCTGAGCTGGATAGTAAGGGCTATCAGGTGTTTATCGTTGGTGATAAAGGACATACAGAAGTAGTTGGGCTAATAGGGTGGGCCGGAGGCAATGTAAGAGTCGTAAAAACAGCTGAAGACGTGGCATCCGGTTCCGTCGAGCCCAAGGTCGGTGTTGTTTGCCAGACCACCCAGACAGTCGAGGCTTTTCGCCGGGTTCTTGCCGCCCTTGCCTTAAGGGCGAAAGAGCTTATGGCCTACAATACAATATGTGACGCTACTTGCAAAAGGCAAGATGCTGCACGCAAGCTGGCACGATCAGTTGATGCCGTGGTTGTGATCGGCGGGCGGGCCAGCGCGAATACGCGAAGGCTTGTAGAAATCTGTAAGGCGGAAGGTAGGAAGGTCTACTGGGTGGAAGGGCCGGGAGACCTAAATGCCCTGGACTTTTCAGGACTCGAAAGGGTGGGGTTAACGGCGGGGGCATCAACGCCGAATTGGGTTATCGAGGAGGTCATTGAGAGGATGAGCGTACTGGATGAAGAGAAGATAAATGAGTTGGGGGTACGAGAGATTACGGAAGACAAGATTAAAGACGAAGTGGAAGCCGTTCAGGCAAGTGAAGACGAAATGCAGGAGATTTGCGAGGATTCAAAAGAATGCGCCGATAGTGAAGGGGAAGTCAGAGAAATTCTACAAGGAGATCCTGAGAGTTCGCGGGTTGAGGAAGAGCCGCATCTTACAGGGCCTGAAGGGGAGGAGCCTCTTACTATGGACATTCCGCTTGAGCAGACCTTTGTGGAAGGTGACATAGTTCAAGGTACGGTTGTTGCCGTTGAACCCGAGCGGGTCCTTGTCGATATTGGACTTAAATCCGAAGGCGTAGTGCCGAGGAATGAGATCTCCAGAAGGCAGGTCCAGTCATGTGAAGGCATAGTCAGTGTAGGCGACCGCATAGATGTCTTGGTTGAGAAACTGGAGGGGGATGGCGGCGAACCGGTTCTATCCAAGCGTAAGGCTGATATTGCCAAGGCATGGGATGCGATTTTCGACGCTCTTGAGAATGACGGAATAGTCGAAGGCGAAGTCACGGATGTAGTCAAAGGCGGTATTGTTGTTGATGTAGGTCTGAGGGGTTTTGTTCCTGCTTCACACGCAAGTATTCGCCCTATTCAGGACCTCCAAGTTCTCCTTGGTGAGACTCTCCGCATGAAGGTTCTCGAGGCAGACAGGGAGAAGAAAAACGTGGTTCTTTCCGCACGGCAATTGCAAGAAGAGGAACTGGCTGAAGCCAGGAAGAGAGTATTTGAATCTTTGAACGAAGGCGTAATTGTGGAAGGTATTGTAAGACGTGTCGTTAATTTCGGTGCTTTCGTCGACATAGGCGACGGAGTGGAGGGCCTTCTGCATGTTTCGGATATGGCTTGGACCAGAACGGAAGATCCCCGAGACGTGGTCTCAGAAGGGGATCGAATAAGGATAAAGGTGCTGGCTGTAGATAGGGAGCGCGAGAGGATTTCATTGGGTCTTAAGCAAACCCTTCCGGATCCATGGGATGACGTGACCACAAGATATCCAGTGGGCGATATTGTCAAGGGCACGGTCACGAAAATAGTTGACTTTGGCGCCTTTGTCCAGTTGGAACCTGGGATTGAAGGCCTTGTCCATATCTCGCAATTAGCTGACAGGCGAGTAGAGAAGCCTGATGAAGTAGTCAGTCCAGGGGATGAGATAGCAGTAAAAGTCATCAGTGTAAGGCCAAGAGACCATAGAATAGGCTTGAGCCTGAAAGAAGCCCGGTCTGAAGAGGAAAAGCGAGTCTATAAGAAGTACTCGGATAAACCTGACAGCCAAGGCATCACTATCGGGGATGTGTTTGGTGATATTCTTAAGAATTCACAGGAGTGACAGAGGGTCTATACCTCAAACCGACATCTTCATCAACTAGGCGCAAATACATGCTGACATGACATGGCGCCGGTGGCTAAAAGCCATCGGCGCTGTTTCTTCTCTAAGGAATAACCCTTCTGAGATAGGGAAAAGCTATTTTCCAGGGTGTGGAAGGGAAGCTGCTTCCACGGATGAAGGGGGCTTTGACATGACAGTCGGACTTATTCTGCTCCTTGCAGTAAGTGTCGTCATCTTTCTCGGACTTGCCCACAGGGTCCTTGATCGAATGCGCCTCAATGATAAACAAGCTCTGGTAGCAGTCTTGTTAATCCTGGTGGGAGGATTCATTGACATTCCTATATATAGGGGTATTCAGAAGATTAGCCTCAATCTTGGGGGCTCGGTAGTCCCTGTGTGTATTGCCCTATATGTATTGGCAGGCGCTGATTCTCCCGCTGAGACCAGGCGAGGCATCTTCTCCGCAGTGGCAACAGGAGCAGCCCTTGTAGTCATATCAAAGCTATTCCCGTTTGAGGAAGGCAGAACGATAATAGACTCTATATATGTTTTCGGATTGGTGGCTGGGGCCATAGCATACCTACTAGGCAGATCGAGGCGTGCAGCATTTGCAGGAGCGGTCCTTGGTGTTGTGTTCATGGACATTGCTCACCTGGTGGAAGTCGTGATAAGGAGGATGCCGTCCACTGTAGATATTGGTGGCGCCGGCGCCTTTGACGCAGTGGTAATTGCAGGCATTATCGCCGTAGGTCTTGCGGAAATATTCGGGGAAACCATGGAGCGATTGCAAGGGGGGCACATCCCTGAAAATCGAGGACAGGCGGACAGACCGGGTGATGAGTCTGACGAATAAGCGGGGGATAAACATATGGCCGACACCGGACACGAACGTCATAGCAGTCGAAGGGCGCGCCTCTTGCACAGGGGCATTTTGGTGACTGTTATTATTTGGGTTCTAAGCTTGCTCATTCAAGGAGTCGCATTTGCGGAACACGAATTGAGTGAAGGGTACTACACATTAGTCGATGAGAGTGACAATGAAGTCTTTCAAACCGCGATTCAGCTTGTTCCAGGTGACGTGTT
Organism: Bacillota bacterium; assembly: GCA_029551185.1. Classification (GTDB taxonomy): domain Bacteria; phylum Bacillota; class SHA-98; order UBA4971; family UBA4971; genus UBA4971. The sequence goes on from JAKPFY010000310.1 coordinate 13,620, forward strand.
CATCAGTGAAGACAATATTGCCTATGAAGTTATTGGAATTGACGGACGAACCGCGTACGCCCGCTTTACTGAGGAAGTCCCTCCGGATAATGGACATGAGGCATTCGGAGATGCCATAGCATCGATTCTTTCCGGTATCACAAGGATGTTAAGTCAAATATTTGTTGCCGGGCAACAGCAACAAACAGGCGGGACAGTGGTCTTGTATAACACACATAGCGACGAGTCCTATGAACCGTCAAGCGGCTCATCGACAAAGGACTGGGGTGATGTTTACAAGGTTGCTGCTGCATTTGAGCAGGCCCTTAAGAAGCAAGGTTTTAATGTGGAAAGAGCCACTGATAATCATAATCCTCATGACGGCGGAGCATACGCTCGTTCAAGGCGGACCCTGGCTCAGTTGTTGAAAAAGCAACCTATCGCTGCCTTTGACATTCATAGAGATGCTGTTCCTCCTGAGGCCTATAGAGCTACTGTAGCAGGAGAGGAAATAACCAAGATAACTCTGGTTATAGGTCAGCAAAACCAAACGAGGGGGCAGAACCTCCTATTCGCAAAACAGCTGAAGCGAGCTGCTGACTCAAAAATGCCGGGCCTCGTCAAGGGAATCCTTTGGGCACAAGGAAACTACAATCAAGACATGCTACCCAGAGCCGTGCTCATGGAGGTTGGTGCTCACACCAACAAGCTGGAAGAAGCAGAAAGGGCTGTAGGGCTTTTCGCATCTGCCATTGCGCCGGTAGTATCAGCATCCGGGCCTGCAAAGGGTTTGGAAGGCGGTTCTCCGGGTAGAGCCTTAGCATGGATTATCGGGATAATCGTTGTAGCCGGCATAGTCTATGTCCTGATCAACTCCGGAAAACGCGTAAGGCAGTGAGCTCCGGAGTGTTTCTTATGTTGGTTGGACAAGGTCCTGGTAGATAGCGTGGGGGTTCGTTAAGAGTGAAGGTCATATATTGCTGCTACGGCAGTGCCCACTCTTCGGTGGTAGCTGCAGCCATCCATCTTGGAAATCTGCCTGTCCACAGGGTGCCATACTCACAGGATATCATGAATTTGCCTTACTATGATAAAGCAACCACTGCTCAACTAGGCCTTTGCATGTACATGGGAACTGATGACGCAGGATGCGACGTGTACGTCCTCGGCATGGGACCGGCAAGAAAGATTGTATGGCGCGCAGTGGAGAGCATATTTGAACTTTGCGGAGTATCAAAGGAGTCATATATACTTGTGGATACCTTGACGTCAATTGGCGCCGTTACGAAGATAGGAGGATTCCTCTCCAGGAGAGTGGGGCTTACGCGAATTGGGCGACCAATGACTATCTGGGGCATACGGCGAGCTTATCCCCAGCTTACGTCTATTGTTGCCGGGGTTAAGCTAGACCCTCGCTACTTGCAAAAAACCAAAAAGAATCTGCCACCACAAAGTTTACAGACATGACACGCGCCTTCCGGTGCTCGATTCCGCCTCTGACTGAGTAAAGTTAATGTGGGTACAGTACCGAGTACCGTACGGGGGAGCCGTGGGAGTGACCCAAAGGAGTTTCTATAGAACCCTGGGATTAAGGTACGTGCGGCGGAGTACTTGGAAAAAGAAGGACGGAGAGCCTTCA